>CAKZSH010000327.1 GCA_937918905.1 uncultured Saprospiraceae bacterium
CTGAATTTTGAAGGTCTTGAAAAATTTGTCTATAAATTTCTCCTTCTAAATTCTCCAATTTTGTTTTTTGTAAAAACATTGTTTTATCCAATGCTTGAAAAACAGTTTCAGAACCATCCGCCAAAATGGTTTTGAGTTCCAATACATGTTCTCTTGTCGTTCCATAAACGATGGAAGTTGTTCCGCTTGAATTATTTCCTACCATCCCTCCTATCATCGCTCGATTAGCGGTGGAAGTAATTGGGCTAAAAAATAATCCATGTGGTTTTAAAAACGCATTGAGTTCATCCCGCACTACGCCAGGTTGAACACGCACCCATTGTTCATCAGCATTAAATTCTAAAATCTGATTAAAATGTTTTGAAATATCAACTACGATTCCGTCGCCTACACATTGCCCTGCAAGAGAAGTTCCTGCAGCACGAGGAATGAGTGACGTTTTATTTTCTTTAGCAAAATGAATAAGTTTTTTTAAATCATCGGTAGATTTAGGAATGGCAACCGCAAGAGGCAGCTCCCGATAAACCGAAGCATCCGTAGCATAAAGCACCTTCATCAATTGGTCAAAGTGCAATTCTCCTTCTAACTGATTTTTTAAAATATCCAATTCCATATTCTAAGATTATTGTAAAATGCTAAGGTAAGATTTAACTTTTAATTGATTAGAATTTTACAGCTATGTAACCGCTAACTTCAGTTGGCAGGTTGTTTTAAAATATAGAATATTCATTGTATTTAAATAGTGGTTCTTAGACAATTCTTGTGATTTTTACATTTCACAGGATTTAAACAACAACTTTGGGACAACCTGCCAACTGAAGTTGGCGGTTACATGTCATTTTAACGAAGAAGTCCTTCCAGATTTTAAAAAATCACAAGGGGACTGAAGCCTCCTTATAAATACAGAATTATTTCACTACAGTAAATTTCAACATCGTCACTTCATCACCTGTCGTAATTCTATAAAAATACAATTGAGAATTAAAGTCACTAATATCTACATTTAATTTTTGATTTCCTTTATACATATTTTCAGATGCTAAAGTTTTTACAACTCGACCCGACTCATCAAGTACCTCCACAGTTACGTGTGCATCTTGTTGGATAAAAAATTCTAAAGTCTGATTTTTTACTGCAGGATTCGGAAAGGCAGATGCAAAATGGTCACCTTCCCCTTTTCCAAATTCAGGCATTTCTAAAGCAAAGTCCACTTCTGGATCTAACAAAAGGAAAAGTGCTTTAGCCTCATCTGGAAACTCTGTGATTTGAGATAAAATTATCGCAACAGGGGGAATCGGATATTCTTCAGCAACAACAACTGCAGATTTTTTTACCGACTCTTTTACTGTCCATAATAATTCTTTTTCCATTGCATTAATTTCTTTGGCATATTTTTCAGCTAGTTCCTGCGCTCTTGTTTTTTCATTGGAGAAAAAATTCTCAAAGTCAGCCGACCAAAGGTTTGAAATTATGTTCGAATTATCCACCACCATTTCCTTCGTTAATTCGATATTTCGAATCAATTCTGGATTCTTAAATTTTTTCGTACTAAAATCTTCATTGACCATTTGATCCAAAATCACCTCAAAGGACTGTAATCGTTCTGCTCGTAGTTGAACCAATTCTTCTTTATCTTCAGGAGAAATTTTTGCTTCCAGTTTATTTCTTAACACCTTAAATTTAGGCATGGTAAAATCTTGTACGATTGGTAAAATTTCTTCCGAAATCTTAATCGCTTTTTTATACTCTACTAAAATTTTTGCTTCTCGAATTTCTGCTTTTCCTTCCTCTATTTTTTCATAAAGGGCAAATTGACGATCATCCAAAACTTCTCTATAAATTGCTAACCGAGCATCTTGATAAGTTGTAACACCTTCTTTGGAGTCCCATCCAATTTTTCGAAATGTTTCTAATTTTTCATACAAAGCAATATTTTGAGCCTCCGTAAATTCCATTCCTGGATACTCATCATTCATTTGTTTTATTTGCCGAGACAACTTGTTCCCCTTTCTTTCCTCTTCATGTTCGAGCACATATCCTTCATATTGAGTCAGCTGTTCAGGAGTAAGAATCGCCTTTTGTGCCACGTTTTCAGCGTCATCGACTGCCTTGATTCTTTTATAAAAATTGGACATATCTTTTTTATCCTCTTCTCTCATCTTTTTCCAATCAATTGCATCTCTTTTCTTTTGTATGTATTCTTTTTCGATCTCTTGGAGTTGTTCAATTTGAGTATCGGTAAGATTTAAATCGGGTACATGACGTGGATTTACGTTTTGTGCTTGAGCGATATTTCCAACAAAAATCACTAGAAGAAATACGCTAAAAAAAGACTTTAATGTTTTCATAACTATGAATTTTTAATGAATTAAATAATGATAAAGTTAATATGTTTTTGTGCTAATTTCGAATTTGAACTGTTAAGAAAAATTTCATGAATTGGTGATTTTAGCTAGGTAAGGGAGTAGGAAATAAATAATCTACCCATCTGAAGGCTTCTTTTTCAATATGATTTCGCTTCGCTATGAAAAAATAATCTCCTCATACGGGTAGGTTATTTAATTCCTACTCTCTAAAACTAATTTTATTTTCCAACCAGTTTTATTTTATCTACTAATGGTGGAAAACGAACCACGAACCACGGGTCAAATAATTATGAATTCGTAGCTCGTGGTTCGTCAAGCGAAGCGTTCGTGGTTCGTCTTTAAACATTTCCCAACAAAATATAAATCAAAACTGTCACAATGACCAAAGCCCAACTGAGCGGTTTAGCAAATCTCCATTGTTCCATTTCGACTGCTCCCACATCTGTGATTTTAAAAGTATTGGTACGTGGCGAGAAATTAGAAACCACATGCATTACAATTACATTTAAAACAAATTCAATTCCCCAGATATGAACAAAATGTAAATCAACTTGAATGACAAAATTCATGATAATATAAAATAGCAATCCGAAAACCAAACCCACTTTTGCCCCCATCGCAGAAACTCTTGGAAAAAAGAAAGCAGCTAGAATTACGGTCGCCATAGGAATAAAAAAGATCCCATTTAGCTGTTGTAATAATTGATACAAGCCATCAGGTGCATTGGCAACAAATGGTGCAATCAAAATTGAAAAAACCGCTAAAATCAATGAGGTCATTTTTCCAATCCAAACTACTCTACTTTCATCTGCACGAGTATTGATATATCTTTTATAAAATCCTAAACTAAAAATTGTAGCTGCACTATTCAACGTACTATTAAAAGTACTCAAAACCGCTCCGACTAAAACTGCCACAAAAAAACCAGTCAACCAAACAGGTAAAACTTTCTTGACCAATTGCGGATAAATTGTATCTCTCGCATCGCCATAAAAGGAATCTCCAAAATAATAAAATGCAATCACCCCAGGCAAAACGATTACCAAAGGAATTAGAATTTTTAAAACACCGGTGTACAATAATCCTTTTTGTGCCTCCTTGATACTGACTGCTCCCAATGCTCTTTGAACAATCGACTGGTGCATGGTCCAAAAATATAACTGGTTAATTATCAAACCTGTAAACAAAACACTAAATGGCAAAGTCGCATCTCTTGCACCTTCTCCCACCGAAACTTCATCACTCACTACATTAAATTTTTCGGGCGCAACTTCAAATACTTTTGACAAACCCGTAAAAATATTTCCATCTCCAATATCCCACAATGCTAAAAATGGAATCAACAAACCTGCAACTAATAATCCATATCCATTGATGGTATCAGTATAGGCGACCATTTTTAAACCTCCAAAAATGGCATAAACTGCTCCCAATACGCCAACCACAATTACCGTCAACCACAACCCTTGCTGCTTGGTAATCTTTAATAAATCTGATATTTCAAAAACACTTTCAATCCCCAATGCGCCTGAGTATAAAACGATTGGTAATATTGTTGTTACAAATGATATGATTAACATCATTGCGATAAATGTTCGAGTCCATCCATCAAATCTTTTTTCTAAAAATTCAGGAATTGTGGTGAGACCCATTTTCAAATATCGAGGAACAAAATAAATAGCTGCCGCAACCAATGCCAATGCCGAAGTGACTTCCCATGCTATAATTATCATTCCATTTTCGTAGGCAGATCCATTCATTCCTATCAAATGCTCGGTAGAAATATTGGTCAACAACATCGACCCAGCAATGACAATTCCTGTCAAACTTCGACCACCTAAAAAATATCCATCTTGAGTATTGAGCTTATCTTTTCGTAATTGCCAAGTGGAGTACCCAGCTACAAATGCGGTAAATGCAAGGAAACTTAAAAATTGAATCATGGTATTGATTTTTCGTTTTTGTAAAAAACAGGTTTTTTAGGGGAAATCAAAATTCCAACCTTTTTATTTAGGAAAGAACCACGGTCGCTTCGCTTGACGAACCACGAACCACGGTTCAAAATATTTAGAATCCGTGGTTCGTCAAGCGAAGCGATCGTGGTTCGTTTTGAAAAAACATTTTTTTCAAAAAACTTGCCTACGAATCCAAACTAATTCCTACATTTGCGCATCTTTGGTTTCCGTGAAAACGGAATGAAAAGGGAATCCGTGTGAAAATCCGGAGCAGTCCCCGCTGCTGTAAGTTCTTCAACAGCTTTTAATTCAAAGCCACTTTTTTGATTTTAACCATCAAATTGGGAAGGCATTAAAAGTAGAACGAGCCAGAAGACCTGCCATCGTTAATTTTGAATTTTGTCCCGAAGTTTCGGGACAAAATTCAAAATTATTTTACGTCATAAATACTTTCGGAGGAAAAGTGATCGACAGATTTGTTAGATGGTTCTGGCTATTTTTTTGTTTAGGAAATTCTGTGTTTCCTATTATTATTAAGCTGACCTACCTTTTATCTCTGCCTAAATTCTTCTTCTCCTTTATCAATTTTTAGGTAGTGAAAATTAATCTTTTTTATTCGTGGGTTTTTATTTTGATGAGTATTCCTACTTGCTGCTGGGGGCAAGCGGATACGATGCTGCGTGTACCTGAAATTGAAATCATTGCTCCAAGAGTACGTACTCAAGTTGTAGGTGGTACGACCAACACTTGGAATGCAAATGACCTTGCTGCCATTTCTGCAAATAATGTAGGAGAATTGTTACAAAAAGATGGTGGGGTTTTTATCAAGAGTTATGGGATGGGAAGTTTGGCTACTTCCTCTATTCGAGGAGGCAACGCAAGTCAAACTTTGGTTATGTGGAATGGCTTTCCCATTCAAAGTCCGATGTTGGGACTTTTGGATTTATCGCTTTTACCACTAGGAGGAACAGAGGAAATTTCATTGCAAAAAGGTGGCAACGGAAGCATGTGGGGAAGCGGGGCAATTGGAGGGATCATTTCTTTGGATAGTAAAAATGACTTTTCCAATAAGTTTTCAATGGGCCTCAAAACGGAAATGGGAAGTTTTGGATTTGTGGGACAACAATATCAAATGAGTGTTGGAAATCGTAAATTTCAAAGTGTCACAAAAGTTTTCCATCAGAGTGCAAAAAATAATTTCAACTACCAACCTGCCCCTACTCTACCTGATGTACAACAAACCAATGCCGAATATTCAAGGCAACATATTTTACAGGATTTTTATTGGAAAATTAATCCTGACTTGCAATTAGGTTTTCATTTTTGGAAGCAATGGTCTCATCAACAAATTCCGCCTACCATTGTCCAAAATTCAAGTTTGGCTGAACAAAAAGATCCTTCGACTCGTGCTACTTTTGAAATAAAAAATACTTTTTCAAAAGGATTGGTTCAAGGGAAGCTTGGATTTTTTGAAGAGTCCAATATCTTTATTGATGGACAAACTTATAACAATAAATTTACAAATCAATTTGGAGAATTAGAATTTCAATGGAATTTTAATTCAAATCACAAAGTCGTTATTGGTTCGATGTATTCTTTGACCGAAGCAGAATCTGAAGGGTACGTTGAAAATCCTGTAGAAAATCGCTCTGCATTTTTTGCATCTTATCTTTTCCAACAAAACAAATGGAAAATAAAAACGAGTCTTCGACAAGCTGCTGTCAATGGACGATCCGTTCCTTTAATTCCAAATTTAGGAATTGACTTCAATGCTTTTTCATTTTTAAAACTTCAATTTAAGGCTGGAAAAAATTATCGACTCCCTACTTTGAATGATCGATTTTGGACACCTGGTGGCAATATTGATTTACTTCCTGAGTCAGGTTGGAATCAAGAACTAGGAATTCAAACTCAATTTAATTTAGAAGGGATTCAAAATAAATTTCAAATAACTGGCTTCAATCGTAAAATTGATAATTGGATCATGTGGGCCAATGTAGATGGTTCTTTTTTTTGGTCGGCCGTCAATGTTGAAAAAGTATGGAGTAGAGGATTGGAAGTTTTTACTTCTTTTTTATACCAAAAAAATAAAATGCAAATACAATGGGATGTACGTGGTAACTACATTCTTAGTACTACTGAATTTGATTTAGAACGACCTCGAATGAGTAAAGGCACTCAATTATTTTATACGCCAAAAGTACAGGCATCTACGACGTTGATTTTAAGTTGGAAAAATTTCCATGCTTCTTATGACCATTCTTTTACAAGCTATGCACGTGGAGTCAATGAAGGGGTCGATGGATATTTAATTGGAAATGCAAGTTTGCGATATAGTTTTAAAAATAAAATAAGTCATAATCATATTTTTTTTAGAGTAAATAATATTTGGGATACCAACTATTTTGTCATCGAAAGAAGACCGATGCCCGGTATCTATTATCAAGCAGGAATTAATTTTAATTTTTATAAAAAGTCAAAATCACAAAAATAATGAAACAAACTTTTACACTTTTTTTCTTTTTAGTTTTTAATTTTTCTTTTGGACAAATTGTTTCGGACTTCGAAACATTAAACATTGAACCTGATTCATTTTTAAATGGAAGCGATGGCTCTGGAGGATTTACTAACGGAAACCTTTTTTTCCCAAATGATTATAACGATGCCTGGGGAAGTTGGTCTGGTTGGGCGATGTCAAATTCTACGGATGTAACTGACCCTGAATTCACCAATCAATATAGTTCGATAGTTGGAGCAGGTGCAATGCAGTCATCAAACTATGCAGTCTCTTTTGTATCAGGTGAGTCCATTTTAAAAATTGATGACACCACAAAAGGCGATAGTATTTTAGGAATGTATATTACCAATGGAACTTATCCTTATCTCGTAATCAGAGATGGAAATCAATTTTCAAAAAAATTCGGAGGAGTGACTGGAGATGATCCTGATTATTTTTTATTGACTATCAAAAAATATTTGGATGGAAATTTATCAACGGATAGTGTTGACTTTTATTTAGCAGATTATAGATTTGCTGACAATAGCGAAGATTATATTATTGACGATTGGACATTTGTTGATTTGAGTAGTTTGGGTAAAGTAGATAGCTTGTCTTTTACGATGGCATCGACTGATGTGGGGCAATTTGGAATCAACACACCTACTTACTTTTGTGCTGATAATATCACGACTTCTGAAATTATTCAAGTTTCAAATTCAAATCTTCAAGCACAACTTAATGTTGAAATTTTTCCAAATCCTACTTCTGATTTTCTTTTTATTAAAAATCTAGAAAATCAAAATAATATGGAAATTAGCATTTATAATATGCTTGGGCAAGAATTTCAAAACAATACAATTACAAATTATTCAAATTCTATAAATGTTCAGAATCTTCCAAAAGGAACTTACCTTATTAAAGTTCAAGATGGAGAAAAACAACATTCACAATTATTTGTAAAACAATAATTTTTTAAACCTCACCGAGTCAAGGCCTGACTTTGAAGTCAGGCTTTGACTTTTATCGAATGTCCAATATTGATTTCATATTGGATATTAGATGTCCTTAGAAGTCAAGGCCTGACTTTGAAGTCAGACCTTGACTTGGTGAGGTTTAAAAATAAACATTTATGTCTAAACACGAAGCTAAGATATGTCAACGGTGTCGATCTAACTTTGAGTGCAAAGTTGGGGATGTAGCTAATTGCCAATGCTCAACGGTTGTGATTAGCAAAGCCACTAATGATTATTTAGCGGAAACCAATTTTGATTGTTTGTGTAAAAATTGTCTATCGGAATTAAATCAATTGGTTGAAAAATCTCAAAAAATTCCCTTTCCAAAACGTCCTTCCGAAATTAAAGAAAATCTCCATTTTTATAATGAAAATGGGTTTCTTGTATTTACTGAATTTTATCATATCTCTCGTGGGTTTTGTTGTGGCAATGGTTGTCGTCATTGTGCATATGGGATCAATACTTAAATAAAGTATCCTTTCTTTGTTCTTGTTTTATTTAAAATTTGTTTCTTTGTTTTTTTAATATTCAACCTGCCAGTAAAAATTGGCGGTTACCTAAAATCCTAATCAATGAAACAAGTTCACGGAACTCACAATGCTATCCATGACAAGAGAAATGACGAAGTCCTAATCTATGTCAATGGCGAACTTTTTCCCCGAAACGAAGCTAAAATTTCAGTATTTGATAGTGGTTATTTAGTAGGTGATGGAATATGGGAAGCACTACGATTACATGATGGCATTTTGGTTTTTTTAGAAGAACATTTAGATCGACTGTGGACTGCTGCTGCAACGATTGGAATGGATTTAAAAATGACGAAGGACGAACTTGTTGAAAAAGTTTGGACAACACTTCGAGCCAATGATATGCATGACAATGTTCATGTACGATTCATGGTAACTAGAGGAATTAAAAAAACGCCTTCACAAGATCCTCGACTCACTATCAGCGGTCCGAACTTAGTCATCATTGCTGAACATAAAATAGCAAGTGAAGAAAGTAGAGCAAAAGGAGTAACGCTATTTACAAGTACTATTCGAAGAGGGTCACCTGACTACCTTGATCCTCGATTAAATTGTCATAGCAAATTACATGAAGTCATGGCGTTGGTTCAAGCTATTGAGGCTGGAGCTGATGAAGCTTTGATGTTGGACATTCATGGCTTTGTTTCTACTTGTAATGCCACTAATTTTTTTATGATAAAAAATGGAGAGGTGTGGACTTCTACTGGTCAGTATTGTATGAATGGAATTACTAGGGGGAATATCATTCGAGTTTGTAAAGAAAATGGAATTCCAGTTTTTGAAAAAAACTTTTCTTTATTTGATGTGTATGGAGCTGATGAAGCATTTGTAACTGGAACATTTGGAGGAGTGACTCCTGTGACGAGTGTGGATGGTAGACAAATTGGAGATGGAAAATTTGGAAATTTATCTAAAGAATTGAGTCGATTATATATTGAATTAATTCATAGTGAAGTGGCCAAAAAAAAATAATATATAAAATGTAACCGCTAAATTTATTTAGTGGGTTGTTCACTAAACTAATAATCGATAATTTGTACAACCTGCTAAATAAATTTGGCGGTTACATTCTTACAAAAGATTATTATTGAGTATGAAATAATTTACCATGAGTGATAAAACTATAAGAATAAATATTTGGTCGGGGCCTCGAAATATTTCAACCGCATTGATGTATTCTTTTGCCCAAAGAAAAGATACCACCGTTTTTGATGAACCACTTTATGCACATTATTTATCTAAGTCCAATGCTAATGAATATCACCCAGGTGCCGATGAAATATTAGCCACAATGGAAAATGATGGTGATAAAGTAGTCATGATGATGCAAGGAGAACACTCCACTCCTATTGTTTTTTTTAAACAAATGACTCATCACTTAATTGATATCGATTGGTCATTTATGAAGGGCATGATTAACATTATACTTACAAGAAATCCAAGAGAGATGCTTCCTTCATATGCAGAGCAAATTAACCAACCCAATATTCATGATGTGGGTTATGCGGCACACATTGAAGTAATGGAATATTTAAAAAAATTAGGACAACCAATAATTGTACTTGATGGAAAAAATGTTTTGCTCAACCCACAAAAAGTACTTTCAGAACTATGCGAGAAAATTGGAATTCCATTCGACTCATCTATGCTTTCATGGGAAGCAGGCGCAAGGCCTGAGGATGGTTGTTGGGCAAAATATTGGTATAAAAATGTGCATCGCTCCACTTGCTTCGCTCCCTACCAACCTAAAACTACTCCATTCCCAAAGCATTTGGAAGGCTTACTCACTGAATGTCAGCCACTCTATGACCAGTTAGCATCCATTGCCATACAACCATAAAAAAAAGCCCTACATAAATGTAGAACTTCTTTTTATTCAAAGGAATTCTTGGCTCTAAATCATCAAATTATTATGAAACAAATTGTACGAATAACAATTCTTTTACAACATCATTCGTACAATATTTTCTTCGAAAAAATTAGAACCAAGAAGTTCCTTCATTATAATGTAAACCTAGTTTTATATTAATTAAGAAACTTCTAAAACCAATATAAAACTAGGTAAGCAATTGATTATTGTTTAATCAATTTATAGAAAACACCTGTAGTATTCTGTGGAGCAAGGAAATAAATACCTGCTGGTAATTCTTCCAAATTCACTTCTTGAATTTCACCTGTGTTATTGATTTTAATAGTTTTAATCAATTTACCATTGGTATTAATTAAATCTAAATCAACAGCTTCTATTGCAGTCATTTCAACTCTAATTCTTGCCACATCTTTAACTGGATTAGGAAGAACAGAAATTACTGGAGTTTCTGATTTCACATCAGCAGTCACAACATCAAAGTATTCATGACCACCGTCCAAATCAATTTGCTTTAATCTATAATAGTTGATTCCAGTTAGTGCTGACTCATCCATAAATTTATATGATTGTTGGCTAGTAGTAGTTCCAGCTCCCTCAACAACAGTTAATTTGTCGAATCTTACACCATCAAATGATCTTTCAATTTCGAAATGGCTGTTATTAATTTCAGTAGCTGTAATCCATTTTAACTCAACATCAGTTTTTACTACGTTAGCTTCAAAACTTACAATCTCTACTGGTAGTGGAGATAATGGACATGGAGGACAAGTAATACCTGCACCTGGTCCTGTAGAAAGAGTTGTAGTACCGTTAGTAACATTAGTTGACCATCCACCAACTGATGCATTGAACCAAACATTTAAATAGTAAACTCCCGGAGTAGTTTCAGGAATAACTGTACCAGCAGGAATTGGGTTGCCTGCATTGTCTACCAATCCAGTAGTATTAGTAAGTGTCCAAGTTTCGCCTGGGTTACTAAGAATTTGGATATAGTCGTGAACATAGTATCCTAAATTTGGTGCTCCTAAAGTATAGTTAGCTCCATCATCACAATTGGCACAAGGATCAGAAATACTCACTACGATTGGGGCAAGAATGTTAACAGTTACTTGAGTAGTAGTAGTACAAGAACCATTGTTTACCATTAAAGTTACTGTATAATTTCCTGGAGCATTATAAATGCCTTCTACATTTTGACCGTTAGTTTCAAAAATTCCATCACCATCCAAATCCCAAGAATAAGTTGATCCTGGAGAAAGACCTGCACTAAAGTTAACTGACAATCCAGAAAAACCATTGGTTGCACTTTGATTAACTATAGCAGCTGGAGAAGGTAATACCGTAATTTCAACAACGTTAGATTCAGCAGTAAAAGGACCTGAATTACCTATTCTCGCACATCTAACAAAGTAAGTGGTAACACCTAATGGGCCAGGACTATAACTTGTAGAATTTGTACCCGATATTGCATTATATCCAGGTCCACCTGCAGCAGCACCACTATTAGTGGTGTACATCCATAGGTATTCAATAGTAGCGGATCCTGCACCTGAAGGTAGAGCAGTATTGTTAATAGTAAGAGGAGTCTCACCCGGACAAATTTCTTGGTCAGCAGCAATGGTTCCTCCATTGGTTAGAGTCTGAGCCAATGATATATTCATCATTGCAAAAAGCGCAATAACGAATATGCTAACTCTTTTAAGTGAAAAAAAATTGGGTGTAAAATCATTCATAATTTTTAATTTTTTTAGTGGTTTACAAAATATATTCAGGGAAAAATTTCCATTTTTCTTCAATAAAAAATTAGGATAGCTTTGATATCACTAGTAATTAACTAGGTATCAAAACAATACTATTGGATAATGCTAAAAAGCATCATCCTCAACTTAATATGGTATACTAAGTTTAAGTCCTTATAGGTAAAAATGAAAAAGGTGCTTCGGGGGATGAAGTTATTTTAATGAAGTGCTAGGGATTTTTGTAAATCCAATACCTAATTTAAATTGTTTTTCTTGAATTAAAAAGTATCAACTCTTTATTCTTTGGATATTTAGGATAATTACCATTTATGTGGTAGGTAACAAATTACGGAATAACTTTATAATTATTATTTTATAATATAAATTAAAAAAATCCATAATAAACTGAAATAGAACTACTAAACAATTGTTACACGAGGATCATCAGGATATGCAGAATCTATTTCTACCAATCGTTCAAGCGTTAATGCAAATAAATCAAACAAATCTCTGATTCGATTTTCATCCTTCAGTACCCCTCTACATTGAAAGTACAACTCGTCAATTCCTTCTGGGTATCTACTGCCAAAAATTCCCTCGTCATCTCTTATTTCAAAATGTATTTGTTCGTGTCTTTCTATTAGTGCTTTCATTTCATCCCCTTCCAAAAGATTAGCGATTTGATATTCACTATTGCCTTTGATGATAAAATTTTCATCAAAGAAATTATCACCTATCTCTATATCTTGCATTCCAAAATATTTACTCACATTGGAGAAAAATCCTTCTCGATATATTTTAAAATACAATCCATCTCGATTGGCAAATGGTGCTCGCATACGTGTGTAAGTCGTACTTGACTTCCCATGTGATTTTGTATAAGTGTCCAAAACAATTTCCCACGATCCATATTCATACCTAATATAATCTCTTTTCCAAAATCCACCATCCTTAAATCGTCCGCCAATATCATATGCAATTTGAGACCAAATTTCTTTTTTTGAGGGACCAAAAAGACTACCGAATATTCCCATTTTGATTTTTATTTTTTTGTGAAAAATAATTTGCAACTTTGAAAATTGTTGCCTTTGTTTTTCAAATTTAAGAAAATATTTTTTAGATCACTCAATTTATTTATGTACCATTCCTAATACACAATTTGCAACATATTGAATTAGTTATGGTATAATAAACCTTACTCAAATTGATAATTAGATCTTTCAAAAAAGAAAATATGATAATGGCAAAAAAAGAAAATCCGTGGACAACACTTTCGATAAAAGAAGTTTATGATAATCCTTGGATCAATATTACACATCGTGAAGTTTTAGATTTTTCAAAAAAACAAGGTATTTACGGAAAGGTGCATTTTAAAAATATTGCCATTGGAATATTGCCTTTAGATGAAGATCGGAATACTTGGATCGTAGGACAATACAGATATACGCTAGGTCAATATTCATGGGAGATGCCTGAAGGTGGTGGAAAAATAGGAACCGATCCTATCGAATCTGCGAAAAGAGAATTAGTCGAAGAAACTGGAATAACAGCAACCCAATGGACAAAGGTTCTTGACATTCATACTTCTAATTCTGTAACTGATGAATATGGAATTTGCTATATCGCTCAAGGTTTAAGTTTTGGAGAAGCTACTCCTGAATCCTGCGAAGATTTGGAAGTTAGAAAACTTCCTTTTGAGGAATTATTTCAAATGGTTATGCGAGGAGAGATTACAGATTCACTAACTATCGCAACTGTGATGAAAGTAAAACTTATGTTTTTGGAAGGTTCTCTTTGAAAGATAAATGATTCAAAATTATAGATTCAAGATTAAGGGTGTTAAGAGAAATATTTTGAATTATTTTAGCCACGGACTTTGACGGACTTTACGCTAACGTATATTATGACATTTCACAGACTCTTAAATTTTCCTTTGGAAAATTTTCAACATAATTCGATATTTTCCAAAGGAAAATAAAAAAGTCCGTGAAAAGTCGAAATACGTTAGCGTAAAGTCCGTCAAAGTCCGTGGCTAAATTGCGTATCATGAATTTCTCTTACCCCCCTAATTCAAGATTATAGATGTCCTTTTAACGTAAATCAAATTTGGAAGCAAAAAACGTTTTTCGATCATCTTGAATCCTTCAATCCATAATTTTAAATCAAAAAAATTTTAAAACTCATGTCGATAAGTAGTTACATTATTTAATGTAAAAACACCAAATCCACCTTCAAAATTAGAATGAACTAGAACTGGTTCTGCAAAAGGATTATCCTCTGCCTCGTAATTTAAGTTTCTTGAAATCTCGTAAGTATAATAATCTTTAGTCAAGGTAATAACATTAACTCTTACTGCTATTAAAGTCTCTCCCTGTTGCACATCCCACTTTGATTGTTGAACTAATCTTACATCATAGTTTTTTCCATTGAAAGAAATATCTGGCAAAATATGCTCAACATTATATCCATATTCAAATAATGGGTCATCAGAATCCGAATAAGGAAAAGCTTCTCTCATGTTTCCATTACCATCCATTATTTCAAAAACCATCTCAAAAGCGTAGAAATTTTCTTCATCTTCTGGGTCAGCAATTTTTAATTTCATTAAATCATATAAATCACTATCAAAATCAAATGGTACTTTTTCAAATTCATACGTAGCACTTAAGACTGTTGCCATTGATGGTAAAACTTGAGTAGCTTCCACAGGATCGTAATTAGGGGCAGATACTTTCATGGTATAAGTTCCTGGAGTAATATCTTGCCCTGACGGCCCAAAATAACTTCCATTATTATTTAAAGGCTCCAAATTATAAAAAAGATTTCCATCTTTATATAATTCTACTGTAGCATCATTAATTATAGTATAATCTTGTTGATCTAGAATACCTAGACTATGACCAACAAATGCTTGAGGAGCTGTAAATTGGTCAGATAATCCGATATGAGAAGTTATTGCTAAGACGGATTCATGTTCTGGAAACTCAATGTTTTTAACCGCAGTAAAACGATCTTCATCACAACCCATAAGATTTAACAATAATATTACAAAAAAAGAAATTTTTAATATTTTCATCTTTATAAAGGTTTTTAGTTTTTTTAAAATTTAAAAGAATAAGAAACAGATGGAATAATTGGCAAAATACTGATCTCCTTCAACAATCGTTTCTCTTGCCCTGTATCTGGATCATAATCAGTTGTTGCCAATAAATAATATGGATTTTTATTCCAATAAGCATTGTACACACTAATGATCCATTTACGCTCGTATCCTCTCTTTTCTTTTAAAAACTCTACGCTCAAATCCAATCTATGATAATTCGACATTCTGTATGCATTTTTATCTCCCAATATTTCAACATCTTCACTAAATCCCCAACCATTTGTTCCAGTTGAATATCGAGCAGTTGGTAACGAAACCGCATTTCCAGTTCCAAAAATCCATGCACCTGAAAACGAAATTCGATCAGTCAATTGATGTGAAACTACGAAGGACATATCATGTCTTCGATCATATCGAAAAGGATAAGTTTTTCCTCCATTGATTTCTGGAAATGTTCTATAATTCCATGATAAAGTGTATCCTACCCATCCAGTCGTTTTTCCTCTTTTCTTTTGCACAAAAAACTCTAAACCATATGCTTCACCATCACCTTGAGTCACTTTGGTTTGCCAGTCTGTTCCAAAACCTGTAAAGAAACTTGATCCTTCTTTGTAAGAAATTACATTTTTCATTTCTTTATAGAAACCCTCTACTGAGATTTCGTAATCGCCTTTAAAAGTTTTGGCAGCACCTAATGCTGCTTGCCAAGAAGTTTGAGGTTTTATATTTTCGGTACTGGGCACCCACAAATCGGTGGGCAAACTCAACGCTTCACTCGTCAGTAAATTAATAAATTGAGTCATGGTGGTAAATGCTCCTTTGATCGCAATATCATTATCCAACAAATAACGCATACCTATACGAGGTTGAAGTGATGGGTAAAACTTC
This sequence comes from uncultured Saprospiraceae bacterium, assembly GCA_937918905.1. Classification (GTDB taxonomy): domain Bacteria; phylum Bacteroidota; class Bacteroidia; order Chitinophagales; family Saprospiraceae; genus CAJQQY01. Next base: position 15,962 of record CAKZSH010000327.1, read on the forward strand.
TTTCCCACTTTAAATCCAGAAGCATGAAGACCAACATTGGCTTTAAAAGCACCAAACTTCATATCATCTTCAACGTATAAATCGTATTCCATGGATTCCAATTTTTGAGAACCGATAGTCGTATCCAAGGCTTCTGAACCAGATTCCAATTTCCAAGAAAGTGCTCCAGGACGGTAAGTATGATTCGTGGCACTACCTCCAAATTTGATATAATGATTAGGGTTAGGAATGTAATCAAAATCTAATTTACCTGTCCAATCTTCAATACCAGAAATATATCTAGCAGAATATTTTTCATTGCTTGATGAATTTTTATCCTCAAATCCTACAAAGAAATCAATATCATAATTACTGTAAGTAGCTGTTGTATTCAGGAATAATTTATTATTGATTTGGTAATTCCATCTCAATGCTCCAATAATATTTCCCCAGTTGATTCCTGCATCACTAACGATATTATCTTCTTTATATTTATTTCCAAAAACATCAGCACCTGAATACATACTTAGAAAAACCCGATGTTTTTCATTCACCTTATGCTGTAGTTTTGCATTCAGATCATAGAAATATAACTTGGGAGTTACTTGTGCGCCTTCATCTGCTGCCGCCGCTTTGATGATTGGTTTAAAAATCAAGTCGGCATATGTTCTCCTTGCCGAAACGATAAAAGATGTTTTATCTTTTTTGATCGGTCCTTCCAAAGTTAGCTTTGAAGAAATTAAACCTATTGAACCTTCTCCATGAAACTCTTTCATGTTTCCTTCCTTCATATTTATTTCCAATACCGAAGATAAACGACCTCCATATCTTGCTGGAAAACCACCTTTGGTCAAGGTTACATTTTTTATGGCATCAGCATTAAAAACTGAAAAAATTCCAAGTACATGACTTACATTATAGACAGGTACTCCATCCAATAACACTAAATTCTGATCAGGACTTCCACCTCGAACATACAATCCATTTTGTCCCTCTCCACCTGATTGTACGCCAGGAAGTAATTGTAATGTTTTTAAAACATCAACTTCACCAAGCAAGGCAGGCATTTTTTTAATTTGTTCAATAGGTACATCAACTCGACTCATTTGAGTTTCTTCTTCGATTCGACCAAAACGTTCTGCAACGATTTCGATTTCGTTCAAAGTCGCCTCATTGGTCAATTTGATATTGATGGTTAAGTCTTTATCCAAAAATAATGGAACTACCTTGGTTTGATAACCAATATAAGAAAATGATAAATAAACAGAATCACTCGGAAGGGTAAGGCTATAGAAACCGTAAGTATTGGAAGTATTTCCATCCAATCCTTTTAAATCAATGACATTGGCTGCAATCAATTTTTCTCCTGAACTTTCATCTTCAATATATCCACTTATGGTAAATTTTTCTTGAGTAAAACCATTTAATGAAATGGTTAAAGTAAGAAACAATATAAATATGCGATTAAATTTCATAATAGGAATTAGGTTTTATTTTTAGCAATGTTAATAAAATTGTTGTTACTTCCGAACTCATGACAACACGATTTAAGATTTCCCCTATCGCTCTTTTTATTTTTTTTAAAATTATTACCTTAGTGGTAAATGAAGTAAGGAGTGATGATTTAAAAGTGAAAAATATTTAGACTGTTGAATTTTATTCATAATTCATAGCTTAACGAACCTGTAAATCACAACTTCCATTGTAGGCAAATTATTAATTAAAACTTGAAAGCTTTTGAAACGTTTTTTAAAAAAATTAAATGAACCATTTCCTGATCCTGATTCAATCAAGCAGAATATTTTTTCTACTATTTATATAGGAATCTTTGTTACTTTATTTTTATATTTTATTAGTCCTACAGAAATGAGTACATACCGAGGAAATGTTTTATTTCTTTGTGCTCAATTTGGTTTAATTACGATTTTAATATCCTTTATTTTTGATTTTACCATTTTCTATATTTTAAAAATAGATCGAACACTCCCCTCTTGGACCCTGATAAAATGGATAATTTCTGTACTTGTGTTGGTAATATTGATAAGCATAGGAAATTACGCTTATATCCTTTACATTTCTGAGTCCCCTGCGGTAATGCCTCATTTTATTGAAGTAATGTTTACCACCATGATAGTTGGTATTTTCCCAATTGTTTTCTCAGGGTTGATTATTCAACTCAATGCCAATAAAAAGAATCAAATTCATGCTGCTCATTTACAAACACATTTTCCAGTCGAAAGTGTAAAAGACAAAATCATTCATTTTCCATCCAACAATAAAAACCAAGAATTAGCATTGCCGATTCAAAAAGTTTTTTACTTGGAAGCGATGCAAAATTATGTATCAGTCTGTTATCAAAAAGATGGGCAAGTTAAAAAAGAATTGATAAGAAATACCATAAAAAATATAGAAATCCAAGTTAATGAGAGTTCATTGATGCGTTGTCATCGTTCATTTATTGTGAATTCTGATTTGATTGAAAAAGTAGAAGGTAATGCTCAAGGATTGCGATTGAGCTTGAGAGATTTAGAAGATGAAATTATTCCAGTTTCGAGAAAATATATTCCTACTTTAAAAGAAATCACAGGAAAGTGATTTTTCAGCCACAGATTTACGCAAATTTTCATGATCTTCTTTTAACTCGTTTTTCAAAAAATCATAAAAATCTGCGTAAATTTGTGGCTGAACTAAATTGTCTATCTTGAATTTTTCTTAACACCACTAATCCATAATCCTCAATTCCCCTCCTTGTCAATCATCCCAATGAACTAAAAAAAACCTTTGAGCTATTCATTTCTACTTGTTATTTATCCCAATCAATACTTTTTATCCCTATTTTTCGTCACCCATCACCATTTCCAATTCCTTATTTTTCTTCACCATACATTTGAAGAAAAAAACATCATGGAAAAATTCTTATTGCCAGTTCACATTGTATGCGGCTTTTTAAGTATCGTTATTTTTTGGATTCCAATCTTTGTAAAAAAAGGTGGAAACATTCATGTCAAAATTGGAAAACTCTATATGTTCCTCATGTGGATTGTTGTCATTACAGCAGGTCTCTTATCAATAGAAAACTTTATGCAAGGCATGTACGTAGGTGCAGCATATCTAGGATTTTTAGTTTTGATTACTGCTAATCCATTATGGTTTGGGATTGCTATTTTAAAACAAAAAAAGGGTTTAAATGAAAGTTATAAAAAGAAACATATGCTTTTTAATGCCTTGATCGTATTAGCAGGAATTGCATTGGTCACCTATGGAATAGCTTTAAATGGAAATACTGCAGGAATTTTAATGATAATTTTTGGAATCCTAGGAATCACAACAGGGAGAGAAATTATTACCATGTATAGAAATCCCGATGCCAAATCAAATTGGATAATAGAACACATCCAAGGTATGCTAACGAGTGGCATTGCTGCATATACTGCCTTTGCCGTTTTTGGAGGGCAAAGTTTCTTTGGTGGATTGTTCTCAGGATATTTATCAATCATCCCTTGGGTGACTCCTGGAATTGTGGGAACGTTCCTAATTAGATATTATAAAAAATCTTATTTGTCAAAAAGAAGTGTCACAAAAGTTAAAGATTAAGATCTAAATCAAAGAAATAAGGTATGAAATATGTGCCTCATATCTTTGATAACTAAACCCTCTTTTGTTTTAACAAAAGAATCAAATACACGCAGTAAAATCTATATTTTAATCCCAAGAAATGTTTAACTGTGAGAAAATTATTTATCATAATTTTTACTTTTTTCGTAAGCCAAAATGCTATTGGGCAATATTCACCCAAAAATCCACCACTTAAATCTTACTCTCCGTGGAGTGTCGGACTTGCTTTAAAATCTTCATTTGAAGACATCACTACCTATCTAGCCTTACAAGAAAATTATAAATTTGATTACAGTCCAAAATTTTCATTTGAAGTAGAATTGTTTGTAGAAAAAAGAAATAACAATAATTGGTATCTTTCAGCAGGTGTCAATTATCATCAATTGTCATTGGAGTATGATTATAAAATTCCTATTTATTTTTACCAGTCTCCCCTACCCAATTCTGATGGTAATCTTCTCAATGAATATGATATTGTAGTCAATAATTCTTTCGAAAGAATTAAGATGACCGCTCTTGCTAAATACACTTTATTTGATGATGGTAATGATTATGAAAATGGAGAGGAACTAGATTTTAGGATTCGGTCAGTCAATAGAATCGCCTACATTGGAATACCAATGAGCATCAAAAAAGAATTTGGTTACAATAGATTAAGATTTACAGCAAAAGTTGGAATGGAACCAGCCTATTTAACTCAATCAAAAATTGATTACGATTATTATCATCAGTCAGGAATGTCCATTGAAGGAAAAAGAGACAATTATAAATACCGAGGTGAAGAATATTTAAGAGTAGAATTGAAAGAAATAAACATTCAAGATCAAATTAATTATTTACAGGATTTTCAGCTCAATGGATTTTTTACCATAGGTTTAATTCATTCTTATAAATACCATTCTTTCTTTTTAGATACTGAATACAAACGTAGTTTAACTTCCTTCTCTCATAGAAATAAAACAAGTTATTTACAAAGTATTGGATTGCGTACAGGCATCATCAAAAGATTTGCAGGTAGCCGAGTCATTGATAGGTCAAGAAAACGTCCACAATTCAATTGGTAAATGAATTCACGAGTCAAGGTTTGACTTTCGAGTCAAGCCTTGACTTACCAGACAGAGTTAATTTTCTTTACGACTTCTCACCTTTGCGAGATTTTTCATCAAAGTTTGATGTAAAACTAAAATAATTCTAATCGAAGTCAGGGCTTGACTTTTCAAGTCAAACCTTGAGTTCAGGTTTGGAAAATGCCGAATAGTTTATCTTTTTTTATAAAAAAGCATTCATTTTCAACTACATTTGGGAAAAAATAAAAAACATGAAAAAAAGTATTTTATTCCCTTTGTTTTTCTTTGCCTTTGTTATTCTTTTCAGTTGCAAGTCTCCTCAAAAAGCTACTCAGTTAGAAGTACCTGATCAAATTCGAATTGGATTTTATAATGTGGAAAATCTATTTGATACCATTGATATTCCTGAAAAGATAGATGAAGAATTTACACCTTCCTCCCAAAAAAGATGGAATACCGAACGATACTTTAAGAAATTAAATGACCTTGCTAAAATAGTTGAGGCCATCAAATATCCTGCGCTCCTTGGTCTTTGTGAGGTGGAAAATAAAACTGTCATTCAGGATTTTATTTCTCAAACCAGTTTAAAAAAATACAATTATAATTTTGTTCATTTTGAATCTCCAGATGCAAGAGGAATTGATGTAGCATTGATATATCAATCTAAAATTTTCCAAGTTTTATCTTCTGATAAAATAAGAATTGATTTTCCAAAATCTGTAACTGGTAATGAGGCATACACCACTCGTGATATTTTACATGTCAAAGGTGTTTTTGGAAACAATGAAATACTCCATGTTTTTGTCAATCATTTTCCATCAAGAAGAGGTGGCCTAAAAGAAAGTGAACCTAAGAGAGTTTATGTTGCAAAACAACTAAAAAATGCCGTTGACGAAATTTTTTCCAACAATAAAAATGCAAATATTCTTATCATGGGAGATTTCAATGATGAGACCAATAACAGAAGTATTGCAGAAGTACTCAATGCTCAACCATCAGCAAATAACAATACTCCTACAAGTTTGATTAATTGTTCTGCAAAAATGGATGATGCAGGAAAAGGCACTTATAATTTTAGAGGCAATTGGAATATGCTCGATCAAATCATTGTTTCCAATGCTTTAACTAATAATACCAACAAACTTAAAGTGGGTAATTTAGGCATCTTTCAAGAAGAATGGATGATGTACAAAAGTGAAAGAAATGGATGGACGCCTAATCGAACTTACGGCGGACCAAATTATTATGGAGGCTATTCTGACCACTTGCCTATTTATGTAGAAGTAATGTTAGGGAAATGATTTTTAAGATGTAAGACTTTAAGATAGAAGATGAAGGATTATTCGAAATCTTCTTTCTCAAGGTCTTACATCTTGAAGTCTTGGATCTAAAAGTCCGTTTTTTTAGGAGTTGATTTCTTAGCTGCTCTTTTCATATTTTTAAAGAACTCACCAAATGTATTAAATTGACGACGATAGTTAATACCAAAACCAGTTCTATTTCTAGCACCTCCTTCCAAGGCTTGGTCAAATCTTTGATAAAATCTAACCTTAAATCTTCGATCATCTGTCAGGAAATATTCAAGTGCAAAATCACCTCCTACAAATACTTCTCCTGAAGCATTTCCAGTACTTCTTGTTACACTTCCATCCAGTACCCAACGATCATTTTTGAATTGAGGACTGAAATTCACCTGCATCTCACTTCCTGTCAAAATCAAATTATCTCCTCCTCCTTGAGGGTCAAGGTTCACCTGTCCACTTTCATATACATTATAAGCAATATTAAAATCCACCCCAGAGATAAATCCACTTTCGCTAAATGCCTCTGATAATAATTCAGTCACATACATGGACAATCTTGTCGAAAGATATTCTGAGACCGTATTGATTCCACTTGCGGTCAATTCCGAACCATCCAATGCATCTTGACCACTCGGCAAAAAACTACCAATTACCATCAAACCAAATACTTGTCGATTCATTTCATTTTGATCTTGACGAAGGATTCGAAGTTTGGTATCCACGTAATTTTTGATAGAACCATTTGCGAGAGCTGGGAAAGTAATATCAAATTTAATATCAGGTTTTAATAAATCTCCGCTAAGATTCATTTTCAAATCCACATTAGCTATTTTTCGAGCACTAGCTTTTAAGTCATCATTTGCTAACTCAATATACTCTTGAATAAAATTATAAGTTGACGTTTTAAACTGGTCATAATAGGCATCCAAATTTATATCTGCTCCAAAAGGATCACCTGTCCATCGAATCGTTCCACCTCTATTTACTTTAAATTTTTTGTTGACCAAATTATACCAATTAAACAAATAATCTCCCTCGGCTATTGTGTACAATCCATGCAATTCGATATCTTCCCCACCTCGAGGAACAATCATGGTCAAAGGCCCAGTTCCTGAACCTCGAACCACCTCTCCAGCACGTTCATCAAAGATTAAAGAAACCTCACAATCCTCTGTCATATCAACTTTCATGGTCACCTCCATTCCTCTTGCTTCACGACCTACACTTGTTTTTTCTTCTTCGGAATCTTTTTTCCCAAATCGTATAAAAGTAATTTCTGAGGAATTATTTTGTCCATATTCAACTGGAATCGACATCTTTGATCCTTTGCCAGTTTTAGCTTTTACATCAACATCCACTTTTTGAAAACGTCCATTAAAAGTAGCATCCACCTCTCCTATTCCTTGTCCATAATAAAGTGGATTATCAAATTTATCAGTATCCAAAACCAATAATCGATCAGAGTAAATTCTGGCATCTAATCCTGGGTATCTTAAATGGGCATGCGTAATTCCACCTTGAACAGTTGCAATATTTCCAAACTTATCAGTCATTCTATTTCCTGAAAAATCAAATAAGGAATTATTGATTTTTACATTGGTAGGGTTTTCTTCTGAGCCAAAAGAATATCGAACGTTTAAATAATTCACAGTAATTCCTCCTCCTATAATTTGCGCATTACCACTTGAATTAATCTTTTTTGGAAAACCATTTAAATCAACATCCATATTCACAAATCCTTCTGTATCAGAAACATGTTGTCCGATAAAATATTCCGAAATGTTTAATGGATAATTGAAAAGATTTAATTTAAATTCAAAATAATTAGGCTCATATGTTTTTTGAGTCAAAGTCTTTTTGGTGGATGGTAAAATATAAAACCCCTTCAAAGACATTTCCCGTAAATTTCTTGTTATGTTAAAATCGACCAATGCTTCACTTTTCAAATCCGCCAAATCCACATTCACTTTTAACTCGCCCCAGTCATCTCCATTGACCAAAAAAGTATCACTAAAAATCAACGCCTCAAAATCTTTCATTTCATAAATATCTTTTGCCTTGACATCTACGGAATAATTTCCAGCAAAATCTAATTGACGATAATTCCAAATACTATCTATAAATCCTGTATTAAAATTTTCCAATCGAAGGTGTAAACCTTTTTTATCAATATCATTAATACTCACAATTCGATCACGATTTTCCAATACAAAATTTTCAGTTTGTAACACTCTTTTTCCAAGTTGAATAAAATTGTTTTCAGCAATCGTCCACTCTTCGCCAAATAACATTAAATCTTTATTGTTCAAACTGATATTAAATCCTCCATCCGCAAAAAACAATTTACCTCCAATATCAAATTGATCGAAAGTTTTCCTTTCCCCACTCGCTCCTATTGAAAATAAAACAGTATCCTTATTCAGTTCTGTAGATAAATTTATTTCTGGGATATTATTGTTATTTATAATAGCATAAAACGGTTGAGAAGAAACTAAACTACCAGTAGTGGTTGTGGCTTTACTATCCCAATGAATATTACCCAATTCTATTTTATCATAGGTAATTTCTTCTACATCTAATTTGACATCAATTTTTTCGTTATACCCATCATAACTTCCAATTACAAAAAGATTTTTTATCGTATCTAATTTTGGATTGATAAGATGGGTGAAGTTTTTTGAATCAATTATTTCAATATCAAAATCAAAAGCTTTGGAATTTATCACCTTTCGCTTACCTGTTATTCCTAATTTTTGAGCAACCTCTGGATGGTTTTTTTCTATAAAAAAAGTAAACACATCCAAAACCTCTTCAATATCATAATCCCCTTTTATTTTACCTTTAAATAATTCCGATTCTGCGGAAAGAATTCTTTGCCGTTGAGCATCAAATAGAGAAGAAAAATAAAGAGTATCAATCGTGTACTTTTCTTTTCCATCTTTTATCATGGAGAGGTTTCTAAATTCTGCATTTCCCTTTAAGTTGGAAATATTAATATCAGTAATGTTCAAATCCATTTCTCCTGAAATAGCAAGATCTTGTTTGGCAAGATTAAGTTTGCTAAGGTTAAGTGTATTAACATTTGCCTTAAAATCAAAAACAGGTATGGAATCTACAAAATTGACAATTCCATTAAATGTAAAATCAATGTTTTTATCCTTGATGATAAAATCTCCATCAAATAAATTTTCTTTTAAATCACCATCCATTTTAAAATCATGGTAGGTATAATTTCGAAAGGTAAATTGATCCACATTGGCATCAATATTCGCTTGAGCAGTTGTTCGGGTCAAGCCTTTTCCATTTGTTATTTTTGAGGTCAAGGTAATCTTTCCTAATTGATCATCACCAATCCATCTCCCTAAATCAAAGTCCACCAAGTTCAATCCTCCTGAATATTCTGCTCCTGCTTTCCCTTTATTCAAATCTAAATTCATATCCATATCAGCAGTTCCAAGATCAGTTTTAAGTTTCCCATAGGCAACAAAATCAGCAAAGTACCCATCAAATCTTCCTTTGAAACTTACATTTCCTAACTTATTAAAATTAGCAGGTGGGTTAAAATTAGGAATGAGTTCTCTCAAAGACATGACATCCGATTCCAATTTATCAATACCGACATTTAATATTTCCGAACCTTTTTTTGTTAATTCTTTGGTATCAAAATCTCCTTCAAAAATCGTGTTTTTTCCAAGTACCAATTTCAAATCTCGTCCTCTAAGGCTATTGATATCTCCTTTTACAAATCCATCAATACGTATCACTTCATCAGAGTTGTTGGCAAAGAATTTATTCTTTTTAAGTTTTGGAGCAAAAGCGATGATGTCTCGAATTGCCACTTTGGATTGATCCAACTTTAAATTTAAGTTGACTTCATTTTCAAAATCTTTAAAACTTTTATACTCTCGATATGAAAAAATAATCGTGTCTTGAACTTGACTGTAAGGCGTAACTAAATTGACTCCATTCAATTGCGTTTTTCGAGAATTAATTTTCACTTCAGGAGCACTCAGATTCTCCAAAACAAAACCACTTTCATCCTTCGCAGAAAGCTGTTGAAGTTTTCCTACAAAATCTAAATCTGACATTTTAAAACTGTCAATTGCAATTTGAATATCGAAAACTTCTAAATGGGTAAAATCCAACTCTTCGGCAGGAGTAGTTTTTGTTGGAGACTTGCGGTAGTTATGTAGACTGAATTTTCCATCTCCAAAATCAAAATCATGGATGAGTAACTGAAATGGTTTGTACAAAGAATCCTTCGATAATTTTTTAGTTTCACCCACTTCTACTATTTGAGTAGAATCTTCTGGCAATGGATTTTTTTCGTAGGAATCTACTTCGACAAATGAATCCTCAAATTTAGCGGAGTTGACAATAAAGAGATTATTTTGGAGATCAATATCTTCAATTTCAATGGTTCCTTTTTTTACAAAAATAAGCAACCGTTCTCCATTGATTTTATCGTCTTTCTCAAAAGAAACATTTTCTAAGTAAAGTTTTTCAGCATCAAAATAAAAAGGCTTTTTGGGTTTGTCTTCATTATCGGTTTTAGGAGGGAAAAGTTTCTCCAGTAATTGATTAAGATTATTTTTCTCTTCCCCAATATTACGATTAAGATTGAGCCTTGCATTTTGAAGCGTAATGTCACTCACTTCCAAATTACTTTTCACCAATGAAAATAAACTAGAATTAAAATTGACTACTAATTTTTCACTAAAGAGTAAGGTATCTCCATCATAGTCTTCAACATAAAAACTATCTAAAATGAGTTCGTCAAATATTTTAAAATTGATATGATCTAGTTCAACTTTCGCATCTAAGTCTTTGGAAAGTTTTTGGGTGAGTTTGTCAACGGCATAATTCTGAAAACCTTCAAATTGAAAAAGCATTGTTATCAACAACATCAGTAGGATAAAAACTCCAATCAGCCACAAAGCTCCTTGTAGCAACTTCGCTCCAAAAGATCTCTTTTTTGGAGTTGTTTTTTCTTCATTACTGTTGTCTTTTTCCATACTTCTTTAACAAATTGTCCTCAATATTCCTTAATCTCAATTAAACTCCAAAAATAGGAATTTAGATACGAAAAATGACTTAATTAACGAAGTTTTAACCCTCTTGCATCACAAATTCCATCACCCTTTCTTCTGACCAATAATAGCCTTGAGAATTGAACTGAAAAAATCCTACATGTCCTCCATGTTTGGGGGTCAACAAAAACAAATTAGGATTCCTTTCAACATGAGCATATGGATAGGAAGTTTCACTTAAAAAAGAGTCATCCAAAGCACTTAAAATCAATGTTGGAATTTTAATGTTATCTAAAAAAAATATACTCGAACTTCTATACCAATAATCTTCTGCACTTTCAAATCCATGTACGGGTGCTGTAAATGCTCCATCGAAATCAGTAAAATCTTTTGCTCCTAAAATCTTAGTTGCATCGAGGTCAGGATAAAGGTGTTTTTTAGCTTTGAATTTATCTTTTAGGGAAATTAAAAACCGACGTAGGTAAATGAAATTTTGTCTACGATTAATTACGGCAACACTTTCTGTCAAATCAGTCGGAACAGAAATGCCAACTATTTTTTTCACTTCAACAGGAATTTGATCTCCAAGTTCTCCTCCATATTTTAAAACAATATTGCCTCCAAGGCTAAATCCAACGATTATAATTTCTTTGTAATTGTATTGTTTTAAAATAGTTTTTACGACAAAATCTAAATCTGAAGTTTGTCCGCTATGATAATTTATTCTTCCTAAATTGGGCTCACCTGAGCATCCTCTCAAATTAATTGCCACAGCATCAAATTCATTATCATTGAATATTTTCACCATTCCTTTGATATAATTGCTATCAGAAGATCCTTCCAACCCATGAATGGTAATCAATAGTTTTTGACTACTTTTTTTTAACCAATCCAAATCCAAAAAATCGCCATCAGGAGTATCCCATCTTTCTCTCTGATAGTTGACCTTTATCTTTCTAAACAACGATGGATATATGGTAGCGAAATAATGATTTTTAAAAATAAAAGGAGGATTGTATTTTTCAGGTTTGAATACTGGCATTGGAAAAAAAGATTTTTTTTGGATTTGAAACAGCAAAATTAAAGAAAAACAGGTCATAATAAAAAACTAAGAAAGGATTTGCACAAGACCTTGAAAAAGTGGATAAGTGAATTGGTTAAATCGTTAATCAGGTTATCTCAACAGCCGAATTCTAATTCTTATAATCCCAAAAACTTACAAGGAATCTTTTAATAAAATTTTATAACTTAGTGCAAGTTTACGACCTATCACCTAATTTAAAAAATCACATCTAATAAAGCTATCCTTCTAAAACAAAAACTTTTTTTTGTAAAGTACCCTTTTCTTAAAAAATAACCATAACTCATTGATAAACAATGCTTTATGATGATAATTATTCGCCACACACTTATTTTTTTTTCACAAAACATTTTCCAAAAACTATAAAACAAACTAAAATATGCGAATTTTTTACCTTGCATTTTTCCTTCTTTTTTCAAGTACTATTTTTGGTCAACAAAATGATTGTATTAATGCTCAAGTTGTCTGTATCAATGAAAATATTGTATTCAATCCCAATGGAGCAGGTATAGATGATTTTGCGAATCCAAATAATTCGAGTGGTTGTTTAGCTACGGGAGAACACTCCTCAGCATGGTATTATTTTGAGATTGAAGCTACAGCTCCTCCTAATCAAACCTTAGATTTTGCAATTGATCCAACTGGAGGTGCGGGGCAAGATTATGACTTTGCGGTTTTTGGTCCAAATCTTCCTTGTTCTAATTTGGGTTCACCGATTCGATGTTCCTATGCAGGGCCAGGATGTGCATTTTGCCCTAGTACAGGTGTAGGAAATGGAACAAATGATCTCTCTGAAGGTGCTGGAGGAGATGGTTTTGTTATGTCCTTAACGGTTCAACCAGGAGAAGGTTATTTTTTGTTGGTAGATAACTTTGCTAACAATGGAATTGGATTTAATTTATCATGGTCAGGTTCCGCTTTAGATGATTTAGATTGTAATGCAGAGATACCTTGTGATTTAATTGCTGATGCAGGAACTAACCAAAGTGCTTGTTCTGGAGATAGTAATATTACTTTGAGCGGAAGTGCAAATGGATCTCAAGGCGGAGAAACCTATTCGTGGGTAGGTAGCAATGGATCAACAGCTTACTTGGATAATCCAAACTCTTCAAATCCTACCGTAACTATTCCAAGTGGTGTATCTGGAACTTTTGATTTTACCTTAACTGTTAACGAATCAGATTGTACTGATGATGCAATGGTTTCTTTAACCGTCAACCCTTTACCAATAGTAACGGTAAATGGGCCACCCTCTTTATGTGATGATGCACAAGTGGCAACGATAACAGGATTACCTTCTGGAGGTACTTGGAGTCCTAATGCACCAAACGGATTTTTTGATCCTTCCTCTTCTGGAAGTGGCCCGCATATAATCGAATATACTTATACTGATAATAATGGATGCTCGGATATGGCAACTACCACTATAAATGTGAATCCTTCTCCTATTGTTTCTATACAACCTTTTAATACTAATTTATGTACTGAGGATAATCCCATTACGCTTAATGGATCACCAGCAGGAGGAACTTGGTCAGGTGATGTCAACAATGGTGCTATTTTTCCAAGCCTATTAGGAGTTGGTAGTTATTCAGTAACTTATTCCTTTACCAATGCAGAAGGATGCTCAGATATGACAACTACAAATTTTACGATTTTTCCTAATCCCGATGTAGTTATTCAAGATCCTGGAGTTTTATGTGAAAATGGAAATCCTGTAATTTTGCAAGCTACACCTTCTGGTGGTACTTGGGGAGGTAATGGCACAGGAGGTGTTTTCGACCCCGGTAATTTTCCTCCAGGAACATATCCTGTAACTTATACTGCTGGACAGTTTAACTGTAATACGGAAGAAACAATTAATATTCAAGTAACTGCTGCTCCATTCGTTCTTATGGATCAGATTCCTGATTTGTGTACAAGTAGCCCAAACTTTACTATTGGTGCAAATCCTCCTGGTGGAACTTGGGGATCAAGTACTCCAGGTGGAGTAATTAACCCCAGTAATTTAGGTTCAGGTAATCATGTTGCGACTTATACTTATACTTCTGCACAAGGTTGTACCGTTACAAGTCCTCAAAGTTTTTCGATTCTTGAACCACCAAGTGTTTCTATTACACCTATCGGAGATTTATGTGCAGGTGGACTTCCACAAACCTTAACGGGAACGCCTTCTGGAGGTACTTGGAGTAGCAATGCTCCTGGTGGAGTCTTTGACCCTTCTTCTGCAACCCCCGGAACATATACTGTAACCTATACTTATACCGATCAAAATACTGGATGTGATGGTAGTGATGATTTAAGTATTCAAGTTGTAGATGGTCCTTCGGTAACCATTACTGGAAATAATACTTTTTGCGATAATAGTACAAATGTTTTAGGAACGACAGGAACATTTAATAACTATGTTTGGTCAAATGGTGGCACTTCAAGTTCTATTTCTATAACTACCCAAGGTACTTATACTGTAACTGTAACAGATGGAAGTGGATGTACTGGAACAGATCAAATTTCAGTTAGTATTTTACCTGAATTGGCCCCTACTGTATCTGGTAATACATCTGTATGCCAAGGTATTAATACTTCATTAACGGTGGATGGAACTTATTCTACTTATCAATGGTCCAATGCTCAATCTACAAATTCAATCTCAGTTGGAGCAGGAACTTATACCGTTACTGTAACAGATGCAACGGGTTGTACAGGTAGTGAAGTTGTTAATGTAATTAGTAATAATTCCCCTACTCCTACCATGGAGGGAACACCAAGTTTTTGTAATGGAGGAAGTACCACTTTGAATACGCAAACTTTTAGTGGGTACCAATGGTCAAATAATACTTCTGGTTCTTTTATTAATGTAACTACTGCTGGAACTTATACCGTAACAGTTACTGATACCAACGGTTGTACTGGTACGATTGACCAAGTGGTTACCGAAAATACGGCTGAAGTTCCTATGTTTAGTGGAAACACTTCATTCTGTATTGGAGAAAGTATCACTTTAAGTACGGTGAACTCCTACAATAATTATTCCTGGTCAACTGGTGATGATTCTCCTTTTGTAATTGTTTCTCAAAGTGGAATGATCGGAGTGACCATAACGGATGCCAATGGTTGTCAAAATGAAAATTCAGTTATGATTACTGAAAGTCCTTCTCCTAATCCTGAGATTATGGGAAACACCACTTTTTGTAACAATGCAAATACAACTTTAAGTTTACCTAGTAATTTCACGGATTATGTGTGGAGCAATGGTACTTCTAACAATCCAATTACGGTAACTCAAGCGGGTACTTTTACCGTCACCGTCACCGATGCAAATGGCTGTACAGGCGTCGATCAAATTTCAGTAGCCATCACTCCTGAATTAGAACCAACAGTATCAGGTGGGCTTTCGATTTGCGATGGAACAAATACCACATTGACCGTTGATGGTACTTATGTTGATTATATTTGGTCAAACTCCGAAACAACAAGTTCCGTTTCTCTAGGAATGGCTGGAACTTATACGGTGACAGTAACTGATGCAAGTGGTTGTACAGGTAGTGAATCTGTTGTAATCAATACGAACTCTACTCCTACAGTTACCATAAATGGAATACCCAATTTCTGTACAGGTGGTTCTACTGATTTGAATACCGAGGTCTTTGATGAATATATATGGTCTAGTGGAGAAACGGTACAACAAATTTCAGTTTCAACTGCTGGAACTTATACCGTAACAGTAACTGATTCCAATGGCTGTACTGCTGAAACTCAATTAGATGTTTTGGAAAATACAATAGCTCCACCTACTATTACTGGGGATTTAGCATATTGTGCAGGAAATGAAGCCACCTTAACCGCAGAGGGGAATTTCAGTTCATACATATGGACAACTGGTGAAACTACAAACTCTATTTCTGTTGCTCAAACTGGAAATATTGGAGTAACCGTCACGGATGCTAATGGTTGTGAAAGTGAACAAAGTGTGATGTTAACTGAAAATGCTTTACCTACTCCTATGATTGTTGGCGCAACAAATATTTGTAACAATGCTACTACAATTCTGGATGCAAGTGATCCAAACATTACCTCTTATATGTGGTCAAATGGTCAAACAACGAGTTCCATTTTAGTGGATCAAGCTGGAACCTATTCTGTTGATGTAACGGATGTCAATGGCTGTGTTGGAACAAATCAAGTTACCGTTTCCATCACCGCTGAATTAGAACCTACTCTTTCAGGTATATTTGAATTTTGCGATGGAGGAACAGGTTTAGTTGAAGCCGAAGCGGGGTATGATTCTTATCTCTGGTCAGATATGACTAATGGACAATCCATTTCCCCTACAACATCTGGAACTTATACCGTAACAGTAACGGATGCCACAGGATGTACAGGTTCAGCTGAAATGGACGTAACCGAATTTGATATTCCAGAACCTCAAATAAGTGGGTCAACTTCTTTCTGTACGGGTTCAAGTACAACGCTTGATGTGCCTGGTACATGGTCAAGTTTTATTTGGTCAGAAAGTTCAACGACCTCAAGTATTACGGTTTCAAGTCCTGGGACTTATACGGTAACAGTAACGGATGCCGCAGGATGTGAAGGAACCGCTAGTGTTGATATTGAAGAAAGTACTTCACTAAATCCTGTCATTGTTGGTAATCTTGGATTTTGTCCAAATGGAACAACTCCCTTGGATGCAGGTGTAGGATTTTCTACGTATGTATGGTCAAATGGAGAAACAGGACAAATTATAAATGTAGGAACTGTTGGAGATTTTACAGTAACAGTAAGTGATGCATCTGGTTGTATGGGAACGGCTACTGCTTCTGTTTTGGAAAATGTACCTCCTGCGCTTTCAATTATAGGGCAAGCTTCTTTCTGTACAGGTTCGAATACTACTCTTAATGCGGGTGATGATTTTGATAGTTATATATGGTCAAATGGAGAAACTACTCAAATGCTTACCGTTGATCAAGCTGGAACCTACACCGTAACAGTAACAGATACAAATGGCTGTGCGGGCGAAAGTTTTATAGATGTTCAAGAACTAGCCAACCTCGATCCTGCAATTGATGGGCCAACTGATCTATGCGAAGGCACTACTATTTCAATTGCAGCAGCAACAGGTTTTGAAACATACGCTTGGTCTGATGGAGTCACCACTACTGAAAGTATTGAAATTACTTCCGCAGGTTCTTACACCGTAACGGTTACAGATGCGAACGGATGTGATGGTGAAGAAACTTATATTATTTCTGAAAATGCAAATCCTCAACCTACCATTTTAGGTGAGGAAGCTTTTTGCCCAACTGAATCAACAAGTCTTTCCTCTGATGGAACTTACACGAATTACGAATGGTCAGATGGTACAATGAATGATAATATTGTAGCGAGTACAGTTGGAACTTATACACTTACGGTGACTGATGCCAATGGATGTATCGGAATAGATGAAATTATAATAACGGAATTAATTGCTCCGTCCACTATCATTTTAGGAACACCTTCATTTTGTCCAAATGAAAATACGATACTAGATGGAGGGAATGGCTTTGCGGATTATATTTGGTCAAATGGAGCAACGTCTCAAATGCTTACTGTTGACCAAGCTGGAACTTATACCGTAACGGTAACGAATGCTGAAGGTTGTACCAACCTTGCTCAAGTTATGGTAGAAGAAAATGTTCCTCCTTCGCCAGTCATCAATGGTGCGACTTCATTCTGTTCAGATCTTTCTACCACCTTGGATGCAACTGGAAATTACACCAATTATCTTTGGTCAGATAATTCAACTGATCCTACTTTGGAGGTGGATGAAAGTGGAACTTATGCTGTAACGGTAACCGATGCCAATGGATGCCAAGGAATGACTGAAGTCACAGTAACTGAAACCACCTCTCTCCTACCAGCCATTACAGGTACTCCTAATTTTTGTCCAAATGAAACTACTTTAATTCAAGCGGAATTAGGATATGATACTTACGAATGGTCAGATGGAACCATGGATTCTGAACTTTCAGTTTCATTAGCTGGAACCTACACGGTGACGGTGACAGATGCAAGTGGATGTCAAGGTACCAATGAAGTTGATGTTTTACAAAATACTCCACCTACTCCAAATGTATTAGGATCAGCAACTTTTTGTACTGGTTTTTCAAGTACATTAAGTGTGGATGGAGTTTATGATACTTATGTATGGTCGGATAATTCAACTGATCCTACTTTAGAAGTAAATGCTGATGGAATTTATTTTGTAACCGTAACAGATGCGAATGGCTGTACAGGAGTTAACTCTCTTCAAGTTACGGAAAGTGCAGAATTACAACCGAGTATTCAAGCTCCTCCTTCCTTCTGTACAGGAACTACGGCAACCTTAGATGCGGGTGTTGGCTTCGAAACTTACACTTGGTCTGACAATTCCAACGGACAAACTTTAGAAGTCAATACTCCTGGAATTTACACCGTAACTGTTTCGGATGTAAGTGGTTGTGAGGGAGAAACATTTTTCGAAATCATGGAAGACTCTCCTGTTAACGCAGGGGTTGCCAATGCTCCAAATTCATATTGTAGTGTAGACATTACACTTGTTGATTTACAAAACGAATTGGTTGGTGCTGACGCAAATGGTCAATGGACTGAAATTTCCACCAACCCTTCTACGGGTACTGGATTCAATCCTACCATGGGCGAATTCAATACCGCTAATCAATTACCTGGAACTTATACTTTTGAATATTTTATTCCAGCAAATGGTGCTTGTGCAAGTGATCTTGCAACAGTTTCGGTTATCGTTGAAGAAACTCCAGTCGCTGCAATCGAACCTGCAATTATTTTAGATTGTAACAATCCAACTACAGCATTAGATGCTTCTAATTCTATGGGTGGAAATGATTTAACTTATACTTGGAATACTTCCAATGGAGTCATTGATTCAGGTGGAAACTCTCCAAATCCAACCATTAGTGCTGATGGAGATTATGAGTTAACTATTTCTTTACCGAATGGTTGTTTTGCAACTTCCTCCATCACGATAAGCGAGAATTTTGATAGCCCTGACGCAGATGCTGGTGCGGCTCAACAATTAACTTGCGCTGATGGTCAAGCTACGCTAAATGGAAATAGTACAACTACTGGCGTAATTTATATATGGACAGGACCAGGGATTTTTGATACCAATATGAATGACCAAAACCCTACCGTAACCGTTTCAGGTACTTATACGTTGACTACTACCAATCCAATTAATGGATGTATTTCAGCAGTTTCTTCTGTAATGGTTGAAGATAATTTAGATGCTCCTACATTTATGATTGACCCAGTAGGATTACTGAATTGTGATAATACAAGTCAAATAATTAGTGGACCATTTTCAACTGATTTCACTTACCAATGGTTTTTGGATGGAAATATTATTCCAGGTGCTACATCTGATGTTTTTGAAGCAACACAACCTGGTCTTTATTCCCTTCAAATAACTAATACCAATAATGGTTGCAACTCTACTGAAGCGGTTGAAGTCATCGAATCTATTGATCCTCCAACTGCTGAAGCGGGCAATGCAGATTTAATCACCTGTGATGCTTCTACTATTTCCTTAAATGGAAATGGTTCATCTACTGGAACTGAATTCAGTTATGAATGGTTGGATGGAAATAACAATACAATTCCAAATTCTAATTCACTTACAATTGATATTAATCAACCTGGAAATTACACCTTAATTGTAACCAATACGGACAATGGATGTACCGCTACTGATGTAGTTAATGTCGCTGCTGATACTAATTTCCCAGTCGCTGATGCAGGACAAAATGCTACATTGGATTGTGATTTTAATAGTATTCAAATTGGTGGAAATTCAAGTACAGGTAACACGATCACTTACCTTTGGACGACTTCCAATGGTGGAACGATTACCAATCCGACTAGTTTAAATGCCTCCATTTCAACTCCTGGAACATATCAATTACAAGTGACAGATACTTCCAATGATTGTGTTTCAATCGATGATATTGTGGTGGTAGAAAATACCAATATTCCGCAGGAGGTCGAGTATGATTTATCTCCAATTTCATGTAATGGAGAAAGTGATGGAGCATTCTCTATTGTTGACATTATTGGAGGTACAGCACCTTATCAATTTGCATTTGATGGTGGAAGTTTTTCTGATGTGAGTGCATTTCCATTTTTAGGAGCGGGAGAATACAACTTGATTGTACAAGATGCTTTAGGTTGCCAATTGCAAACTCAGATTGCACTATTTGAGCCGATTCCATTTATATTGGACTTAGGCGAAGACCAGACCATTGAACTAGGACAAGAAGCTCAAATCAATGGACAAAGTAGCTTACCAATTGATAGTTTACTTTGGCAATTGGATCCTTCTTTACCATGTGTGGATTGCTTGGACCCAAGAGTTTCTCCTTCGATTACAACCACTTATGAAGCAACTGCCGTTGATATTAATGGATGTGTAGATACTGATGACATTACAATTTTTGTAGAGAAAAACAGACATGTATTTATTCCTAATGTATTTACTCCAAATGATGATGGAGTAAATGATTTATTCAATGTTTTTGGAGGAGATGATGTAGAAAAAATTCATGTCTTAAAAGTTTACAACAGATGGGGTGAAGTGATGTATGAACATACTGACTTTTTACCAAATGATCTTTCAGTTGGATGGGATGGATATTTTAAAGGGAAAAAAATGAACCCTGGAGTATTCGTTTATTTTGCTGAGATTGAATTTAAAGATGGTTTTAAAACGATATACAAAGGCGACGTTGCACTAAGAAAATAGTCGTTTGTAAGTTTTTTTCAAAAAAAGTAAACCCGTTGTAAAATAAATTACAACGGGTTTCTCTTTTTATAATAAAATTGTCAAGCCTGACTTTATAAATTTTAAAAACATAATAAAAATAAAGATTGTATTACTTTTACAAAATGAAAAGAAGTGATAAAAAATATTTAAATTAAGACAATGAAAAAATACATAACCATACTGTTTCCACTACTATTTGCTATAAGCATTTTTGCCCAAATGCCTGTATCCGAATTAAGTAAGAAAACTCATGTCCGCCAATTAAAAGAAGGGGTACTTCTAGTTCAACTTCCAAATAGCGATAAAAAAATAG
>CAKZSH010000328.1 GCA_937918905.1 uncultured Saprospiraceae bacterium
GCATCTTGTGTCGGTTGTGGAATTTGTGCAGCAGTTTGCCCAAGAGGAGTTTTAAGATTAGAGAATGGTTCCGTTGATATTGATAACCGAGTGACTGAATTAAAAACCATTCATATTAAAGATGGAGCATTTACTTTAGAAGGAAATGAAATATAAAAATGAATAATGCATTTTAAAAAAACGCCTCAGAAACTTTTTTAAGTTCTGAGGCGTTTTTATTTCTGTTCTGTTTTTCCAAAAAAAATAGTATTTTTAATAAAAAAAGTTTTTAAATCATGACTGTATTTGCTCAAAAAGATTATTTCTCCAAAGAAGAATACCTTAGTATTTCGGAGCAGTCATTGGAGAAACTTGAATACTATGATGGAAAAATATTACCTATGCCCGGAGGAACCGCTACTCATAATGAAATATGTGCAAATGCTATTTTTGCAATAAAAACTGCACTAAAAAAGTCAAAGAAAAAATATCGTTTATATACCAGCGATATGAAAATCCAAATCGAAAAACAAAATAGATTTGTTTATCCTGATGCAGTCGTCGTTTGTGAAGTTCCTGAATTTTATAATGGACGAAAAGATATAATTGTAAACCCAGTTTTGATTGTAGAAGTACTTTCGCCTGGTACTGAGGAGTATGATAGAAATGGAAAATTTGAATCATATCGATACCTCCCATCTTTTATTGAATATGTAAATATTAGCCAAAACAGAATAGATATATCAACATTTTTTAAAGAGGAAAAAGACTTATGGAGAACAACTGATTATGAATCAATAGACGATACGATTCCTCTAAAATCTATTGGTTGCGAAATTTCTATGAAAGATATTTATGACGGAATTGAATTTGTCAAAGAACAAAAATAGAAATTAAAAAAAAATCCCCGACTCAATGCCAAGGATTTTTCAAAATCAACTAATCAAAAAATGTCTGACCACTTGAGTTCCGCTAAGCGGTCAGACCAACAGTAAAATACTGTTTATCAATACTACTGTCTGTTTGCTTTTTGGCGACGTTCTTTCTCTTCCTTTTCCCTTCGTACTTGTCGCTCATCAATTATAACTTTAGGATCCTCTTCAAAACTAATTCTACTTCCACCTGATAAATCTTTTTGAAGGGTGTCCACAACTTCTACTTTTATTTTACGAGTATGATCTGCTATGATATAAGCATTGTCTGCTACAAAATGTTCCGCATCCATAATTCTTGAGTCATTCAATTTTGCTTTAAGAAATTTTCCTTTTCCCCGAATGTCTGATTTCGTTCTTCTAAAATTCAAAGAAAGAGAATCGACATTAACAAAAACTTTTACCTCATGACTATTTTCCCCTGAAACGGATAATTTTTTTCCATCAAAACCTGTAATTTTCACATCGTTTGTTTCATCAACATCTATAGATTCTAGATGAGGTGCAGTGACAAATAATCGTACTGGATAAGATCGATGATCGGTAGAGGTTTCAATGTGAACAACATCTCCTATTTGTTCTAAATTTACAGTTTTAAGTCCTCGTTCTTTACCTGTTACTTTTACTTCAAAAACATCCCCTTTTGTAATTTCAACTTTTATGTCACCTTTGACACGTACACTTTTAAAGTTTTTAAAACCCAGATTACTCCCTTTTTCTTGAGTCGCATCAGGTTTAGAATACCATCCATTTTCTTGCATCGTCCATACATGCTCTCCATGCCAACTTACAGAAGGGATTTTATTTTCACCTGAATGATAATGGTCGATATATCGACTAAATCGATTACGATTTTCATTTCCAAATTTCACCGTTTTCCCTTGAGGAACTGCTATTGTAAGTTTTACTTCTTGCCCTCTCCACTTACTTCCTTTTGGTACGATAAATTCTGATGGAAAAATAATTTCATTATTAGAAATGATCGGTTCGTAAGAAATTTCACTAGTCAATTTTTCAATCTCTTTAGAGTTTTTTCCCCTTGAAAAATAGGATTTGAATATTCTAAATTTTTCATCCTCGGACTTTTCAAATCGAAATCCAATTTTTGGTAGAACTAGATTATCATCCACAATTGTAGCCCCATCAAAATTTACTAAACTATTTTTCCCTATCTCCTCTCCCATCGTCAATTGAAGAGAATCTGTGGTAAAAGAATATTCTTGAGGAACAAAAACGGTTTCTTTTTCTTGATTAAAATCTCTAAAAACCAAAGATCCAATTCCAAAAAAGCTAATGATATTTACAATCCAAAAAACAAACATTCCTGATCGCAAATTTGAATTTGTCTTTCGCTTAAAAACATACCGTGCTGCAAATTGAATAAACCCAATAATCGGTAATGCAACAATAAAAAATATATTAGCAACTCCAAGAAATGCGAACAACGGTGTTCCAAAAAGAAATGTAGCGAAAGGCATACCTGCGATAAAACCTATAATTAATCCTATCCAACTTGCGATCAAAGCAATGATTAACGCAAACCCTACAACGAAAACGATAGGTTTCCATATTTTAAAAATGGTGCTAATAACTAGCGCGAAGGTTCTTCCTATAGTAGAAATCCCTTTCTTAAGGGCGCTTCTTCCACCATTTTTCTTTTGCTTTTTTTCTGAACTTTTTTTTTTGAGCCTAGCTCACTACCGATCTCGTCAAGTTTATCAGCAAAAATATCAATTTCGTCTTCGATGATTTTTCCAATATTCGAAACATTTATCGGTTCTCCTCTCATGGCCAATTTATCTCCTGCATTTTTTGCTTCAGGAATAATTGCCCACAGAATCAAATACACCCACAACCCTATCGTACCTGAGAAAAATCCTAAAACAAATAATAACCGTACCCACAACGGATCCTCCACTCCAAAGTACGCCGCAATTCCTGAACAAACTCCACCGACAGTCATGTCATCTGAATCTCGAAATAATCGTTTTCCAGTTTTGTAATTAGTTTGTTTTGAATCAGCATGTGTATGAGATTGTGTTTTTTCATAAAAGTCCTCATCCTCTTCCATTATGTCTGCACCGAACTCTTCGGGTGTCCCCATAATTGCGATACAAGATTCGACATCTCGAACTGTAACAATACTTCTACCACTCAATTGCTCCTGAAAAAGTTCCGCCATTCGAGCTTCAATGTCGCTGGTAATTTCATCATAGCCTTCTGATTTTTTGAAGTGCTGATGAATGGTGTCCAAGTAGTTCTCCAGATGTTCAAACGCATCGTCGTCAATCGTAAATGGATACCCTCCTAAATTGATGTTAAGTACTTTATTCATTATTGGTCAAGTTTTTAGTAGATTGATTTACAGCATGTTGTAATTCTTCCCAAGTTGAGATTAAACCGTGTAGAAACTCTTTTCCTTGAGAAGTAATTTGATAATATTTTCTGGGAGGTCCTTGTGTTGATTCTTTCCATGAATAAGCTAAAAGCTCTGCATTTTTAAGTCGTGAAAGGAGTGGGTAAATTGTTCCTTCCTTTACAATCAATTCCGCCGCTTTTAATTTTTTAATTATATCACCAGGGTAGATTTCTCCTTCGGAGATTATTGAAAGGATACAAAATTCTAGTAACCCTTTCCTCATCTGTGCCTTGGTATTTTCTAACTTCATAATTCAAAGGTATAAAAACATATAGTACTATGCAATACATAGTACCCCAATTAAACCAAGTACTATACAAAATAAAAACTCTAACCATTTGATTATCAAATGATTAGAGTTTCTATATTATTTTAAAAAAAATATTTTTTTTTGAAAAAAGAGAAAATGAAGGCAACGAGAGGTTAAAAAAAAGTCGGATAATGTATTTTGAAGAAAGGATTTGAAGAAGGGAAAAGGGGAAGACGGATTTACGATTTAAGATTTTTTTTCGAATAACGGTGAACACGAAAGTTCGTCGAGGTTTTAAATAATTTTGTGTAAACTCCTTTCGGAGTGTTTTAATATTTTATAAATTTAATATTAAAAACACTTAAAGATGAAAAAGAAGTTATCAAGTAAAAAGAACCTTCAAGAATTAGAAAGAGAATATAATTTACCAGAAGGATTTTTCGAACAGTTCAAAGACAAGGATCAATTTCAAAATTTTTTCCAGCAGATGTATAAGCAAGGAATAGAGTCTATGCTTCAAGGAGAATTAGATGAGTTCTTAGGTTATAAAAAGCATTCAGTAGCAGGTTATAACAGCGGTAATTCAAGGAATGGAACGACCAACAAGACCATCAAAACGGAGTCACTCGGAGATATGGTTTTGTCGATACCACGAGATAGGAATAGCGAATTTGAACCAGGTTTAATTCCTAAACATGGTCGAATGTCAGACAAGCTAGAGGATGCGATATTGGGAATGTATAGTCGAGGAATGACGACGACAGATGTGTCAGAACAGGTTGCTGAAATCTATGGTGTATCGGTATCATCGACAACTGTTTCGAATGTCACCAATCAACTACTAAAGAATGTAAAAGAGTGGCAGGAACGGCCCCTAGAGAATATCTACCTGGTAGTATGGATGGATGGTATCCGCATCAAAATTCGTCATAACGGTAAGATTATTAACAAGTGTGTATATCTTGTAATCGGCTTGAATAAAGAGGGATTAAAAGAAGTTTTGGGGATGTGGATAGACGAAACGGAGTCTGCTACCTTTTGGTTAAAGGTGCTCACAGATATGAAAGCTAGAGGGGTAGAAGATATTCTGATTGCATGTACGGACAACCTAACTGGTTTTACCAAAGCGATCAAAGCAGCCTTTCCAGAAACCATTACTCAATTGTGTATTGTTCATCAAATTCGCAATTCTTGCAAGTTTGTATCTTGGAAAGAACGCAGAGAATTTGCTAAAGATCTAAGGTCAGTTTATGGAGCTATTAATTTAGAAAGTGCGACTACTGGGCTAGATGAATTTGAAAAAAAATGGGGAGAGAAATATGGTTATGCCATCCAGAGCTGGAGAACGAATTGGGATAATCTAATTCCTTATTTTGAGTTCCCTCCAGAAATCAGAAGAATCATATATACTACCAACATTATCGAAAGTTTAAATAGCGGTATAAGAAAATACACCAAGACGAAAACTATTTTTCCTCACGATAATGCTGCTTTAAAAGTAGTTTATATGGCCGTTAAAAAAGTAGAAAAAAAATGGACTATGCCCGTCAGAGATTTTGGTTTGATGCTCCAACAATTTTTGATTATTTTTGGCGATAGATGTAGAATGTAATTAATGCTCCGTATTACGTTTACACAGAAATATTTAAAGGCCCAATCGTTAGTCATTTTGTTCTCAAAAATTTAACAAAACTTGATATCCAAATGAAACTACAATTCCTCCAACTATTATTTGTTTATTTATTTTTTTTCATTTCCTTTTCTTCTTTTAGTCAATACGAACCTCAACTTGCAATTATAGAAGTCAATAAAGCAAAAGTGAATTTTGCGGCATCTAATACTTTATTTAATAATGGAATTTATGATGAATCTTTAGAGAAAGGATTACTCACCTTAAAAAATATAGAAGATGCAGAAAAGTGGGTAGTAGATAGTCCTTTTAAAGCAGTAACTAATACAACGGATAAACTTAGGGCTCATGCTACCAATTCCTTAGGTATCATTTACCAATCAATAGATGACACCTATAATGCTGACCATTATTTGGATGAAGCTTCTAGTTTATATAGAAAACTTGGATTGCATCGAGACTTGGCATTTAACCAAGTCAATCTTGCTATGGTTTCTTTGCAAGAGGAAAATTACAAAAATGCATTAATAAGATTCAATAGGTCGAAAAAGATTTTTGGGAATTTACTGAAAAAAAATCCTAATACGTTGGACAGTTTTTTTCTATTTGCTCCTATCCAATTTTCTATAGGATATGTTGATGCTATCAATGCAAAGGATAGTGAAGAAATGAAAAAAGCTTCTCAAAAAATGGAATACGCAATTTCTTTTTTTTATAAAAATTCAGAATTGATAGTTGAGAAAGATAAAGCTAAATTTAAATTTCCTGCTATTATTTTACGAGCTATAAAATTAGAATTAGAAAAAAATGTTTTTGAAGATAAAGATTTTCTATTTGACTATTTAGATAAAGCAATTTCGATTTATGAAAATAGTAAATATAAAAATCATCCTGATTTAGGTGAAATGTATGGACTAAAAGCGTTGATGCTTTTAAAATATAAAAACGATTTGGATCAGGTAAAAAGATGTAAAGAAAAGGCTTGGCGTTTTCTTTGTCAGAATGAAAATAGAAATACAATTAGAAAAAAAATTAAAGGGAAAATATTAGGTATTAAAGAAACTGGAGACATCTTATTTGCCGTTTCAAATCGAGCCAATATCAATTTTGAAATACATAAAAATTTTAATCAACCTGAAAAACTAGTAGCATCCTATCAAGATGTTTTATTGTCCATAGAATTGATGGATGAATTAATCAGGCATTTTTCAGATGATAACAACCTTGAAACTATTCTAAATCGTTACGCTTCTTTATATGAATTTGCAACAACTGTCACTTACGCTTATTATGAAAAAACGAGGACTCCTTCCGTTCTTAATGATTTATTTTATATAAGTGAAAAACAAAAAAGTTATATACTTCGTAAAGCGATAAATTGGAAATCGCTACTCACAGATATGGAATTATCTAAAAGAAAAATCTTATTAGAAGGAGATTCCTTACTTAGGAAATTACGTGCAATTGATTCTTCTTATTACTTAGCTAAAGAAAAAAAAACGACAACTGATGTAATGAGAATTAGAGATAAGAAAAGGAAAGCACAAAAAGACCACAACAATTGGTTGGACCAATTAGCGAAAAATGAACCTAAGATTCACCGCCTTTTATTTGACAATAAAGTGATATCAAAAAAGGAGATTAAAGATAAAGTGATAAAGGATCAGATAGCGCTTGTGGAATATATAATTACCGAAGACCAGATCTTCACACTTTTAATTGCTCCAACTTTAGATACTGTTTTTGTAAAAAATAGAACTAAAGAAACGGAGAAAAAGTTAAGACAATATTATCAAAGTCTTGCCACTAGCTATGAATCGGATAATTATAGAGCAACAGCTTTTGATGCTTATCAAATCTTATTTAAAGAAGTAGATGAGATATTGCGTAAACATCATCTACAACAAGTTTATCTCGTTGCCGATGGAATATTACACACCATTTCTTTTAATGCAATGTTGACTAAAAGTGATGATGGACAATGGTATAATTCTTTACCATATCTTTTATTTGATTATGAATTTAGTCGTCATTTCTCAGCAACAAGTATTTTACAAAATTCCCAAGATGCGGAAATTAAAGATGAAATTTCTTTTGGAGGATTCGTTGGTGATTATGATCTTTTTCCAAAAGGAGAGGGGAGTTGTGATAATATAACTTCACTTAGAGGAACATCATCTTCTTCAGAAATGATAAAGGATAATTTTAAAAACGGAGAACTATTTAAGAAGGCTACTCTTTCAGATTTTGAAAGTAAATTCAGTCAATATAATATTCTTCACTTATCATTACATGGGTGTTTGGATTATGAAAACCCCAACTTTTCTTCTCTTGTATTTACTTTTGAAAATGCCCAAACGCCTTATGAACTAAAGTTAGGTTTACTTTATAACAAAACAATTACGGCTGACCTAGTAGTACTAAACGCATGTGATACAGGAGGTGGTAAATACAGAAAAGGACAAGGTTTGATTAGTTTTAATAGAGCGTTTTTTTATGCAGGATGCAAGAGTGTGGTTTCGAGTCTGTGGGAAGCAAATAATGAAGCAGCACAGGTGATTACTAAATCTTTTTATAATAATCTTACCCAAAAAAAAATGAAAAAAGATAAGGCATTAACGGAAGCATTAAGACAATATGTCCAAAATGAAGTTGAACATCCTTCGATCTGGGCCAACTTTATTATCATGGGAAATATGAATCAACTAAATTAAAAAATCCATTACTTGCCCTGTGTCATGGATCCAACTGTGGCACAGGAGTCATTGCCGATTTTTTAAAAAAAGTTTTTTATTGCTGGAGGTAATGATTTTAAAAATTTATCCTCATAATATTTTTGATTACTTGACGGTGACGATTTTATTTTTTGAAATTCAGCTTTAGCCGCCTGCATATTATCATTTGAAATATAAGCTCTAAACAAAAACCAAGTAGCATCAGGAAATTCATTTTGTTTTACTTTGCTGAGTAGTTTGATTGCACGATTTAGATTAGGAGGACTTTTTGTTAATTCATGTAGACCAATACAATACAATGATTTTTGAGTGGAATCTCCTTGTGCTAAAAGAAGTTCTACTTGTTCAATAACTGCATTATTTCCTTTTACAGTAAATTTATTCTCCCAAGTATTTGCAGCTAAAGGACTAATAGGACTTAGTTGTTCTAGTTCAGCTTTTACATCCGCAAATACTTTAGGCTTCTCTACTTTTTGATCAAGTTGTTCTGGAATCTTATCTGAATCAAATGTGTTATTTTGAATATCAATTTCTTTAAGTGTGTCTTCATTTTTTTCTTCTTTTGTTGGTGCTTTCTTTTCTTCTTCTTTTATAATTGAAGAATCAATAATCGTGTCCTCTTTTACTTCTTCATTTGCAGGCTCAGTATTTATCATTTTCCAAATAAAAAATGCACCCAACAAAAATAGAATTAAGAGAAAGTACTTACTCCAATTCTGACCATTCTCTTTTTTTGAAGGAGTAGAATTATCTTTGTCGTATTTTACTAAGCCAGGAAATTCTTTGAAAAAAGCAGCCTTATCTACGTCTAATCTTTTTTCCAATTCCTCCTTACTTGATATTTTTTCTTGGATAGAATAATTTAAAATTCCATCCATCAAATTTGCATACTCTTCATGCTCATCCAAAAATAATTCGAAAGCTTCCTCCTGTTGTGGAGTCAATTTTTTAAAGACATAATTAAACATTAAATC
>CAKZSH010000329.1 GCA_937918905.1 uncultured Saprospiraceae bacterium
TCAAGTTTTACAACGGATGATTTTTCATGTTTCGAAAGACGCAATGGATATTGATGGTTTTGGAAAATCGTATGTTGAGCGTTTTCATCAAGAAGGTTGGTTGAAGGATATTTCAGATATTTATAATTTGGATTATGATAAGATTTCGGAGTTGGATGGTTTTGGAGAACGGTCTGCGAGTAAGTTGAAAGCGGCAATTGACAAAGCCAAACAAAATCCAATTCATCGAGTGTTGCATAGTTTAGCTGTTCATCATCTAGGTAAAAAAGTATCTAAACTGCTTGGTGCAGAAATTAAAAAAGTACAAGATTTGAAAAATTGGGAAGCTGAGAATTTTACAGAAATCAAAGATATTGGGCCTAAAGTAGCAGAGAATGTAATTGCATTTTTTTCCCAACCTGAAAATATTGAATTGTTGAATCGAATGGAATCTTTGGGAGTTAATATGACTCAAACGGAAGACGATATTCCAAAGGCACTTTCTTTGGATGGGCCATTTTCAGGGAAAACAATTCTCTTCACAGGTACGCTACAATTGATGGGTAGGAAGGAAGCACAAAGACGTGCAGAAGAAGCTGGAGCCAAAAATATTTCGGGAGTAAGTTCGAAATTAAATATTTTAGTAGCAGGGGAAAAAGCAGGGAGCAAACTTAAAAAGGCTACAGCTTTGGGTACTGTTCAAATTTTAACAGAGGAAGAGTTTGTTGCATTAATTGAATCGTAATCCGTTTTTCGTACGCGTCATACGTAGCTGCTGGACTTTAGTCCGCAGTAAAAAAAAATCACAAAAAAAACGTTCAAGATTAAAAATCTTGAACGTTTTTTTCTGCGGGTTAAAACCCGCAGCTACGTTAGACGTGTCGATAATTTTTATACTCCCCAACTCTCCACCCTGTCCACAATTCTATTTTTTGCAAAAACCTATTTTTCAAAGAAACCCTCCTACGAGTCGGGTCAAAAGAAAAATCCCAATTAACATTTTCAATCCGTTGTTGCATCACCTTCGGATGCGTTCCTTCAAATTTTTTCAAAGCATCAATTTCCGAATAATCAAACGATTCAACATCAGGAATTTTTTCAGCCACCCAATCATCCGAGTGCCATAATTTATTAAAATTCTTTTGCTTGAGTTGTTGATGTTTAGGATGCTTGACCCAACCATAATGATAAATGTAAGCATCAATTAATTTCACTCGAAGTTTCTTTCCATTCTTTCGAAACCCTTGCGCATCTTTCCACGAATGAATATTGTTATCATTTCGAATAATCCGAACTTCCCTTCGATACCATTTCCGAGAATCCCCTACAAAATCATACGAGCCATAAAAATGTTGATATTTAAATAACAAACCATCTACATTTTTATTTTTTTGAAAAAAACGCATTTGACTTTGAATCCCTTCGTGGTATTTTTCATGTACGACTTCATCGCCTTGAATATAAAAACACCAATCAAAATCTTTCCCGATAGCAGCCAATGCTTTATCCGTTTCTTTTGCTAAAACTTCCCCTCCTTCCCTAAGACGTTCATCCCAAACCGTTTCGATAATTCGAATTTTATCCGAATCCATATTTTGAATTAAATCCAAAGTGTCATCCTCTGATTTTCCAACAGCCACAACAATTTCGTCGCAAATGGGTAAAATAGAAGAGATCGCCTCCACAATGGGGTAATCATATTTTATCGCATTTTTAACAAAAGTGAAACCGCAAACTCTCATTCGTGAGTGATTTAATGTTGGTAAAATTTCTTTAGTCAATTAAAACCGAAAGATACAATTAACTAAATTCGCAATTTAAGAAAGAGCTCTAAATAAATTGAAGTGGATTTGTTTCTTAAAGCTTTACGAAACCTTGCTTTTCTCTGAGTCTTCCCGCATGTTTTGCAAAGATTAATCACACAATTTTATTTAGAACAAAAGAAACACTATTTGGAACACGTAAAAAATCAACATGAAAAAACTTCGTAGATTATTAATTCGGTTATTTCTTTTTATCCTTTTAGTCGTCGTAGCTATCGTTATCATCAATACGGTTAGTTATTCCTCCAAGCAAATTGATGTTGCCGCTGTTGAAAAAATACAAGTTAGCAATGATGTAGTTCAACGGCTTTCGGATGTCGTTAAAATTCCAACCGTTTCCTATTCCACTCATGTTGATTCCATCGCATTTATAAATCTTTTTGAATACTTTGATACTCATTTTCCATTAGTTGATTCGATGTTAGAAACGACGCAAATTAATCAGTTTAGTCGAATTTACAAATGGCAAGGTCGGAATTCAAAACTCAAACCTTATCTTTTGATTGCACACCTTGATGTTGTACCAGTCGAAGGAGAAAGCCAGGCACGATGGACCGAGCCACCCTACAGCGGAAAAATCAAGGATGAATTTATTTGGGGAAGAGGAACGCTTGATGATAAAGTAAGTGCAATGGGGATTTTAGAAACAACCGAAATTTTACTGAAAGAAAATTACCAACCTCAACGAACTATTTATTTTGCATTTGGACATGATGAGGAAGTGGGGGGAAAGAATGGAGCACAATCTATGTGTGAATATTTTTTATCCAAAAAAATAAACTTCGAATATATTTTAGATGAAGGTTCGATCATTTTGGAAGAGGCAGTTCCGGGGTTGACTCAACCTGCCGCATTGATTGGTACGGCCGAAAAAGGATATTGTACTTTGGAATTGGAAGTCAATCTGGATCATGGTGGACACTCTTCGATGCCTCCGAAGGAAACGGCAATTGGAATATTAAGTCATGCTTTGGCAACATTGCAAGACAATCCTTTCCCTTCCAATATTTCTCAAAATACTCAAGAATTATTTGACCATATTGGCCCTGAAATGATTTTACCTAATAAGGCTGTTTTTGCGAATACATGGTTGTTTGAAGGGATTCTAAAATCTCAATTGGAAAAGGCACCTTCATCAAATGCGATGCTTCGAACGACTACTGCGCCCACCATCATCAAAGGTGGCGTAAAAGAAAATGTCTTGCCTACCAATGTTTCCGCAATAATTAATTTTCGAATTCTTCCAGGAGAAACGAGCGAAACTGTCATTGCGTATTTGAATGAAACGATTGATGATGAACGGGTAAAAGTGATTAAGCAAAATGCTTCTTTTTCAAGCGAACCTTCAAAGGTTTCGAGTTCTTCTTCTTTTGGTTTTAATGCTTTGCAAAAAACGACAAAGGAGATTTTCCCCAATACGGTAGTGACGCCAAGTTTGGTCATTGCAGGTACGGACGCAAGGCATTATGAAGCGGTGAGTGATAATATTTTTCGATTTACTCCTGTTCAATTAACCAAGGAAGATTTGAAAAGAATCCATGGAATTGATGAACGAATTAGCATTGAAAATTATAAAACGATGATTGCTTTTTATTATCGTTTGATTCTGAATAGCAGTATTTAATAACGATTTTGATAGGATATTTCGAGATGTGCGACACCTCCTATTAAATTCGGTATAAGTAGTCGAACGTGATTAATCATGTCTGACTACTTATAGCCCAAGTAAAAAAAATAAAAAAGGAGTTACGAACATTTCGCAACTCCTTTTTTATTGGTCTCAAGAAAAGGTTTGAAGCCTCGCACTTTAGTGCGATAAATTCATTCAAGTTCGATATTCAAAAAATTATATCAACGACTTTAGTCGTTTGTATAATTAACCCACCTACTTTCAGCAGGTGGTGGTTAAGTTCTTCGCAAAACAATTCACGGCTAATCAATCACCATTAGTTGGTTAACAGTTCACCGTTCTAAATTCACAGTTAATTAAAAGTCCATTCCAAGTGAGAAGTGTAAAATTGGATCTTGTACCACTCTTGTTTCAATTCCCCAACCGTAATCCAATCGGATAAAATATCCAAACAACATACTTCTTACCCCTACTCCATAACCTGCAACTATCGGATCTCTAAAATAATTAACTCGAATAGTTACTGGAGAATTTTGTCCTGTGATAACTGTTGTGTTTAATGGATTTTCGTCAGCGAAAGGAGTCAATCCTTGCCAAGCCGTTCCTACATCAAAGAATCCCGTAACTTGTAAATTTCTAAAAAATGAAGATCGAACATTTTGTGCAATGTATCGAACAATCGGAATTCGAAGCTCTGCATTTAACAATGCATAAGAACTTCCATTTCGAATATTACTTTTAAACCCTCTTAAATTATTTGCCAAATTTTGATAAGCAAAATTATCAGATTGAGGATACGGAATTTCATTGTTAAAAGAAGGAAACAACCAACCATCAGTTCCTCCTAAAGTATGTAAAATATTTTCGGAACCAAATGAGGTTGCAGCTGCAAGACGAATTGCTAGGATAGATTTTTTATCCAAACGCTGGTAATGTCTAGCATCCAATCCTAAAACAGTCATAACTCCTTCCATAAAATCGACTTTAAAATTATCAATCAATTCTACATCGAATCGCTTCATGACTTCCGCATAAACTTTATATCGAGTTCCGTTTTTGATATTTAAAGCTACATCCAATGTGTTATCAAAAACATATTCTAATTTGATTCCAAGCCTTTGTTCAGGATTGGTAGGAGTACTCAATGAAACCGCATCTGTGGATAAAAGAATTTGTTTATCCAATCGTAAAGTAGTTGATGCACGAAGACTTCTAAATATATCCAAAGGATAACGTGCTTCGAAATATCCGATAAAAGTAGTTTGTCGAAGCTTTCTATTTGAAATAGCACTCAAAGGTTCTAAGCTAGTTCGAGAAGATCTTCGATATGCTGCGAATCTTTTATCGATTCTATTTTTCTTATTATCAAAAAGTACAAAGAACTCTGTACCATTAAATGTAGTCGGCAATCGAACGCCACCTTCCACGACATAATCTTCAAATAAGTCTTTAAAATTTGCTTTTAATAAAATGCCTGGAGGTGGGTAGGCAAACTGTTGCCGATTTCCAGCATAACTATCCAAACCACCAAACAACAAACTATTATCCAATGTCGTCGTGATGTAATCCGTTTTGAATTTTAACAAATAAGGAATAATTCTCGCAGGGCGAAAATTGACTAATTGATTCGGGTTTTTTTCCTCAGGTACAACTGGTGGAGTCTCTGTGGGGACACGTTGTAATTTAACTTCGCCTGGATCTTTTTCTATTACAACTTCAGGAGGCGTTTCTTCATCATCGAACTCACTTTGGAACATATAATTGTCGATATCAATTTTGTTGGTATCTTTTTTCTCTTCAGGAATATCAGCGACTTCGATAGGAGTTTGATCTACTTCTTCCAAAATTTGAATCCCATCCGTACTTTCATTTGGAGCAGGTTCAGATTCTTCTTTTAGGCTTTCTTGCTGTTTGAGAATCTGTCGATGGAAGCGAGTCGTTCTTGGTTCTGCTGTTTTTTGAGGATCAAGATTGCGAATGTAAATTTTATGAATATCATCTACAAAAACAGATTCAACCACCTTACCTACCCGAGGTGCGGTATTTTGCTCTACGATATTTCGACTGTAATTAGTATTGTTTTGAACCAATGCACGAGTCTTGATAACAGGTTCAAATCGAATGGAATCAATCATGGTGCTATCCAAACTTTCCAAGGTAGAATCTTGATGCAAAGTTATGGTTGAACCATCATTGAGACTTATGATTTGATTTTGGTATGCCACGTAGTCTTCTAGGTAACCTGACTGTCGATTAAAAATTCCACTTTCGTCGCTGACATAAGTAAACCAAGTACTGTCCACTTGTTCCGCTTGCCACTCATTAGCAAAAGGTGTGTTCGTCACTCGTACTAACTCCGATGACTTTTTTTCCAAACTATAATAAAATAAATCAAAAGTATTGGTAGGAAGAATGGAATCTAATTTCTCTTTTTGCATCATAACGTCTTGTCGGTTGGATGAAAAAAGAATCCCTTGCTCTCCATTAATTTTCACAAAGGATGCATCCAAGTCATCCCAAAAATCATTGGTTACCCGTTGCGTTTGTCGAGTTGATAAAACATAAACGAAAATATCGGAATGTCCATTCACTTGTCCAGAGAAAACCATTTTACCTGCATTGAGATAATCTAAGCTATAAATTCTATCGTATTGTGGGTCAAGGAAATCAACCGTTTTCTTTTTGGTATTGACATCGTACAGAACAGTTTTAAGTACATCTCTTCTTTCGATTATCATTCCTAGTTCTTGGTTATTTGGATTCCAAGAAAGTAGTGGGTAATTATAATCTGTAGCTTGAAAGGCATTTCTAAAACCACCTTTAGCAACAACATTTCGTTTTCCTGTTTCTAAGTTATGAATGTAAACTTTGTACTTTCCAATTTCATTCATCACATAAGCTATATTTTTTCCATCAGGACTAATCATGACTTGTGTGATTGGAAGTTTACGACGATTTTTTATTTTTAAACTTTCTCCTTCGATTGCAGCAAGTCCTTTGGACTCTGCTTTGTACCGTTGCTTAAAATACATGTACCAACTCTCCAAGGTCCGATTATAAGAGCTTCCAAGTACATATAAAAAACCACTTTCTACACTTCGATTGATTCGAGTCAAGTACAACAAATTACTCACCGTACTTTTTCCATAATTCTGACTGATGTAGTACCACATCGCATGACCTGCTAGTTTTGGATATTTATCTGCAATGTCATCGAAGTCTTCAAAGTCCTCATTCATCATCACATCTCGCAATTGATTATCCAAAGTCGTATTCCACTCCTCACCTACGTAGGAAATTAATCCATCTTTAAACCAATCAGGTAAATTCATCATCACCGCATTCTGAACGATCTCTTGAAGATTGGCTCCAAACAACATTGCATTCAAATAAACTGATGCGATTCCTTCTCGAACCTGTCGGCGTAAATTATTATGATTTCCATCAAAATGGACAAAGATTTTATTTCCAACAATTTTCGTTTGACCACCTGTGTTGACAAATGCTTCTTCACTTCCAATATTACTTTGTTTCAAATCCGTAATATCGGTATAGACAATAATTTCGATTTTATCATTCATACGATGTTCCAAAATATTTTGAATACCATCATAATCTTGTTCTGCCATTAACACTACGGACTGACCAATGTTTCGACCTTTTCCATACCAGTAAGTGATAAAATTATAACTTTCGTACAACAACCAATCATCAAAATCATCATGATATTGAACTCGATTTTTTCCAAATTCAACTTGATTGACTTGTGCAAAAGACAGACTAGTGAAAAGAGTACAAATGAAAAGAAGTAGATATTTTTGCAATCGCATAATTCAGAATTGTGTAGTGTTAAAATTAGGTGCTGTTTCTTTTAAATAACGACGAATAAAAGGGTAAGTAAGGTTGGGAAAATTTAATGCCATCTTTAATTTAAACATCGTCTTTCAAAATGCATTTTTTTTAATATAAAATCAATGTTTATCGTATGAAACATCAATTTAAATTTAAAGTTTGACGAATCCACATAAAATCATTTTATTTGCAGCCTCTATTACAAAATTTATATTCTTTTATGTTCCTTTATTAAAACGGAAAATTTATGAGTCTTGTTGCCAAATTTACATTTAATCCATTTCAGGAGAATACTTATATTTTACATGATGAAACTAAGGAATGTATCATCATTGATCCTGGTTGTTTTACCCAAAATGAAAAAGACCAATTGGTGAAGTTTATTGAAGAAAATCAACTCAAACCAGTCCGATTGATTAATACTCATTGCCATTTGGATCATATTTTCGGAAATCGGTTTGTTGCAGAGAAATATGGTTTGGAGTTAGAAATTCATGAAGGGGAGGTTCCTGTTTTGGAAGCAGCCGAGATGGTGAGTAGCAGTTATGGTATTCCTTTCCCTGAACCTTCTCCACCTGCTGGTAAATTTATCAAAGAAGGAGACATTATAAAATTTGGAAATACGGAATTGGAAACCCTTTTTACACCAGGACATTCGCCTGCGAGTATTTCTTTTTTTTGTAAAAAAGACAAATACGTCATTGCTGGTGATGTTTTATTTCAAGGAAGCATTGGACGAACAGATTTGCCTGGAGGAAGTTTTCCAGTTTTAATTGCAAGTATTAAGGATAAATTATTTCCACTTGGAGATGATGTGAAAGTTTATTCAGGGCATATGGGGATGACTACGATTGGAGAAGAGAAAATGTCTAATCCGTTTTTGCAGTAGAAATAATGATGAATTTTGAATCTGTTCTAAAACGTGTTTCATCATTTTTCGACCCATTCAAAATTAGCGAAGCGATCATTCAAAATTCAAAATTATTTTTCAGGCAACAATCTAAAAGACATCCGATGATGCTTCGTCGCACCATGAATTCGAATAGCTTCTCGATGTGCTTTGGTTGGATAACCTTTACTGGAAGTCCATCCATAGTCAGGAAATTTCTTCGCTAATTTTTCCATAAAATCATCCCGATAAGTTTTGGCTAAAATAGAAGCTGCGGCGATAGATCGAAATTTACTATCACCTTTGACAATACATTGATGTGGAATATTGGGAAATGGATTAAAACGATTTCCATCAATTAGAAGAAGAGTAGGCGTTGTTTCTAGTTTTTTGACGGCTCGATGCATTCCTAAAAAAGAAGCATTTAAAATATTGACTTTATCAATTTCCTTAGGATTTACTTTTGCAACTGCCCATGCGATGGCTTCCTTTTCGATAATTGGTCGAAGTAAATTCCGTTGATCTTCTGTCAATAATTTCGAATCATTCAATAACGGATGTTTAAATTTACGAGGTAAAATAACTGCTGCCGCAAATACTGGCCCCGCCAAACAACCTCTTCCTGCTTCATCACATCCTGCCTCGATTTCGTTTCGTTTAAAATAAGATTTTAACATGGCTCAAAAATAAAAAATGACTTGATGAAAAGAATATCATCAAGCCATTTTTTTAAGGGTGTTCTAGTGTTTTATTTGTACTAAAATAAAGAAACCTCATTACTTTACATGTCCCCAATTTTCCCCCTTTTCAATTCGGCGCAATTGAGTTTCTGTAATTCCGAAGCTTTTAGCCAAAACCTTTCGCTTCGTTTTACCTTCTCGCAATCGTTTTTTTAATAATTTAACTTTGGTTTCATTCATTTTAGCGTGTGAGGGCATTTTTCTATTTTCATGTAAATAAACTCCTTGGTTAATTTGATGTTGGGTCATTTCGTCACGATTAGCCAACTTTAAATTTTCCCAATAATTATTCAATTTATTTCCATCTACATGAATAACAAATTCTCTTTTCTTATCTTTTTTTAAAAATGCATCAGCCACCATTTTATGGACATAAAATCCTTGTCTGATATTGTCTTTTAATTTTAGGTTAAGTTGTAGGAACCCCTGCTTCATTAAAGAGCCTTTAAGTAATTTCTCTGTACCTGTGATTTTGTCTTTACTTTTGAGGCGGCCATAATCTGAAAAATAATAATCGCATTTTTTAGTTTCTGCTTTCGTTTTAACCTTCTTCCATCTTTCGTTCCAATGGCTTTTGATCTTGTTCACTTTCTCCATTATAAAATGTTAATTAATAAACTTTATTCAAAGGGCTAAAAATCTATCTTTTGCTCTCCTTATTAGAATAAAGTTTTATGAATAAAAAATATTTTTTAAATCAATCACGCATAGAAATTATGCTATGATAATTACGTGTTATCAATAAAATAGCGGTGTCAAAATTCTAGTGAAAGGAAAGTACTTTAGCCCCAATCAATGATTGGACTTGTGTTTATTTGATAGAAATCATACAAAAAATCCAGTAGCAAATGATCTCATTTGTACTGTCACTCAGTATATTGAATTGGTTATTAAAAAATAGGAAGAGAATCTAAATGTATTTTATGTACTTATAGGTTTTTAATTCTTAATTCAAGACAAATATAGGTCGAATTTTTATTAATTTAATTTAATGACTTTTATTTTTTGAAAATTTTTTATGTGGATATTTTTTGCAATTTCACCCAACTGCTTCCGTTTGTACATCCATTTTTAAATCTTCAAAAGTTACATCCTTATTTGGATCATCCACATTAACATGAAATCGATAAAGACTATTAATTCCTTTATCATTTTCTATTTGTTCTGTGATGACTTCAAGCAAAGGAGTGGTGATCCCAACAGCATCCGAAATCTCACGAAGCGCTACGCGAGATTTATTTCCTTTCTTCAAATCATAAATAGATCGGATTCCAACGCTGCGGAGTTTATCAATATCTTGTTTTGCGTAGCAAAGTAATTTAGCTTGACCAATCCAATCTAAAATTTGACGAGAGCCATATGGCGTTTCAATTAAAAGTTTTGTTAAACTTGCTGTTGCTAAGTTTTGAGCATTATCTATTCCCACCTCTTCTAATCTTTCTTTATGCGAAAGACTCATTCCTTCGATTTTATAAAGAGATAAATCGTCAGTATTGAGTCGATCAGGATTAAGCCAGTCTTTGTAAAAATTAATCATGGAACTTAGAATCCTTTGAGGAAACATTCCAGTTAAGAATGCAATGACGGCAATGGAGGTATCTAATTGAAAGTAGCTATTTTTACCTAGTAAAAATGAAAAAACTAGAGCAACCAAGCAAGCCAATATTATCCGAACCCCCGCACTATAATAAACACTTGGAGATAAGTCATATGCAATTAATCTTCGAATAATATTTTGAGCAGACCAAATAAATGATCCAAAAAAGGAAAAGGCTAAAACTACTAAACTTTGATTGATTACAGCATCATTGTCTCCACCTCCGTAAGCTGCCCCTGATAGCAAAAGACTGTCTTTAATTTGATCTCTAAATGCTTCTGTAAAAACAAAAAAACCACTTGCTAACAAACAAATTATAAATGAAAATAAAACAGGTAAAAAATAATTTCCAAAAGAATAGGTGTCTTTTACTCTTCGGCTAGAACTAATGCCCATTTCTTTTAGGCTTTTCTCAAAATCTAGTTGCTTCTTTTGACGCATAAACCAAAAGAAACTCATAGCTGTTAGTGGCATAAATCCAGCTACAATGCCTATAATAGTTCCTCGACTGAGTATTGATAAGTCAGATAAGTTGGTAAGTATATTGAGTATCATGATTGTTGTATTATTGGTTTTCCTTATTGATTTGGGGGTTAAATTACAAAAAAGGTGATAACTAATACAGTTTCTCTTTAAAAAACTACCTTTACTTCTAAACTATAAAAGCCCAAATTTATTTATTATTTGTATCAAACATAGAATTTGAAATTATCGAAATTTCAAATTATTAAAACAGGAAAACACGAAATTTCTACTTTACATGAGTGCATCTTTACGACGAATTATTATAGCGGTATTTGCGGGGTTGACTTTGGCGAGTTGCTATTTTGCCTACCACCTAAAATTCGAATTTTACCTCGAACAATTTTTTCCCGAAGGGGATCAAGACCTTGCTTTTTTTCAAGACTTTATCAAAGATTTTGAAACAGATGTAAATTTCTTGTTAGTAGCAGTAGAAAATAAAGAGGGGGTTTTTGAACAACAGTTTTTGGAAAACTTTCATGACTTAACTTTAAAGTCTAGATCACTCCCTTTTATTGAAGAAACCATGTCTTTGACAAAGGTTTCTTATCCGTTAAAAACACCATTTGCAATTACGTCAACTCCTGCTATTCATCTCGACCAACCCGAAAGGTACGAACGAGATAAAAAAAGAATTTTGCAAGATGAGCGATTTGTTGGTAGTTTGATTTCAGAAGATGCGAGGTCGATTGTTCTTTCCTTAAAAACTAATCCCGCAGTTTCTATTGAGGAATCAAAAATACTCATACCTGCTCTCGATAGTTTAGTGCAACAATATAATTTTGATGATTATCATTTTTTAGGTGCGGCCAATTTTCAAAAAGAGATGGCTTTGATGCAGCAAAGAGAAATAACAGTTTCAACTGCTATTTCAGCGGTATTGGTAGCATTGGTAATGCTTTGGATTTTTAGAAAAATACCAGGGATTGTGATTTCATTAGTTTCCATTGGTACGGGCTTAGTTTTGTTTTTTGGGTTGCTTGGAGCGACAGGGCGACCATTAAATGCAATGGCTGCATTGTATCCTGTTTTGATGGTCATTGTAGGGACATCGGATGTAGTGCATATCATGTCCAAATATATTGACGAACTTAAAAAAGGTGTAGACAAAAGAAGTGCAATTCGTACTACGGTCAAAGAAATAGGTTTGGCAACTTTACTGACTTCGATTACTACGGCTATTGGCTTTTTAGCATTGAGTACGAGTAAAGTTATTCCGATAAAAGAGTTTGGTTACAATGCTGCTTTGGGAGTGATGGTGGCTTATTTGACGGTTATTTTTTATACCATAGCAATGCTCTCTTATTTTAGTGCGGAT
Source organism: uncultured Saprospiraceae bacterium (assembly GCA_937918905.1). Classification (GTDB taxonomy): domain Bacteria; phylum Bacteroidota; class Bacteroidia; order Chitinophagales; family Saprospiraceae; genus CAJQQY01. The sequence goes on from CAKZSH010000329.1 coordinate 12,351, forward strand.
CAATTAATTAAGTTTGGAAAAGGAGAAGCCTTTTGGGGGAAACTTATGAATCGAGTTTATCTTTTTACTAAAAGTAATGGAAAGAAAATCGCAATCGGTTCATTTGCATTAGTAATGTTAGCAGTTTGGGGAATTAGTATGATTACGACAAATTATAGTATCCAATCAAGCCTTCCACTTGGGAGTAAACTGACGACTGATTTTAATTATTTTGAAAAAAATTACTCAGGGTTTCGACCTGTTGAGTTGGCAGTTTTTACACAAGGTGATTACAAAGCGAATGATTTTGAAGTACTTCAAGAGATGGATAAGGTGGAGCAATATATTAAAACCATTCCTGAATTTCGTGCAACTACTTCATTGACTTCGGTTTATAAAACGATCAACCAAATGTACAAAGGCAATAAAGCGAAAGCCTACGAAATGCCTAAAACCAAATCTCAATTCAAAAAATATCAAAGAGTTGTAGATAAGATTCCTCAAAACTCTACGAAAATTTTTACCAGCCGTGATAATAAAAAAGCTCGGATAGCAACGAATATGCTGGACATTGGAGCAGACAACATTAGAAATATTACGATTCAATTGGATGATTGGATTGCCAGTAATGTTGATTCCAATATTATCAAAATTAAACAAACAGGAACAGGTTTGATTTTGGATAAAAATGCGGAATACATTCGAATTAGTTTATTAGAAGGATTGGGCGGAGCGGTTTTGATGGTGAGTATTTTGATGGGATTATTATTTAGAAATTGGAGGATGTTGATTATTTCTTTGATTCCAAATATGGTTCCTTTGCTTTTCGCAGGAGCATTGTTAGGTTTTTTAGGAATTGAATTGGAGGCGGGTGTTTCGATTGTATTTGCCATTGCATTTGGGATAGCAGTTGATGATACAATTCATTTTTTAAGTAAATTCAAATTAGCGATGCATAAAGGGATGAATGTAGAAGAGGCTTTGCATATTACTTTTCTTGAAACAGGGAAAGCGATTTGTTTGACGACCTTGATTTTATTCTTTGGATTTTTGGTTTTGTTGTTTTCAATTCATCCTCCGAGTGTGACGATTGGTTTGTTGATTAGTGTAACTTTGGTGAGTGCTTTGGTTGGAGATTTGTT
>CAKZSH010000330.1 GCA_937918905.1 uncultured Saprospiraceae bacterium
GCTGCGCTTGACGGTCCAATAATTTTGATTCACGTTCTATTGACCGTCAAGCGCAGCGACCGTCCACCGTCAAGTGAGCGAAGCAAACGACCGTCAAGCAAAGCGACCGTCAAAGAAAAGTTATCCACATTATGTTGATTATTTATAAGAAAAAAATGGATAAGAACATGTATTTTTGCGCATTGTTTTAAAAAAGCAAAACTATTAATCGAACTGAATCGATCAACTCCATAAAAACTGGAGATTAATCACCCAAAATAAAAATTGAACCACTATGAAGTTTAGTGTATCCTCGACTGATTTATTAAAGCACTTACAAGTTGCAAGTGGAGCTATTGGCTCCAATCCTGTACTTCCAATTCTTGAAGATTTTTTATTCACTATTGAAGGTAGAAATTTAACCATTGCAGCTACTGATTTGGAGACGTCAATTGTAACTACTGTTGATGTGAATTCGGATGGAAATGGAAAAATTGCGGTCCCTGCAAGAATATTGTTAGATACGCTCAAAGAATTGCCAGGTCAACCCGTCACTTTCAATATCAATGAAGATACTTTTGGAATTGAAATTACATCTGCATATGGTAAATATAAATTGGCTGGTGAAAATGGGGATGATTTTCCAAACATTCCGCAGCCTGATGAAGTAGACTCTGTTACTATGAAATCTGGTTTATTGGGTAAAGCCATTACCAAGACTTTATTTGCAACGAGTAACGACGATTTGCGACCAGCGATGACAGGGGTTTATTTACAAGTTGATTTTAATAAATTAACCTTCGTTGCTACTGATGCACACAAGTTAGTTAAATATACTTTTACTGAAGTTAACAGTCAAGTTTCTACTTCTTTTATCATTCCTAAAAAAGCATTGAACTTATTAAAAGGTGCTTTGCCAAGTGATGAAGAATTAAAACTTTCTTTTAACAATGCTAATGCATTTTTTACAGCTGGAAATTTACACTTAGTTTGTCGCTTGATTGATGCACGGTATCCTGACTACAATGCAGTTATCCCTTCGGATAATCCAAATACACTTTCTGTTGCTAGAGGAGATTTTCAAAACTCTCTTAAACGGATTGCTATCTACGCTAACAAAACTACCAATCAAGTTATCCTCAATATTACGGATAGTAGTTTGACAGTCTCTGCGCAAGATTTAGATTTTTCAAATGAAGCGACAGAACAACTGCCTTGCTCCTATAATGGCGATGCTTTGACGATTGGTTTTAATGCAAAATTCCTTATCGAAATGCTCAACGTATTGGATACGGAAGAAATCAAAATGGAGCTGTCCACATCTACTCGTGCTGGAATACTTCATCCTACTGAGGTTACTGAAGGCGAAGATATTTTGATGCTAGTGATGCCTGTGATGCTTAGTAATTAGTGCATTGGTGATTAGTGACTCGTGATTAGTTTTATCCTCAATCACGAGTCACCAATTACAAATCACTAATCACCACCAACCATGAATAAAGAATTTTCCCTCAATATTTTTTTCCTCATTTCGATTAATCTTCTGATTAAACCCTTCTTTATTTTTGGTATTGATAGAACGGTACAAAATGTTGTAGGTACGGAAACCTATGGTATTTATATCACCCTTTTGAGTTTGACTTACCTGTTTGGGATCATCAATGATTTTGGAATTCAAAATTTTAATAATCGAACCATTTCTCAAAATCCAAATTTATTACAACAATACTTTCCCAATATTTTAGGAATCAAAATTGTGCTAGGTGTGCTCTACTTGATAGTCATTTTTTTGATGGCTTGGATTTGGGGTTATGACGTAAAGGTTTGGCATATTTTATTTTTCCTTTCTATCAATATGATTATTGCACAGGTCACTTATTATTTACGTTCCAATATTTCAGGATTGGGGATGTATCGTATTGATAGTATGATTTCTGCCTTGGATAAATTATTGATGATTTTGATTTGTGGGGTGTTACTTTGGTCGCCATCTTTTTCTGGGAAATTCCAAATTGAGTGGTTCGTCTATGCGCAAACCGTTTCATTTTTTATAACCGCCTTGGTCGCTTTTTTTATTGTAAAAAATAAAATTCCAAAACTATCTTATCACCTTGATACTACATTTATTTTTTCTTTATTAAAAAAGAGTGCGCCCTATGCCTTGGTCATTTTTTTGATGTCGGTTTATACTCGAATTGATATGATAATGGTAGAACGATTATTGGAAAATGGCGAAAAAGAAGCAGGAATTTATGGCGCTGCATATCGTTTGTTAGATGCAAGTAATATGATTGGATTTTTATTTGCAGGACTATTGTTACCCATGTTTTCTAAAATGATAAAAGAAAAATCTAACGTGTTGCCATTGGTCAAAACAAGTGCTTTGATGATTTGGTCAGGAGCGATAACTTTGAGTGTTGCAACTTATTTTTTTCAAGAAGAAATTGTACACTTACTTTATGTGGAAGCTACGCCTTATTGGGGAGAAGTTTTAGGAATATTAATGTTGAGTTTTATAGCGGTAAGTGGGACATATATTTTTGGAACATTGCTTACAGCAAAAGGCAGCCTTCAAAAAATGAATGTCATCTTAGTCATTGCTGTATTTTTAAATATTGTTTTTAATTATATTTTAATTCCAAAGTATGGCGCATTGGGTGCTGCTTGGGCTACATTAGGGACACAATTTTTTTCAATGCTTTCACAACTATATTTAGCTAAGAAGGCATTTGATTGGACATATAATTTTAAGGATTCTGGTCGGATCATTCTTTTTAGTATTGGAGTCATTTCTATCTCCTATTATCTTTCTACTTTTATAAATATCAACTGGTACTTTGGGTTTATTCTTAGTTTGATTGGAGGGTTCAGTTTAGCCTTAGTTTTAGGATTACTGAATGTAAAATTCACTTTGGATTTTTTAAAAAATAAGTAACTGTTTAGCACGACCTTGTAACCGCCAACTTCAGTTAGCAGGTTGTCCCAAAGTATTGTTTAACTATTTAATTCAAGTTGCGGATAATTTTATTCAACATTACCAAAACAAATTTTTAACAGCCCGATATAATATTTACAACTTAATAATTGTTATTTTTATATCGTTTTAATTTAAAATCAAAAATGTATTGACATGAAAAAAAATTACTTTTTAATAATCGTTTTGCTCTGCTTTGGATTTTCTTCTATGGCTCAACTTTCAGGTACTGATTACGGTAAAAACTACGCAAACCTGATGAATACTAAAACCAAAGCGCCGGCTGTCGATGGCACACCATATTTGTATGACGAATGGGCAGATGGGGTAATTGTTTTTACTGATAACAAAGGTGGAAAGTTTGATAAGATAAAAATAGACTTGATGAATAATCAATTAGAAATCATGTACAATGGTTCTGAAAAAGTATTGCCATACAATGAATTTAGCATGGTCAAAATCAATAATGCTGATACTCATGAAAATACTTTTTTCCAAAAAGCTACAAAATTTAAATACAAAAAAGAGCGATTGAATGGTTTTGCAAAAGTGACTCCTATTGGAGAAGATTTTAAAATAATAAAAGTATTTAAAATTAGAGTAACTCCTCCTAACATGAATGCTAAAATAGTTGGAGCAAATTATAAAAAAAGAATCACGAAGGATACTAAATTATATGTTTCGAAAAAAGATAATTTGTATCGAGTAAAAAAGAAAAAAGAACTATTCAAATTATTGCCCAGAAAGCAAAAGAAATTAAAAGCTTTTATGGATGACAATGATTTGAATCATAAAAAAGAAGCTGACCTAATCAAAATAATTGAATATTATCAAAATAATATTGTAAATATTTAAAATGCTTTTTTAAGTTTTTTCCAACAAAAAAGCCGCAGTAGGTCTTATCCTTCTGCGGCTTTTTTTATTCAAATAGTGTCACGTATAAAAAGTCTATCGTACAACACTCACCGTCATCTTCCTATCAAATGAACCTCTAATAATTGGTGATTGTCGGTTAGCAGTATAACTTTTTACATTCAAAGAAATAAATTCAAACAACTCTGTAACCGTTACAATTTTATCATTATTATTATCTGCTTCTCCTTCCAATCCTCTAATCAAAAAATGACTGAATACTCCTTGACGCAAACCACTTGATTCCAATGAAATCTCTTCTAGCTTTGAAGAAAGAATTAAAGCCGTACCTGCACTTGATTGCGCTAAGTTATTGTAATAAGTACTGATAACTTGCTCATCCGTAAATCCATTGTTATCATCGAATCCTCCTTTCATAGCTAACCCTCCAGAGTGACACGCATCTGCAATACACAATTTATATTTGGCTGGACTTTGCTGTAAAATTTCATTGATCTCCTCATGAAAAAGTTTGTTACTAAATCGATCAAAATCAATTGGTAAAAAACAATCTTTTAATCCATGACCACTATAATATAAAAGTACCAAATCATCTTTTCCTGCATTCATAAAAATTTCAACCATTGCATCTTTGATGTTTTTACGAGTTGCTTCTTCATCAATTAACATTCGGATTTGGTCATCTCGAAGTGCTCCACCTTCAGGACTTTTTAGAAAAGCATACATTCGATAAGCATCATCATCTGAGTACTTTAAAACTGGCATGTGTGTGTAAGTCGATATGCCAATTACTAATGCATGAACTTTTATTTTTGTATTTTTTCTAATGTCTGATAATGTCTGAATAGTCTCATTTGCAATAGAAGTTTCCCCAAAAGAACTCACAGGCATTGCTGGTGTTTGTTTCCCTTTGAAAGTACCTTCTTCCCAATACCCTCTAACTGGCGAACCGTCTTTTAAATACAATGTGCCTACTCCATGAAAACTACCTGCTCTCCATTCTCCATCATATAATTCACCATTGGAATAGTCACAAATTCCATTTCCATGCGGCATTCCATTTTTAAAAGAACCTGTATATTTTGCATTGCCTTCATCATAGACATAAGTTCCACGACCATTGTCACAGTTGCCTTTTATACAACCTTCTACTTCTCCATTTTTTGTCGAAAAGAATTCTCCATTGATCCATTCTCCTTGGGTTACTTCGCCATCTGTGTGATAAACAATCCCACTACCATGTTGCGAATTATTTTTAAAATAACCGACATATTTATCGCCATTTAGAAAACACCAAGCACCATAGCCATTGGCATTTCCATCAGCAAATGTACCTTCGTACCAACTGCCATCTAAATAGAAAATTTTTCCTTTTCCATTATTACAATCTCCTTCTAAACATTGGGAAAAGCCGGGAATAGCAAAAAACAGGAGCACCGTTACGGCACCGTAAACGTAATTTCTCATAGTGTAAGATTTTATCCCTCAAAAAAATCGAAGCGCAATCATCAGAAAAATGTATCTAACATTTTATTGAGTGCATACGTTTTCCAATTTTTTATGGCTAACGAATTTTAATAAGGAAGAGGTTAAAAGACTTGAACTGGTGGGAGGGATAAAATTCTTGTCTCGTGGTAATTTATTTGAATATATTGTTTTTTATATATCAAATACATTACCAAAAGTTGTCACCTGAGAAAAAAATATATGTTTATTGGAAAAAAATTGAATGGTAGGATTTTGAAATGGAGTGAATTAGTTTTTTTAATGGTTAAATTGTTACGCTTCGCTAATTGTTTTATTGTTATCGAATATTTAAGAAATCAACGTTATTCGATAACAATAAAACAATTAGCGAAGCGCAACAATTTAACCATTTACCATACTTTTTCTGCTTTACCATCTTCGACCCATTTGCTCCATCGTTTATTATAAGTATGAACTTTAGTTGTAGTGGCTTCATCTTTATCAACTACTTCATTGCCTTGGTTCACCCATTCGAAGATACTGCCGTAAAGATTATAGACATTTGTAAAACCCATTTTTTTTAATTTTTCACCTACCTTTTCACTTCTGTATCCTATGGAACAATACACCACAATTGGCTCATCTTTATCAATGCCTTCCAGCTGGGATTTATCTAATTTTCGAAAACCAATTCTTTTCGCGCCTTTAATATGACTTACATCAAATTCACTTTGTGGACGAGCATCTAAAAGGATAACATCTTCCTGCATTTCTTTTAAATCCTCTACGCCCATTACTGGTATGGAAAAATTAATCGTCTTTGCGATTTTTTTATCGAAATCTTCACTATTGACATTTGGACGTTCACTTGGTGCTTGAGCGCAACTTGCTATTGCAATTAATGATGTAAACATTCCTAAAATAAACTTTTTCATTCTATTTTTAATTTTGAAAATTCGTTAATATTTCATGGCCATAAGATTACAACTATTTAACCATGAAACCTTAGAGTTTAGTATTCAAGGTTAATGTGTTTTACCATTTCCATTATGAGAAACAGCCGATGAAAGCCAACTTTGGAAATAATCCGTATCCTCAATTCCAGCAGCATGTTCTGTCATTAAAAGTGGTTTAAAAGTATCTACCATCACAGCCAGCTCACGTGTCTCTTTTTTCCCAAGACTTTTCTCCACAGTTCCAGGATGAGGCCCATGTGGAATACCACCAGGATGCAATGTAATTTGTCCTCGCTCCACATGCTTCCGACTCATAAAATCTCCCGCTACATAATACAAAACTTCATCACTATCAATATTACTATGATTATAAGGTGCAGGTACTGACAAAGGATGGTAATCATACATTCGAGGGCAGAATGAACAAATCACAAATCCACGTGTCGCAAAGGTCTGGTGAATTGGAGGAGGCATATGCAACCGTCCTGTAATAGGCTCAAAATTATGAATGGAAAATGCATATGGATAAACATAACCGTCCCAACCTACTACATCAAATGGATGACTCAAATAATAATATGGATAAATATTATCTTGTTTTTTGATATACATTAAAAACTCACCACGCTCATCATGTGTCTCCAATACATTAGGCTTTCGAATATCTCTTTCGCAATATGGAGAATGCTCCAACAATTGCCCAAAATCATTTCTATATCTTTTTGGGGTAACTACAGGACTTGTGGATTCCACTATAAATAAACGGTTATCTTCTGTATTAAAATGAATTTGATAAATCGTTCCCCTAGGCACTACGAGATAATCTCCATATCCAAAATCAATATTTCCATAATTCGTTTTTAAAACGCCTGATCCTTCATGAATAAAAATCACCTCATCTGCATCAGCATTTTTAAAATAATAATCCGTCGTACTCTTACGAGGCGCAGCCAAAACGATTTTACAATCATCGTTAACTAAAACAGGTTTACGACTTTTGATATAATCGTCCTCAGGTTTTACATTAAATCCTCTAAGGCTTCGATGCTTCAATTGTTTATCGTGAATAAGTTTTGGAGCAACAGAAAAAGGATCACCTACTTGAACAATTTGGGTAGGTGGATGGGTGTGATACAACAGCGAATACAAATCACTAAATCCTTCCGTAGAAAATAATTCTTCGCTATACAACTCGCCATTAGGTTTACGAAATTGAATATGCCTTTTTTGTGGAATTTGTCCAAGAGTATGATAATGCATGTTCTATAATTTTTTTATAAATATAAGACTTCCCAAAAATAAGAAAAAGCCGATTAGATTTCTTTTAGGAATGAGCTTTTTTATGGTAAAAATTAGACGCTCCATCAACAAAAGAAAGGGAAGGGAAGATGGGAAAAAGGGAAGACGGATTTACGATTTGAGAAGTATTGACGAGTTTTCGTAATCAACATTATTCGTCAGAATGTCCATCCCTGAAATACGTTGACCGTTTTTTTGAGTTAAAAAAATTAATA
>CAKZSH010000331.1 GCA_937918905.1 uncultured Saprospiraceae bacterium
AGAAAGGATTGAGATAAACAATTGAGTTTATCATATTTCTTTTTCTTAATTATAAAAGAGGAAGTCATTCATTTGACTTCCTCTTCTTTTTTTATTAGCAATGGAAAATTAGTAAATAATAAGAAAACGACTTCTATTCAAAAGAAAGGAAGTCGTTTTATAACTATGTGTGTTTTATTGGGGTAAATAGAATAGTAAGGTTTTGACATAGCCAAATTGGTCGTTAAGCTTAACACTAATATACAACTCAATTTTTATAATAGATTATTTCGATTGACGGATAATTGTCATATATAGTATTTTAATAAAAATAGAATTGTTAAAATAATATTCTGATTAAGAATGTTACTTTGTAAATAAAAATCATTAGGATTTTGATGATTATTTTTCCTATCAAAAAAATATAAAATGAAAAAATGGTAGTGCTACAAATGCGCACTTTTTAATTTTTTTAATTTCAGTATAATTGAGTTCTTGATAATCAAGTGGTGCGCATTTGTAGCACTACCCTGAAAGTAAATCGTCTTCCATCTTGTTTATTGTTTTGTTAGTTAGGGAGTAGGAATTAAATATATCAACTAAGCATGAAAAAACAAAATATCTATTTTTTCTACGATAAGTATTTTCCTACAATCGGCATCCGCCTTCCCATTCCAAATGCCTTACTTGAAATCCGAATCACAGGAGCAGTTTGATACCTTTTAAATTCATTGATATTGACTAGTCGCAAAACTCTTCGAACCAGTTTAGGATCAAATCCCATTTCGATAATTTCATTCGGTCCTTGCGTTTTTTCGATATATTGAAAAAGAATTTCATCCAAAATATCATAGTCAGGTAGACTGTCAGAATCCTTCTGATTAGGTCGTAATTCGGCAGAAGGTGGTTTTACAATTGTATTGTTAGGAATGATTTCTTTTCGTCGATTGATCCATCTACACAATTCAAAAACTTCAGTTTTATATAAATCTCCAATCACAGAAAGCCCTCCACACATATCACCATATAACGTCCCATAACCTACGGCAGCTTCACTCTTGTTGGAAGTATTTAACACTATATTTCCAAACTTATTAGACATAGCCATCAAAATCATTCCTCTGATTCTTGCTTGAATATTTTCCTCTGTTACATTAAAAGGCAAGTCACCAAACAAGGGGTTAAGTTGCTTTAAATAACTTTTGTACACACTTTTAATCGGGACAATATCGTATTGAATACCCAAGTTTTTTGCTAAATCTTCCGCATCTTTTATCGAATGATCGGATGAAAACTGCGAAGGCATTAACACTACTCTTACATTATTTTTTCCCAAAGCCTTAGTCGCTAAAACAGCAGTCAATGCGGAATCGATTCCGCCCGACAACCCAAGTATCGCTTTTTTAAATCCTAGTTTACCAAAATAATCTTTCACTCCTAAAATGACAGCATCGTGAATTAACTTCATCTTGTTTTTAGGTTGTACTTTCGAAGTTTTTCCTTTTTTTACTTCTGCCAAACTGAACGTTTTTACAGATTCTTTAAAATAAGGTAGCTCTTCAAATACATTTCCATTAGGAGACATGATTAAACTGCCTCCATCGAATACGATTTCAGTTTGCGCTCCAGCATGATTGATATAAAAAATGGGAACTTTATATCTTTCCACATTTGATTTTAAAACATGAATTCGATTATTCGCATGATTATAATTAAATGGCGACGCCGAAACATTTATCATAAAATCTGGCTTTTGTGGCATCAATTCATCCATCGGACAAATGTCATACATTGGGTTATCATTTCCGATATTCCAAATGTCTTCACATACCGTCAAAGCAATTCGCTTCCCTTTATATTTTACAATTTTAAATTCAGAAGCAGGTTCGAAATAACGATACTCATCAAAAATATCATAGGTCGGCAAAAGTGCTTTATGCTGAACATGTTGCACTTTTCCTTTTGCTAAAAAATAAACAGAATTATATAAATCCTTTCCTTCGATTACAGGATTTTTACTCGGCGAACCCACCACGATAGCAATCCCTTTGGCAGCCTTTGCCAGAGTTTGAATCGCTTCATCTGCCAGTCGAATAAAATCATCGAATTCCAAAAAATCCCTCGGCGGATAACCACAAGTAGCCAACTCACTAAAACAGACAATATCTGCGCCTTGCTTTTTTGCAGTTGCAACTGCTTTAAGCATTTTTTTTACATTTCCATCAAAATTTCCAATGTGGAAATTCAATTGTGCGACTGCTATTTTCATAAAATTTATTTGTTAAATTAATGCTTGACTTTGTAATTTTAAACCTTGCCACAGCTTCTAAAGTTGCAAAAGTAATATTTTTTAATACGTTATTCGAAAACAAATCTAACGTAGCTGCGGGTTTTAACCCGCAGTAAAAAAATCTCGTTTTAGAATCAAAATCCGATTTGATTTTTCCTCAAATAATTTGTTCTTTTTTACTGCGGGTTAAAACCCGCAGCTACGAAACATTTTCGTACATTTGCAATAACCTAGAAATAACATTTATGAGCAAATTTGTAGTATCCGCAAGAAAGTATCGTCCAACTAGATTTGAAGATGTAGTGGGTCAACAACACGTATCTCAGACCCTAAAGAATGCATTGCAAAATGACCATCTCGCACATGCCTTCCTTTTCTGTGGACCTCGTGGAGTAGGTAAAACAACTTGCGCAAGGATATTGGCCAAAGTCCTCAACTGTACCAACCGTACCAAGGATTTTGAACCCTGTAACGAATGTGCTTCCTGTAAAGCTTTCAACGAAAATGCTTCCTTCAATATTACCGAACTCGATGCTGCTTCCAACAATAGTGTGGAACACATCCGAACTCTAGTCGAACAAGTTCGTTTCCAACCTCAACAAGGAGAATACAAGGTATTTATCATTGATGAGGTTCATATGTTATCACAGGCTGCTTTTAATGCTTTTCTAAAAACATTGGAAGAGCCACCATCCTACGCAATTTTTATTTTAGCTACTACGGAAAAACATAAAATTATTCCGACCATTCTTTCTCGATGTCAAATTTTTGACTTCAAAAGAATTCAGGTACAGAACATGGTGGAACACTTGCAAAGCATTTGCAAAGAAGAAGGTATCGAAGCAGAAAAAGATGCACTCCACATCGTTGCTCAAAAAGCGGATGGTGCACTTCGAGATGCGCTTTCGATCTTTGATCGGATCGTAAGTTTTTCTGGAAAAAAAATTACGTACGACGATGTCATCACCAACTTAAATGTCCTCGACTATGATTATTTTTTCAAAGTAACGGATGCAATGTTGGTAGAAGATTTACCACAGTTGTTTTTGATTTTTAATGAAATACAACGAAATGGTTTTGAAGCAGATTTATTTATCAATGGATTAGCGGAGCATTTTAGAAATATTTTAGTTTGTAAAGATTCAAAGACTTTGCAATTACTTGAGGTAAGTGATAAACTTAAAGAGAAATATCAAACTCAAGCTAACATTACTCCTACATCTTTTCTTTTATCTGCACTCAACATAGCCAATGATTGTGACATCAATTACAAAATGGCTCGTAACAAACGCCTACATGTTGAAATGGCTTTGGTAAAAATGGCATACATTAATCGTGCAACGAGTCTTGTACAGAATCCTGTTGTTGAAAAAAAAACAGTTAAAACACCTGTCGTAAAAGCCAAGCAAACACCTCCATCTACTCCTATCGCAACTCAAAAAGTAGAAGAACCTGCACCTCCAATAAGCACCTCTCCTCCACCGATCCAAACGCCACCTGAAAAGGAAAAGAAAGCATCTATTCCTGTTACTCCATCTGAAAAAGGGAAGTTAGGTCTTTCGCTTTCGAGCAAATTCAATATGCCTAAAATTCCATCCAAAGATGAATTACAATCTCAGGTCATTCAGGAAAATGTTGAAGAAAGCACCAAAGAATCAAGGCTCAATCAAGAAAATTTAGAAGGAACTTGGAAAGCCTATTGCGAAAAAATAACTTCACCTTCTGTAAAAAGTGTTTTTAGAAATGCAGAAGTTACCATCATTTCTGAGGATCAAATACAAATTGCTGTAGCCTCCACAATGGGTAAAGGAATGGTACAACAAGAATATGGTCTAATGGAATTTATCCGTAAAGATCTTAACCATGATAAACTGGTCTTGGAAGTTATCATTGATCCTACCAAACTACCTGTTGATAATACGCCTAAGCCTAAAAAACTCTCCACGCCCAAAGAAAAATATGATCGAGTAATAGAAATGAATCCGCTTATCGATGAGCTCCGCAAAAGATTTGACTTAAAGATTGATAAGGATTAATTGTGTGATTCGTGATTCGTGATTCGAACAAATCACGAATATCTAATCACAATTACCCCTATTTATTAAAATCCATTTTTCTGTGATACTTCTGTTATACTTTGCCCTTAACTTTGAATTGTATTTAAAGGTAATCAGATAAAAGATGAAACCTCCAAGACTTTTCATTAACTAAAATGTATAACAATGAACATTAGTCCACAACAATTTGTTAAATTTGGAATTGCTCCATCTAGTAAAAAAAACTACTTCAGTACTATGGATAAACAATCAATTTGGTACCTGGAAAACATGGACATGAAGAATTTCATGTGTCCTAAAAAATTGGCAAGTGGTCAAATGGATTCGCTTAATCATAAATCTATTAAAAAGGGTGAATACATCTATATGCCAGAAGAACATGCTGACAAAATCTACTTTGTTAGCGAAGGTCGGGTCAAAATAGGTGCTTACTCAGAATCAGGCAAAGAAATTACTAAATCAATCTTAACACAAGGGGAAGTATTTGGAGAACTCTCCTTAATCGGGGAGGAAAAAAGAAAAGACTTTGCCATAGCAATGGAAGAAACCGCCCTATGCATCATGTCTGTTGAACAAATGAAAGGAATGATGCAGACTCATTCTAGCTTGAGCTTATTTATGATGAAAATTATGGGTTCAAGGGTTTTGGAAATGGAGAATAGATTGGAGTCCTTAGTTTTTAAAGATTCACGAACTAGAATTGTTGAATTCTTAGAAGAATTAGCCCAAAAGAAAGGGCAACGAGTTGGCTACGAAATGTTGGTACGCAAATTCTTAACTCATCAAGAAATTGCCAATTTAACTGCCACGTCACGCCAAACGGTTACTACCGTTTTAAATGAATTAAGAAATAAAAATATCTTGACTTTTAATCGCCAACGACTTTTGATTCGGGATATGGAATTATTACATAAAGAAGCTGAGGTTTAGTATTAAAGAACTCAAAAAAGTCCTTACAAATTTTCTTTTGTAAGGACTTTTTTATTTTATAGTCCATCTTAATTGTTAAATTTGTGCAGTCAAAACCCCCTTTCGACCTCCTTGCTCAAAAACTATTATTTCATTTTTTCTGCGGGCTAAAACTCGGCAGCTACAATCCGAAAGACTGTGTATAAAAATATTATCAAACCTTTCCTTTTCCTTTTCACACCAGAAAAAGCACATCACCTTACTGTTCGGTTATTAAAAATCACGCTAGCCATTCCGCTGGTGAGTTTTTTGTTTAAAAAATCTTTGGAGCTAAAAGATGAACGATTACACCGAGAAGTTTTTGGTTTAAAATTTGAAAACCCTGTTGGGCTTGCTGCTGGTTTTGATAAAGATGGAAAGTATTTTAGAGCGATGTCATCAATGGGATTTGGTTTTTTAGAACTAGGAACGGTGACTCCACAGCCACAAGTTGGTAATCCTCAACCACGGTTATTTCGTTTACCTCAAGATGAGGGCATCATCAATCGAATGGGTTTTAATAACGAAGGAGTACATGCACTAGTAGAAAGATTAAAAAAAGGAAAACCTAAAAATGTAATCATAGGAGGCAATATTGGAAAAAATAAAATCACTCCAAACGAACGAGCAGAAGAAGATTATGCTTATTGCTTTCAAGTTCTTTTTCCTTACGTCGATTATTTTGTTGTTAATGTTAGTTCCCCCAATACTCCTAACCTCCGTGAGCTTCAAGGAAAAGAGCCTTTGACTAAATTGCTCACCATGCTTCAAGCACTCAATAATAAAAATAAAGCCCCTAAACCAATTCTCCTAAAAATTGCTCCTGATCTGAATAATGCACAATTAGATGATATCATCGAAATCGTTCAAGCCTCCAAGATTGATGGAATCATTGCTACAAATACCACCATCAGCAGAGAAGGTTTAAAAGAAAAAAAACAACGTATTGACGAAATTGGAAATGGAGGACTGAGTGGACGTCCTGTCAAGCAGCGTTCAACAGAAGTCATCCGTTACCTTAGTAACAAATCAAACGGAGAACTCACCATAATCGGAGTAGGAGGAATCGCCACTCCACAAGATGCAAAAGAAAAACTGGAGGCAGGAGCCGCATTGATTCAAGTTTACTCAGGTATGATCTACGAAGGTCCTTACATGGTAAAACGAATCAATAATTATTTACTCAATGAATAGTTTTGAATGAATGAACTTTGAATATTTCAAATCATTCAAAATTCAAAATTAATCCAAGTGCCTATGGCATCTTTTTTGAAACAAAAAAAGTTGAGTAACATCAGGTACTGATGATTTTTGCCCTTCAGTCAATTTTCTTCCCCCTATTACATCCATTATTAGAAACAATTCTTTGTCGAAAAACCTAAGATTTACATCTAGCTTTTTAGCAAATACGGTTGTAAAATCTTAAATAGAATATAACTCCCCTGTTATTTTAACAGGGAAACTATGGATATAATGTAATTGACATTCACTTTCAAAATTCAACACTATGTTACTCCTTTCATTCATTTTTTTACTAATCATTTTTAATCTATTCACCGTGGTAACAGATAAAAGTACACCTTATTACAGAGATATTCGTTTTTGGTTGATCTTGGTTTCATTGATCGTTTTGATTGCAATGACCGTCGAAGGCTATCCAATAAGATAACGAATACCTTTGTACGCCCCTCTCCTTTTTCTTCTTAACTGTGTACTTTCAGTAACTATTTCTTCTTCTACATTTTTATTTTCCATTTTATTTTTTCCTAATTTTTCCAACCTATATTGTTCTAATATATCTGTTATAACAATTATACTGCTTGATATTCATCCATCCGTCACTTTGTCTCATCTAGTAAAAGACATTTAGTTAGTGTTAGACTAATTAAGAAATGGCGGGGTACTTATTTTACTATTATATAATGACACGATTTTCGGCCACCATTTTCGGTTACGGTATTCGACCACAGTATTCGAGCGGGCTGGGAGTGGCGAAAAATGTGGGTGCGGGGCGGCACAGAGCATAGCCTTTTTTTCGCCGAGAATTTTGCCTACTTTTTTTCGAATGAAAAAGTAGGTCGCCGAAGGCAAATGTTACGAAAACTACGATCTCAAAATTTAAGAGGGAATAAAATTGAAAAGTCAACAAAATGATTTTTACGATTTATTATATTTTTTATAAAACCTCTGGAACGGGAGATCACAAATTATTTGTTTTTAATTTTTGAAATGGTAGTCTTAGTTACATTTGCCTTCGGCGACCTACTTTTTCATTCGAAAAAAAGTAGGCAAAATTCTCGGCGAAAAAAATGCGCTACGCCGTGCCGCTCCCGCTCCCTCATTTTTCGCCACTCCCAGCCCGCTCGAATACTGTGGTCGAAAATCGTGTCATTATATAATAGTAAAATAAGTACCCCGCCATTTCTTAATTAGTCTAACACTAACTAACTAACTAACTTTTACTAGATGAGACA
>CAKZSH010000332.1 GCA_937918905.1 uncultured Saprospiraceae bacterium
AAATTGAACTTCAAGAGATGAGTTTTGTAGATGAAATTAATAAACGTCGAACTTTTGCCATCATCAGTCACCCTGATGCGGGTAAAACAACATTGACTGAAAAGCTGTTGCTTTTTGGTGGTGCGATTCAAGTTGCAGGTGCGGTGAAGTCCAATAAAATTAAAAAGACAGCGACTTCGGATTTTATGGAAATTGAAAAACAGAGAGGGATCTCTGTAGCAACTTCTGTAATGGCATTCAATTATCGCAATCTTAAAATTAATATCCTCGATACACCTGGTCACCAAGATTTTCAAGAAGATACTTTTCGAACTTTGACGGCTGCCGATAGTGTGATTGTAGTGATTGATGTTGCAAAAGGGGTGGAGACACAAACGGAAAAATTAGTCAAAGTATGTCGAATGCGAAATACGCCGATCATTGTTTTTGTCAACAAACTGGATCGAGAAGGAAAGGATGGTTTTGACTTGCTAGATGAGATTGAGCAAAAATTAGGATTGTCCGTTTGTCCGTTGTCATGGCCGATAGGGATGGGACAGCGATTCAAAGGGGTTTATAATATGTACGAAAAGAAATTAAATCTTTTTAGTGCACATGGAAAACAGGCAGAGGAAGATACGATTGAATTTACTGATTTGGCAAATCCTGATTTGGAAAAATATGTAGATGAAAAACCTGCGAATGAATTAAGAGAAGAAGTGAATATGTTGGAGGAAGTCTATCCTACTTTTGATCAAAAAGATTATTTAGAAGGAAAAGTTTCACCTGTGTTTTTTGGAAGTGCGATTAATAATTTTGGTGTAAAAGAATTGTTAGATTGTTTTGTAGAAATAGCACCTACGCCGCTTCCTCGAATTACAGAAGAACGACAGGTCAATCCGACGGAAGATAAATTTTCAGGTTTTGTTTTTAAAATTCATGCGAACATTGATCCACGGCATCGAGATAGAATTGCCTTTTTGAGAATTTGTTCAGGCGTGTTTCAAAGAAATACAAACTACCTCCATGTTCGTCAAGGAAAAAAAATGAAGTTCTCCAACCCGACTTCCTTTATGGCAGAAAAAAAATCAATCGTGGATGAAGCTTACCCTGGAGACATTGTGGGTTTGTATGATTCAGGGAACTTTAAAATTGGAGATTCAGTTACGGAAGGAGAAGTTTTACATTTCAAAGGAATTCCAAGTTTTTCACCTGAACAATTTCGATATGTCAATAATGCTGACCCGATGAAATCAAAACAATTGAACAAAGGTTTGGTGCAATTGATGGATGAAGGGGTAGCGCAATTATTTACCAAAGAATTAAATAATCGAAAAATTATAGGCACGGTAGGGGCACTTCAATTTGAGGTAATTCAATATCGTTTGGAGCATGAGTATGGGGCAAAATGTAGTTACGAACCTGTTAATCTACATAAAGCTTGTTGGGTTGAATGTGATGACCCTGTTCAACTTAAAGCATTTTTAGATCGAAGAAAAAGAGACATCGCCAGAGATAAAGATGGAAATTTAGTTTTTCTTGCAGAGACAGCTTGGGTGATGAAAACGATACAAGAGAATTTCCCAGAAGTGAAGTTTCATTTTACGTCAGAGTTTTAATACTTGCCACAGATTTGCGCTGATTTTTTATGATTTTATTTTTACGTGTGTATCTTGTTTTTGAAATGCACGTATAAAGAAAACCAGTGCAAATCAGCGGCTAAAAAAATACAATATTTAAAATCAATAATAATACAAATGGCAAATCAGGACGATCAATTTAAAAAATTAGTATCTCATTGTAAAGAGTATGGTTTTATTTTTCAATCGAGCGAAGTGTATGATGGCTTGGCGGCGGTGTATGATTATGGCCCATACGGAGTAGAATTAAAAAACAATATCAAAAAATATTGGTGGATGTCAATGGTGCAGATGCATGAAAACATTGTGGGATTAGATGCTGCGATTTTTATGGATCCAAAAACATGGCAAGCATCTGGTCACGTTGCAGCTTTTAGTGATCCTATGATTGATAATAAAGATTCAAACAAACGGTATCGAGCAGATCAGTTGGTGGAGGAATATGTTGAGAAGAAGGTAATGAAAAAAGCCAATAAAGAAATTGAAAAAGCTCGTAAGCGGTTTGGAGATGCATTCAATGAAGAAGAGTATCGAACTACTAACCCACGAGTGATGGGGTATTTAGAAAAGTCAAAAACAATTTTGACTCGATTAAATACTTCTTTGACAGAGGGTAATTTAGCAGATGTCAAAAATTTAATTGAGGAATTAGAAATCGCTTGTCCTGAAAGTGGTTCTAGAAATTGGACAGATGTAAGAGAATTTAATTTAATGTTCAATACGCAATTGGGAACGATTGCAGGAGAATCTGGGAAATTATATTTAAGACCTGAAACAGCACAAGGTATTTTTGTGAATTTCCTAAATGTTCAAAAAACAACTCGTCAAAAAATTCCTTTTGGAATTGCGCAGATTGGAAAAGCATTTAGAAATGAAATTGTTGCACGACAATTTATTTTCCGAATGAGAGAATTTGAACAAATGGAAATGCAATTCTTTGTCCGTCCAGGAGAGCAAAAGAAATGGTATGAATACTGGAAAGAGTTCAGAATGAAATGGCATCAAGCCATCCATCCTGCTGAAAAATTACAATATCATAATCATGAAAAATTAGCATTTTATGCTGATGCAGCTTTGGATATTGAATTTGAATTTCCATTTGGATTTAGAGAATTAGAAGGTATTCATTCTCGGACTGATCATGATTTAAACGCACATCAGGAGTTGTCTGGCAGAAAATTACAATACTACGATCCAGAGTTAAAAGAAAGTTATGTTCCTTTTGTTGTAGAGACTTCGATTGGTTGTGATCGTATGTTTTTGGCAACACTTGCAAATGCCTTGATGGATGAGACTGTTCCTAATGCAGAAGGAAAAGATTCAACGCGAACCGTTTTAAAAGTTCATCCATCGTTAGCTCCAATCAAGTGTGCAGTTTTACCTTTGGTTAAAAACAATGAGGAGTTTACAAAGAAGGCGAGAGAGATTTTCAATAACTTGAAATTTTCTTTTGAATGTCAATATGATGAAAAAGATTCTCCAGGTAAACGTTATCGAAGACAGGATGCAATTGGTACACCTTATTGTATTACTGTGGATGGACAAACTTTGGAAGACAATACCGTAACGATTCGAGATAGAGATACCATGAAACAGACGCGTATTCAAATTGGCGATATTGAAAAAGTGGTATTGGAAAAAATTGATATGCGGCAGTTGTTGAAGTAATATATTTTATTGCAAAAAGAAAACCTCTTTCAGTTGATACTGGAAGAGGTTTTTCTTTTTATGAATGAAGAATCGAATTTGTCGAAAGGCTTTGCGTCGCGTTACTTAAAATTGCATTTTGCTTTTAACCAAGCCTTTTCTTTTTGATTAAGAT
>CAKZSH010000333.1 GCA_937918905.1 uncultured Saprospiraceae bacterium
CGTCAAGCGAAGCGACCGTCCACCGTCAAGTGATGCGAAGCGAACGACCGTCTACCGTGTTAAGGAATCAAGATGGTCAAAGATAAAGGATTAATAGTAAATGTTAAATCTTCATTGACGATCATTCCTTCTCCGTCGATGTGGACGGGTGTATCTTCTTTTATTTTTATTTCAATTTTTTTACCTGAAAAACATTTAGTCAAGCCACTTTCATTGATGGTTTTACGATACGAATGCCAAGCGAGTTGAGGCATTTTCCAAGGCGGCATTTTTTTCACTACAATGACTTCTAGGATGCCGTCATTGAATTTTGCATGTGGAGCGATTTCAAAATTATAACCGAACATTGGAGCATTTACAATTTCCAAACAAAGACATTCCTCCTCCAACATTTTCCCATCAATATTAATTTGATAAGTTTGAGGTGTAAATTTAAAGGACTCTTGGGTGACTAATTTGCCGTAGGCTAAAAAACCGCGAAACTTACTTTTCTTTAATTTATAAGAAACCATACCATCCAACCCCAATCCAGCAAGATTGACAAAAGGTCGATCATTCATTTTACAAGAATCGATTCTTAATTTTTTTCCTTTGCTGAGTTGTTGAATAGCTTGGCAAGTATTGAGACTGATGCCGATGTGACGTGCAAATCCGTTTCCTGAACCAGCAGGAATGATTCCTAGGGTTACCTCCGAATCGATAAGTGCAGCAGCAACTTCATTGACGGAACCATCTCCTCCAACTGCTACGACCATGTCCATATTTTTTGCAACCGCTTTTTTAGCAATTTCAGTAGCATGACCAGCAGCCTCTGTGTATTTGATTTCATAATCAAATTGAGAATGGTCGAGATATTTTTCGATTTGTTTTGTTAAGCGACCTTTTTTACTGATACCCGAAAAAGGATTAACAATAAATTGAAGTCGCTTTTTATGTTTGTTTATTTTTTCCAATAGTTATTAATCATTGATAAAATTAAATACCCAAGGTTGTGTAAGTTATGTTCGGAGTTGGTTAAAATAACAACTGCGGTATTGGACTCTTTTACAAAAGCCAAATATGCCCGATAGCCATTTGTATTTCCAGTATGGGCTACGATGTCATCATGTTTTTTATTCGTGGTAATGACATGCCATCCTCTTGATGACTTTACACGTTTGTTGAGTCCTGTTTCTTTTTGTCCCAAATGAGTTTGAACGAAAGCTGTAGTGAGGTTTGAGTTATCATTTCCCATGTGGATTTCTGCAAATTTAATCAAATCTTTGGCAGTTGACTTTAATCCTTCCGAAGCTTGGAAAGATTTAAATTTCCAAGGTGGGGTTGATTTTCCAGAAGTGGTGTAGCCAATTGCCAAACGATCTTTTTGCTCCTCAGAAAGTTCTACCCGAGTATCACTTAACCCGATAGGATTTAATATTTTTTCCGCTAATATTTTTTCAAATTTTTGACGTTGACTCACTTCGATTGCACTTTCAAGTAGAGCATAATTCAAATGAGAGTAGGCGTAATTATCTTTGTTCTTTTTCTTTCTACGTTTTTTCTTTTTCATTTCGATGGGAATGTACTCTTTGTAAAATTCCATCAAATCTTGTTTGGTATAATGAGCATAAGGATTATTGTCTTCCAATTCTTTTACTCCAAACTCCATGGGCATTCGAGGTAATTTAGAGGTATGCGTCACCAACTGGTCAATCGTCAATTTTGCCAATTCCTCATTTTGTAATTCTGAAGGCAAATAAGTGTTAAGCGTTTGTTCGTATTGCATTTGACCTTCATTGACCAAAAGACTAACCAATGATGCCGTAAATGATTTGGTCAAACCACCTATTTCAAAAATGGTATTTTCATTAGGAACGTTGTCAACTTCTTTAGAAGTCGTTCCATATCCATAATAAAAAACAGAATCTTGATATTTTACTCCAATGACCATCCCTGGTGTTTCTGACCATTTGATTTCAGTATCGTAATGAATAATTTTATCAATCTGTTTTTTGAGGTGGGCTTTGTCTTGTGCGGAAATATTTGTAAAAAAAAGGAGGGAAATAAAAAGTAAAAAAATCGGCTTTGTCATATTAAATTAATTGATATTGTGAAATGCTCATGTATTTCAATCAAAATGAAAATGTCAATCAAAATACGAATGGTGATTCACCGTTCTAATTTTTAATTTTAATTTTGATTGTCCCGAAGTTTCGAGATGATTCCTAAGATTGTAAGAATAACTGCAAATTAAGGTTTTTTAAAACTTGAATAAAGGGGAGAATACTTTTAATTTGTAATTTCAACTTTTTTTTTGCCAAAATTCTAAGCATTGACCACTATGTATAAATTATCGCTAACAACATTTTGTGTCTTTTTATTTCAAATATTATCAGCCCAACCTTGTAATTTTCCTTTCTCCGCTTCCAATACTTGCGATACTGCACCTATAGTTTGTACTTTAGATGGGTACTGCTCTAGTAATGTTGGGGCTACCAATACAGGTACTCCAAATGCTTTTTGTGGTATAGTGGAGAATAATAGCTGGGTTTCATTTATTGCAGGCAGTACGACTTTTGAACTTCAAATTACAGTTGATAATTGCAATTTAGGAAATGGCTTGCAAGCTCAATTTTTAGGAACTGATGACTGTAATGATTACTTCTCCGTTTCTAATTGTCTTAATCCTGTATTAGGAACGGCCAATTTGATTTGTGATAATTTGACAATTGGTGAAGTTTACTACTTGATGATGGATGGTAAAAATAATGATGTTTGTGATTATCAATATGTATTGGTAAGTGGAGAAATTTTATCTCCAGCCGATGTATTTATCGATCCTGTCCAAACCCTTTGTTTTGATGGAAATTTGGTTATCAATTCAACTGCGGTATCACCTAATGCTAATTTAAATTACGAATGGACTACCGTAGATGGTAATATTTTATCCAATACTACATCCTCCACAATTGAAGTAGATGCACCAGGTATCTATGAAGTTTTTATTGAAGACGATCAAGGCTGCTCGGCGACGAGTTTTGTAGAGGTGGTTGAAGCTGTAGAGTTTTTTTCAACCATATCTACGCCTGAAGTATTGAATTGTGTTGACAATGTTACCGAGTTATTAAATATTGCTGTCGATCCACCCAATAGTCAATCTTATAATTTCAATTGGACGACCATAAATGGAAGTATCATAGCTGGAGCGGATACTGAGTTTCCAGAAGTAGCTTTGCCAGGCTGGTATTTTGTTACTATTACGAATAACTTTGGTTGTGAAAAAATGGATAGTGTTGAAGTTTTTGCAGATGTTAATACGCCGATTGCCGACGCTGGTTCCGATGAAGAATTAAACTGTCTGGTTTCAAGTTTAGAACTAGGCGGAGGGTTATCTTCTTTAGGGACTGATTTTTCTTACCAATGGACCACAACTGATGGAAATATAGTAGGAGGTGCCAATTCCATACTCCCACTTGTAGATGCTCCTGGGACTTATCAAATAGTGGTCACTAATAATATCAATGGATGTACTGACTCCGATGAGGCAATAGTTTTCCTAAATGAAGAAGAACCCACAGGTGCCAATATTCAAGTAAAACAACCTTGTTTTGGAGAATTGAATGGTGAAATTAATATTGTATCAGTTGAAGGTGGAATGGCTCCATATCTTTACTCTTTTGATGGTGGCGAAGTGTTTGGATCAAATAGTGACGGGATATTGGAGCCTGGAGATTATGATATTATAATTCAAGATGAAACTGGATGTGAATGGTCTACTGTGGTTTCGATTACTCCTCAACCTGAATTATTGGTGGATTTGGGAGATGACCAGTTTGTAAATTTAGGTTGTGAAGCCAGCCTTCAAGCCATTACTAATTATCCGATTGAACAAATTGATACTGTGATATGGAGCCCTGAATTGGAATGTGCATCTCCATGTTTGGATACCTTAATTAATCCACTTAACAATATCACCTATACTGCACAGATTATAGATATTAATGGATGTATGGGAAGAGATACCATAACTTACTGGGTTAGTAAAGATAGACATGTGTACATTCCAAATGCCTTTACGCCAAATGGAGATGGAATTAATGATGATTTCATGGTGTATGGAGGGAAAGATGTAAGTGAAATAAAGGTTTTTAGAGTATTTGATCGATGGGGAGAGGTGCTAGCAGAGCATAAAAATTTTCCTCCAAATTCAGAAATGCACGGATGGGATGGAAAATTGAATAATCAAAGAATGAATGAAAATGTCTTTATTTATTATGTGGAGGTCTTGTTTTTAGATGGATGGGTTGAAAAATATACTGGTGATGTCTTTTTGCATAGGTGATTAAAGAGTCTTGTATTTGTATATGAAGTAATTTGTATTTGATAAAAATTAATATCAAAAAAAATAACATTTTCTTGGTTTTTTCGTAAGAAGACTATAATTTTGAGTATAACTAAAAAACAAACATATTATACTTAAAATAAAAACACGTCAAAATCAGGAAGCCCTTCCTGAAATAATTAACTAAAAAGTATAATAAGTTTGGATGGACTCAACCTAAAAGTCCATAAATTAAATTACCTAAATTAACTAAGTCTCAATCATTGAGGATATACTGTTGTATATTCAATTATGATTACACTTGAATTTCATTTTAAAGGAGAAAAATGCAAATTCAGTCATTGATTATCAACATTAATTGGAATATTATTTCAAATAATGATTTTAAATAAAATTGATATCTAAGGCTCTTTAGGTTAATTTAATTTACAAACACTAAAATTTTTTATCATGAAAAAATTGAATTTAAAAGAAGTAAAAAAACAAGCAACTAAATCTCAACTAATTGAAAAATTAGCTAAGAAAAATTTGAAAGGTGGCGGTCCAGATAAATGTCCACCTCCATTTGACAGATAATCAAACACTTTAGTTTGTTATCAAAAAAAAATCAAACAATTCAATAACGACGAAGGAAAATTTTAATCTTTCGTCGTTATTCAAAAAACAAACAATTATGAAAAAATTAAATTTAAAAGAAGTAAAAAAACAAGCAACTAAATCTCAACTAATTGAGAAATTGGCTAAGAAAAATTTAAAAGGCGGCGGCCCAGACAAATGTCCACCTCCATTTGACAGATAGTCATATTATTTTATTTGGTATCATAATTCAAACACTAACGTAACGAGGAAATTCTATTTCATCGTTATTCAAAAATTTCAATCATGAAAAAATTAAATTTAAAAGAAGTAAAAAAGCAAGCAACTAAATCTCAATTAATTGAGAAATTAGCTAAGAAGAATTTAAAAGGTGGCGGTCCAGACAAATGTCCACCTCCATTTGACAGATAGTCAACAAAAAATATAAATTTATATTTTTAAAAATTTAGGGAGTGAGATTTTATTATCTTACTCCCTAATTATTTTAACCAAAGAAATTACAATCAATCAAAATCAAAATATCAATCAAAATCAAAAGTATGAAGGGTGAATACACATTATAGGATTTTTGATTTTGATTGCCATTTTGATTTTGATTTTGATTTTTTTAATATTTAAAGTCATAGTCATGGTCAAACCACTCGAAGAAGTTTTAGCATACGAAAATAAATGGGTATTGTTGAGATTTAAACAAGCCTGTCATTGGTACAAAGGAACGGATGAAGAGGCTCAACTTATTTTCGAAGATTTAAAACGTTTTTTATGGCTTTATGCTACTATTGAGGAGAAAAGAAAAGTGCATCCAGAATTAGATTTGCCTGATATTAGCATTGCTCATGCGATGGAAATCATAGATGAGATGTGGCATGCCTTTATTTTATATACTGATTTTTATATCACGTTTTGTGATAAATATTTTGGAATGTATTTGCATCATCCTGTTCCTTGCGAAAAATACATTGCCAACTTTAAAGAAAAAGGGGAAACCAAAGCTCAAGAGATTTTTGTAACAGAGTTGGTAGAATGTGTTTATGAATATTTTGGAGAGGAGATCGCTGTTAGGTGGTTTGATGAATATTTTAAATTTACTTCTCCTGATTCTAGCACCTCAGAACATCATATTACTGCTAAGGAATAGGATGAATTGAATAACGAATATCGAACAAGGAACAAGGAATGAAGAAGTTTGACGAATACTTGTGATTTGCACTAATCAAACAAAAGTATTCGTCAAACTTCTTCATTCCTTGTTCCTTGTTCGATATTCGTTATTCCCTTCCCTTTAATTGCATTTCCAATATTCACATCCATAGCTCGGTGGGCGAGGGGAGAAGTGTACGTATTGAGATCATCCATTGCTTTATTGATAGCATCTTTGTCTTCACCTGCAACACTTGTTCGAAGGGCTTCAACCAATGTTTTTGTTTTTTCTATTTCTTCGGTACTTAGAATTTCAGCATTTTGATTTAAAAATTTATCAGAAGAAAGTAGAATATTATTGGCTTCATTTCGAGCTTCTAACAATCCTCTTACTTTCATATCTGCCTCCGCATTTTCGATAGAATCCAAAAGCATCATTGCCATTTCTTCTTCTGACAAACCATATTGCGATTTGATCTCAATTTCTGTTTCTACATCTGAACGGAGTTCTTTTGCCTTTACTTTAAGAATGCCATCTGCGTTGAGAATAAATTGTATTTCTATTTTTGGAAGACCAGCAGGCATAGGAGGAATGCCTTTTAAAATAAATTCTCCAAGCTTTCGATTATCAGCAACCAAGTCCCGTTCTCCTTGGAATACCGCTACTTTTAGATTTTTTTGACCATCAACAGAAGTCGTGTATTGACGACCAGCTTTGGTAGGTACTTTTGAATTTCGAGGAATAATCGAATCCATCAAACCACCAACTGTTTCGATACCCAATGAAAGGGGAGTCACATCTAAAAGCAAAACATCTTTTTGATTTCCTGCTAAAACATCTGCCTGAATGGCTGCACCCAATGCCACAACTTCATCTGGATTCAATTCATTAAACAATGCTTTTCCAAAAAAATCAGAAACAGATTTTTGTACCAAAGGAACTCTAGTTGAACCACCAACCATAACGATATGATCGATTTGATTCGTTTCAATTTTTGCGTCAGCTAAAGCATTTTTACATGAAGTAATCGTGCGTTCAACGAGTGGTTGGATTAAAGTATCGAATTGTGATTTGGTTAAATGGAAATTATAATTTTCAAGAGTTGAAGAAAATTCATCTTGGTTACTCAATGTTTTTTTAGCTTCCTCCGCTTGTAGGCGAATGGCTTGAGCCAAGTTTTTATTCTCTTGCAATAATGTAGGAGCAATGTTATTTTCTTTTGCCCAAAAGTCAATAATAGCCCGATCAAAATCATCGCCACCTAAAAAAGTATCTCCATTCGTAGACAATACTTCGAATATTCCGTTTTGAATTTGAAGGATAGAAATATCAAATGTCCCACCTCCCAAATCATAAACTGCAATGGTTCTCACCTCCTCAGGGTTGAGACCAATTCCATAAGCCAAACTTGCTGCAGTAGGTTCATTTACAATTCTTAAAACATCTAGTCCAGCCAACTTTCCAGCGTCACGAGTCGCTTGTCGTTGGGCATCATTAAAATAAGCAGGAACAGTGATCACCGCTCGACTTACTTTTTGGCCGAGATCTTTTTCGATTCGATGTTTAAGCGATTTGAGAATTTCAGCACTCAATTCGATAGGTGTATAAAATTTATCTTTGACTCTCACTTTGACTAAGCTGTCCGAATCTTCATCAATAATTTTATACCCAAAATATTGTTCGAAATTTTCGACATCACGGTAGGATTTACCCATCAATCTTTTTACAGAATAAATGGTATTTGCAGGATCATTTATTAATTTGTCTTTTGCATTATTTCCTACCAAAATCCCACCATCGTTACTAAAATGGACAATGGAGGGAACCAAGGTGCTTTTTCCATCCTTGCCTTTGACTGCGGTTGCTTTTCCATCATGAATATATGCGACAAGACTATTGGTTGTTCCTAAATCAATTCCAACAATCACATTGCTTGCTTTTTCTACCTTCCCTTCTTTTATATTGATTGAAATCTTTGCCATATTATTTTTATAAAATTTAGTTCGCAAAGATATACAATCATTTGATGATTTTGTTGACTCAAAAAAAGGAATTTTTTTTTAACGGTGAACTGATAACGGTGAACTTCAGGTTATGGTGACTTCAAAATTATTCGAAGTTCACCGTTCACCGTTCACCGTTATCTAAAAGTATCTTGAATAGGAGACAAAAGGAAGTTGAGAAGAACCGTTCAAATCATTAAGTGGAAAATTGATAAATCCAAAACTGGGAGAAGTGGTCATTGCTGCTTTGATTGCATTTTTTTCATTAAACCATTGCACGCCTAGTCCTGAGAAAAATCCGAAAAGATTTCCGAAATCATCACCTCCAAAGGAGTTCTCATAAATGACTTTCCATTGAGGAGCAACCTTTACTGTTCCACCAAAATTAAGTGCAATTATAACATCATCAAAACTATCATCAACTGTAAATGTTGGAATAACTGAGAGTCCGAGATGAGCAGTCCGTCCTGGTGTTCCATAAGAAAAATAGGTGGACATTTTTAAGAACCCAGTCCAACCCTGTTCTGTTTCCGTTTCCTCAGGTTTCATTACGGCAGTAAAATCAAATCCAGCTCTTAATTTTTTGGAGATGGCAGAATTGATATAATTAAACTTCAAATGGCCTAAAATATATCCTGGATAAACCACACCAAGACCAATAGTAATACCATTACTCAAACCATAATCTGCGGTATGAATAACACCTCTAATAGTATGATATTCAGATAATCCACGTTTTAAAGCAAAACCAGTTTCCGTATAAAGTAATCGATTATTACCTTGAACTTTTGGATCAGAATTATTATGCTGTTGTTTTTCTTCAAGTTCTGCCATTGCCCTTGCGGTAATATTTGTCAAATCAAGATCATCTCTTTTGACCATGATTTTATCGAGTTGCGATAATTGGTAGATCGTTGTATTTTCTTTTTCCTCATCAAAAAAAACAACTTCAGTATTTTCTATAGAAATTATTCTGCCCGTTTTGTATTTTCCATCCTTAAACATAATGATATGCGTTTGGGATTCGTCGCTGATTTCTATGTCTCCAATAAAGGTTTGACTTTGAACAGAAGGTGAAAAACTAATAATGACGATAAATGTAAATATAATGTTGAGTAAATTTTTCATAGCGAGGGTTTAAAATATTTTGGCATAAGAAAAATAAGGAAATCGACTAAGAATACTTCTTTCAAATGTGGTAATATCATCATCATTAAAATCCATAATTGGAAATAAATTGAACCCTCTTTGATTAGCAGAATGAAAACCAAAAGAAAAATTAAATCGAGGGGTGCTGTAACTTAAACCAAAGGAAGGAAGAATTTTAGCATCTATAAAAACGTCATTAAAGTTGACCCGATTTTCTAATATAAGTTGCCAATTTTTATTCATTCTGATACCTCCTCCTACAGAAACGGAATGATACATGGTTGGAAAGTAGTTGGAGAAAAAATCATTTTGACTGATGAAATAATTTGTAAATGCCATGTTGAGAAACCGATCAGGTGTTCCCAATGTCCACATCAAAGAATTTTCAAAAATAGAAAAACGATCTCCAACAGGAAGAAATAAAAAAGTAGATTTAAAACCAAGATGGGATTTTTTGGTACTGGAAAAAGTGCCTCCAAGTTTTATATTAGCAGAGATAAACAAGGGGAAACTAAAACTCAGTCCAACAGTTAATCCTTTGTCCAATGCTTGTTGCCTCATGACCGATGCTCCCATAAATGTACGATACATACGATCTCCTTTTTTTAGGTTGAAAGCAGTATTGACAAAAAATAAATAATCCACATAATTAAGTGGAGAATCGTAAGTGGTATTATTCCAATCCAAATTATCTTTTACCCTGATGTTTTTTATATCTGAAAGGGTAAAAACGGTGTCCCGTTGGTTCTTTGAAATAGAAAAAAAGACCTCTTCATTTTTGATAGAAGTGATATGTCCTTTTAATTTTTTTCCATCTTTTAATAAAAGAATATGCACTTGAGTCGTGTCATCAATATTAAGTTGTGTATCAAAGTTTTGCGAAAATATTGTTACAGCGCAAAATAGAAAAAATATAAAAGTGAAGATTAATTTTGTTAGGTTCGTTTTGTACATATAGTTTTAGTTATTCAGTATTGCATACACGAAGTCAAGGTCTGACTTGAAAAGTCAGGCTTTGACTTTTATTGATGTTTGTCAAATCCTGACTTCTATTTTTTGAATTTCTTATAAGTTTTTTGAAATTCTTATAAGTCAAAGCCTGACTTTTTAAGTCAGACCTTGACTTCGTGTATGTACTATTTGTTTTTTATTTTTTAAAATTTGGCATCACCATTTTTCAAACGGCAAGGTTTAATTTATATTTGACAGTTACAAAATTGTTAAAACGTAAGTAAATCCCAAAAAGAAAGTTGAAAATAAACAAATTATGAAAAATATTTTATCGGATAAGGGAACAAGACTTTTTATTCTTCTTGGAGGCTTTTTTATAGCCAATGCATTGATAGCGGAATTTATAGGAGTTAAGATTTTTTCACTTGAAAAGTCATTTGGATTTGAGCCTTTTAGTTTCGAGATTTTTGGAGAAAAAAACCTTGGATTTTCACTTTCCGCAGGTACATTGTTATGGCCTGTTGTTTTTGTGATGACTGATATTATCAATGAATACTTTGGAATGAAAGGAGTACGAATGCTTTCTTATTTGGCGATTGGATTGATTGCCTATTCCTTTGTTATGGTGTATTGGGCAATAGGTTTGGATCCAGCAGGATTTTGGCCGCAGTCACATATTTTACCTGATATGACAACAGAGGAAAAACAAGTAGCCTTGAGCAAAGTAAGCGATTATAATTATGCTTTTCGGTTAGTGTTTGGGCAAGGGTTGTGGATTATTGTTGGTTCATTGGTAGCGTTTTTGGTTGGGCAATTGGTTGATGTTTTTGTTTTTCATAAAATCAAACAAAAGACAGGTGATAAGATGTTATGGTTACGAGCAACGGGTTCGACGGTGGTATCGCAATTTGTAGATAGCTATGTAGTTTTGCTGATTGCTTTTTATTTTGGAGCTGACTGGAGTTTGATTCTTGTCTTAGCAATTGGCACCGTTAATTTTATGTATAAATTTACGGTCGCCGTATTATTGACTCCTACACTTTATATCATTCATAATATTATTGATAATTATTTAGGAAAAGAAAAATCAGAAGAAATGAGAAGGCTTGCTGCTCAGTCTTGACGTACGCTTCGCTTGACGTTTCGAATATTTTTGATCACCGTTTTTTCAAAACGTCAAGCGAAGCGTCCGTTTTTGAAAACTCATTACTTTTATATACATTTACAAAGGTTTTTGTCGTTTTTAGAAGCGACATTTTATTTTAAATTTTTCAAAAAAATAAATCATGAATAGCACCTTATTTCAACCTACATTAGGTTTATCTAAAAACATCTTTTACTTTTTTTTCCTTGCAATTTTTACAGCTAGTTTTTCTTTTCAAAGTTGCAATCCTGCCAAAGGGATGCCATCGATGGATACCTATTCCTTAGATCAAAATGAAATTATTAAAGCAAGTGTAATGAGCTTGATGAAAAAAGGAGGAAAAAGTTTTTCTTCTGTTTCTGGCGATGTGATGGGATTGAAAAATCAAATCAATGACCTTATCTCTTATGAGACTGATAAAGGGCCAACGAATTTAAAAACAGTAAAAATGTGGGAAACGATGATGGATCCAAATATGAATCTATTAGGTGGATTTTTAAATCGTTGGGAAACTGATGGTAAATTAAATGGACCGTTTATCAAAGAAGCTGCTGGCGTTGTCAGTAAGAATTTTGATAAAATTATTAGTTTAGAAAAGAAGAAAAAGAAAGCGTAATTGTTTTTTTGTGATTGGTGATTCGTAACTCGTTTTTCGAAATTTACGAATCACTAATTACAAATCACCAATGATAATTTACAAATCACCAATAAAAACAATCATGGCAAAAAGAACTTCAACTAAAGATAACCTTACCAAAATCAAAGGTATTGGTCCAAAGATTCAAGGCCTTTTGAATGCTAAAAAAATTCTAACATATAAAGATTTGTCGGTTGCAAAACTATCAACTCTTCAAGCAATTTTGGATGAGGCAGGTCCTCGATTTAATTTAGCAGAACCTAAAAATTGGATTGCTGAAGCAAAGGCATTGGCGAAGTCATCAACTGCGACTTCAAGTACAACAACGAAACCAAAGACAAGAACGAAACCTAAGTCGAAACCAAAAGCAAAGCCTAAAACTTCAACCAAACCAAAAGCGAAACCTAAGGCAAAGCCAAAGGCCAAACCTAAAACGAAGCCAAAAGCAACTACAAAGCCAAAGACTTCTGATGAGGCTTCAAAAATAAAAGTGGGAGAATTGGACTTACCAAGGTTCCGTAAAATAATGAAAGAGTTGAAAGATAATACTGAGGACTTGACAAAAATGACAGTTCGGAAGTATCGAAAACAAGCTAAGAAAGATGCAGATAAATTGTTACGTGGAATGAGGAGAGACTTGAGAAGATGGACTCGATTACTTGAAAAAGGAGAATTGACGACTGAGGATTTTGAGTTTTTATGTAAAAGCCAAGTGGCTTCCGCTAAGATGAGTGCATTGGAAAGTTCGGGGTTGGCAGAAATTCGACTGGAAGCATATCGAAGTTCAATTTTCAATATGATTATTGATACAATTTTTGGACTAGCATTAAAAGCTTTAAAGTAAGAGTATTGTTATTTTATTTTTAAAAAAATAAAATCCTTGGAGTCGTGATGATTTCAAGGATTTTTTTTCTTTCGTTTTTTACTTGCTTTTGCTAATGGATTAAAATCCAAAGCCAATTGAACCCAATATTCCAAATCTTCATCCATATCAAATCCATCAGGAGTTACAAAAACATAACCACGCATTGGTCTGCCTGTAAAGTCCATCGGTAAACATTCTTCTTTGTCGATTACTTTTTCGTAGGCGGTTTCACCAATTCGAGCCATGAGTAAACTGTCGCCATATTTTTTATCAATATGGATTCCACAAAGCATTTTTTTATCTACTAAAAAGAGAAAGCCTCCCATCATTTTTTTAGTGGTAAAAGAGACTTTTTTTTCATCTAAAACTTGTTTGATTCGGTCTGCAAGAAATTCATCGTAGGCCATAACATTGTGTTTACAAATTGTTAGCTGAAAATAGAGAAAGATTTCCAAAAATAAACCCCTGTTAAAATTAGACTATAAAATAAAAACCAACCCACAGGCGAGTATTCAGAAAATCGAATCCCTTCTTTTGTTTTTAAATAAAATGCAATTGCTATTTTTTCAAATAAAAAAGCGAGTACTGTTCCAAATGCAATCCCCACCAATCCATAAATTTGTACCAGCCAAATACTTAAAATTACATTTAAAAGTGTTTCTAAAATAGAAATATAAAGTACCGTTTTAGTTTTTCCCAAAGCAATCAAAATCGTTTGTGGAAAAATTAATCGACTAATTACAATTAATAGAAAAACATCAAATACCGCAGCACTTTCTACAAAATCAGCATTAAAAACGATTGGAAACCACCACGTACTAGTCAACATCAAAATTATCGAAATAGGAAAAAGAAGATGATATAAACTTAATGACCTATTTTTTAATTGAGTCAATGAAGTTTTAAAATCTTTGGCAACTTCAGGAATCATTGCCGTACTCAATGCATTGGCAAGTGCGATGGCCAATGGCAACTCTCTTGCACCATATCTAAAAATTGCAAATTGTTCTGGGTTTTGGTAAAACCATCCCACCACCCAATTATCAAAAATGGTTGGGAATGCAGAAAGCAATGCATAGAGCACCAATGGAATTGCAATGTTCAAATAAGGTTTTATCAAAGAGAAATCCCAATTGATTTTTCCGAAGTTATTGATAACCACTATCAACCAAATAAACCTGAAAATACCCAAAGCCAATAATCCATAAATACTCCATTTTAATCCCCATCCTAAATAAATCGGAATGATGACCACACCTATTTGTAATACAAAAACGGTAATTCCAAAACTCAATATTCGTTGTGGTAAATTTTGAACTAAATAAATATATTCGATCAAAAAACTCGGCATCAAAAAGAGCAGATAGGTAATAAATATAAAGTAGTAGGGAAGGGAAGTTTGACTTACTAATAGTTGAGTGAAACTTTTTTCTAAAAAAAATAACAGTACAAATACAAAAAATGAAATTCCACAAAACAATAAAAATACATTGAAGATAAATTTCTTTTTTGCCGCTAAAGATAGTTTTGGAAAAAATGGAAGTATCCCTTGATTCAATCCCGTAATCCAAAAAAAACTAACGGTTGTACCAATAAAGGTTAGCATTTCAAAAACCCCAATATCTTCTGTCGAAAGGATACTTTTTGCCAAAAAAATACTAATCAATATTGCCGCCCCTTGTCGTAATATCTGAAATATCTGTAGTGCCCTAACGTTATTGATTTCGAAAGACATGCAGCAAAGTTAGTAAAAAACGTTTTACGGTGGACGGTGGACGGTCGCTTCGCTTGACGGTCCACAAATTGTGAATCCGTCTACCGTTCACCGTCTACCGTCCACCGTC
>CAKZSH010000334.1 GCA_937918905.1 uncultured Saprospiraceae bacterium
AAAAAAAAAATCCGTCCTTCCCACCAAAAATATTTTCAATTGCATCTAAATAAATATATCAATCAAAAGTAGATTGAATGATTAAAAAATTTCTTCCTTCGATAGCATGGGCTATTTTGATTTTGTATTTATCAAGTACTACAAGTATCAATTTACCCGAAAGTCTTCGAGATATTTTTTCAATTGATAAAATAGGACACTTTGGGATCTATGGAATCTTTACAATTTTATTATTAAAAGTATTTCATCAAAAACCGTTGAAATTGGAAAAAAAAGAAGTGTATTTAGCCTTGACAATCAGTATTTTATATGGAATAGGGATGGAAGTCATGCAGTACACATTTTTCCCCGGAAGATATTTTGAAAACTTAGATATAATTGCTAATATTATCGGTTCATTTACTGGACTACTTTTTTATAAGCTGTATTTAAAAAAATAAAGTTTATTTTTTCGAATACATATAAATGTTAATACAAATCATGACGAACTTTTTTTTATTCATTGACCTCGCTCTTCCAGGACAAACGCTAGCGTTTATCATTCTTGGAATTGCTGCTGTCATCATTGCTGCCATCTTTTTGGTACGTAATAATATGGCAAGAAATGCAGCATCAGGGGAGTTGACTGCAAAGTTTGCAGACCAACCTACAAAATCTCCTATGGATGGTAGAAGCAAATATGCTGCTGTGGATATTCTTCGCAGAAGTGGAACTGTTTTTAACATCGGATTAATTACGTCTCTTTTATTGACGGTTTTGGCATTTAGCTGGACTAGTTACGATGACTATGTATATATTCCAGACGATGCGATGGAATTAGACGAAGATATTGAGCAAGAACCACCTCGAACTGCGGAACCACCTCCGCCGCCACCTCCGCCACCACCACCAGTAATTGAAGAGGTTCCTGAAGAGGAAATCATTGAGGAAGAAGAACCTGTATTCGTCGATCAGGATATCGAAGAGGATGAGGAAATTGAAGTGGAGGAGGTAGAAGAACCTGTTGAAGAAGAACCAGAGCCAGTCGTAGAAGAAGTTGAAGAAGAGCCAGAAGAAGATAAAATCTTTAAAGTGGTAGAGGATATGCCTCGTTTTCCTGGATGTGAAAATAAAGGATTAGGTAAGGCAGAATTGAAAAAATGTGCTGAAGATGAAATGTTGAAATTCATCTATGGTAATATCAAATATCCTGCTGTTGCTCGTGAGAATGGAATTGAAGGTAGAGCTATTCTACAATTTGTTGTAGAAAAAGACGGTACTGTTCAAGGTATCAAAGTACTACGTGAGCCAGGTGGAGGATGTGGAAAAGAAGCGGAACGTGTTGTGAAAATGATGAACAGCATGGGGCAAAAATGGATTCCAGGTAAGCAGCGTGGAAAGCCTGTAAAGGTTCAATATACTTTACCAGTTATGTTTAGACTTCAAGGATAATCTCCTTTTAAGTATATAAAAAAAACGGTTGCTTTGAATATTTCAAAGCAACCGTTTTTCGTTATGTAGCTACCGAGCCTTAGCCCATAGAAAAATAAAAACGATAGTTTTTGTAAAATCCCCAAAAAAGATACAAATTAGAACACCATCACATAGTAACTTTTACAACCTCAAAACGTTTTAATTGTATATAAATATAGAACATTTCCAGTCGAATTAATTTTCGATTTTAAAATACCAAAAATGCGGATACTACTAATTTTTACTTTGTTTTTTTTCTTACCATCCATGTTGCAAGCTCAAGCTGGAAATGACTCCAAGTTGGCGCAACAATATTATGCAGATGGTGAATTTGAAAAAGCAGCTGTACTTTATGAAAAGCTTCATAAGAAGAACAACAAAAACGATTATTACTTCAATCGTTATATGGATTGTCTGTTGTCTTTAGAGGAGTTTGGGAAAGCTGAAAAAGTAATCAAAAAGCGATTGAAAAAAGATCCCAAACTAGTTCAACTATATGTAACCTATGGTAATCTTTATGAAAAACAATATAAAGATGCCGAAGCTCAAGCTCAATATGAAAAGGCGATCAAAAAATTACCTGCTGATCGTTTTTCCATAACTCGCCTTGCAAGTGCTTTTCTTAATTTGACAAAATATGATTTAGCAATTCAAACTTATGAGAAGGGATCCAAGTTGCTCAAGGACGATAATATTTTTGCATACAATTTAGGCGACTTGTACCGAAGAAAAGGAGAGACGGATAAAATGATCGGTAACTACTTGAATAGTCTTGCAGATAATCCAAGTCGATTAAATTCTATGAAAACGCTTTTTCAAAGATATTTGAGTGATGAAGATTTTGTAGAGTTACAAACTCAATTGTATACTCGAATTCAAGAGGATGACGAAACCGTTGCTTATCCTGAATTATTGATTTGGTTATTTATTCAAAAGAAAGATTATAAAAATGCGTTTCGTCAGGTCAAAGCATTGGATCGAAGATTAAAAGAAAATGGTGGGCGTATTTATCGTCTTGCAGATATTGCGGCTAATGCAAAAGATTATGACGCAGCCATAGAAGCATACGATTATATCGTAGTTGAGAAAGGGCATATGTCCAGTTATTATATTGAGGCGAAAAGAGAATCACTTTCATGTAAAAGAAGAAAATTAGTAGAAGGATTTGATTATACTCAAGAGGATTTAAAATTATTAGAGACGGAATACGAATCCTTTCTAAATGAATTTGGTAGAAGAAAATCTACTGCTACAATTGTTGCTGAACTAGCAGATTTGGAAGCGTTTTATTTAAATGATTTGGATAAATCCATTTCATTATTGACTGAAATGATTGAGTACCGAGGATTGAATCGCTATATTTTAGCCAAAGGAAAATTAAGCCTTGCAGATTTTTATTTGATGAAAGGAGAAATTTGGGAAGCAACATTATTGTACTCGCAAGTAGACAAAGAATTTAAAGATGACATCTTAGGGCATGAAGCACGTTTTCGAAATGCAAAATTATCCTACTATGCTGCGGACTTTCAATGGGCACAAGCACAGTTTGATATTTTAAAAGCATCTACTTCAAAGTTGATTGCAAATGATGCTTTGGATTTGTCAATTTTTATTATGGATAATTTAGGTTTGGATACTATTGCAACTCCTATAACGATGTATTCACAAGCGGATTTATTAGTTTTTCAAAATCGCTTTCCAGAGGCGTTTTCTAAATTAGATTCTTTGGATCAAATGTTTCCAGGGCATACTTTGCAGGATGATATGTTTTATTTGAAAGCTCAGATTTATACGAAAAAGAGAGACTATGAAAGTGCAATGAAAATGTATCAAAAAATTGTTGATGAACACATCGAAGAGATTCGAGCAGATAATGCTTTATTTGAATTAGCAAACCTTTATGAAAATCAAGTAAAAGATATTGAAAAAGCGAAAGAACTATATGAACGAATTTTTATAGATTTTTCAGGAAGTACTTTTGCTGTGGAAGCAAGGAAACGATTTAGGAGACTGAGGGGTGATGATGTTCAGTAGGTAATGAATAATTAAAAATGAATAACTTCGAAAATTGTATTTTCTGTATGGTGTAAATTTTTTGCGTTGGAGAAATACAATGATGAGATTCAAAAATAATGGTGTAAAAGTTTTGGTACTTTTACACCATTATTTTTTTGTATTTAGGGAGTAGGTTATTTATTTCCTACTCCCTAACTACGTGAATTAAGTTTTTCAAAAAAAATTAATGACCATGAAAATATTTTACAACGTAACCGTAAAAATTGAAAATGACAGCCATGATGAATGGCTCAAATGGATGAAAGAAATCCACGTTCCCGATGTGATGAAAACGGGAAAATTTTTGGAGAGTAAAATTTGTCGATTACTAGATATTGATGAAACAGATGGTAAAACTTATTCTTTCCAATACCTTGCACCTGATATGAAAACCTTCCAAGAGTATCAGAATGAATTTGCGAAAGGATTACAAAAAGATCATACGGATAGATACCACGGAAAGTATGTTGCTTTTCGATCTTTGATGGAAGTGGTTGATGAGACCGCTTCACTTTGAGAGGTGAGGCTGTGCGCTTTGCTTATTGAGAGACCGCTTTGCTGTGAGACTGACGATTGATCGTAGAAATCGAAATATCGTCAGTCTCATAGCAAAGCGGTCTCTCAGTAAGCAAAGCGAACAGCCTCACCTCTCACAGCGAAGTGATCTTTTAACCTTTATAAAACATCCATTTCCCCAATTCCTTCAGCGTAACTTTTTTCCCATACATTAAAATTCCAACACGGTATATACGTGCAGATAACCATACGGCAAAAATAGAAGTACCTATCAATACCGCAATAGATAAAAGTATTTGCCAAACAGGAGGATCAAATGCTAACCGAGAAGGCATGATGATTGGAGAAAATAAAGGAAAAATAGAAGACCAAACTGCTAGGTTACTGTTGGGTGCTTTCAATACTGCAATCATAATATAGAATGCTAAAATTACAGGAATTGTAATTGGAATCGTCAATGCTTGACCTTCACCTAAATCATCTCCCATCGCAGAACCAACT
This sequence comes from uncultured Saprospiraceae bacterium, assembly GCA_937918905.1. Lineage (GTDB taxonomy): Bacteria > Bacteroidota > Bacteroidia > Chitinophagales > Saprospiraceae > CAJQQY01. The sequence continues at coordinate 4,525 of CAKZSH010000334.1, forward strand.
GCCGCAAACAACGAAGCATACAGAAAATATCCACCAATAAAATAGATGATGAATAAGGGAACAATCATAAACCAATTGAGTGTACCCATTTCGATCCAAAATTGATTAATCATATATTTCAGTTCATCCTCATCCATATTCGTTCCTGCGCCAGACATTTCTGAGTTCATTTGTTCTGCATCAAACCCAAAGAAGAGTTGTACTCCAATACTAATCAATGGAATGAGTATCGCCCAAATCGCAACTTGAGTCAAACCAACACCACCTACACCAATGATTTTTCCCATCATTAATTGAAATGGTTTTACAGAAGAAATCATCACTTCAACAATACGATTTACTTTTTCCTCCATGACCGAACGCATCACCATCGTACCATAAATAAATACCGTCATATACATAATAAAGCCCATAAATCCTCCAATTCCAGCACCTACAGCCGCTCTTTTGGAAGTGTCTTTGGCTTCATTTAAAACAGACTTTGTTCGTAACGAAATTTCAGTATCAAGGGCATCGAGTTGTTTTTTATCGAGTTGTAATTCCCTGATTTTATAATTCCTTAGAAAGCGCTCAAGGCTTTTTTGAACAGAGGCTTGAGACTCAATATCCAATTGATCTTTTTCGTAAAAATAATCTACCTCAATTTTTTTATCATATAAATTAGAAATGACGGGAATCGCAATCACTCCGTCATATTTTTTTTCCAAAACATCCTTTTTCAAATCCTCTAAATTCTTATCAGGTTTTGAATAAGTGATGGTTTTGGTATTTGGTATTTTAGAAACATTTAAAATATTCCCAGGATCATTGATGGCAATACGTTTCGTCTCGCCACTTTCATAGGAGAAAATAAATCCTACTACAATGAAGAATATTCCAAATGCCAAAGGAGTAAGAATAGTCGCTAAAATAAATGATCGTTTTTTTACACGAGTCAGATACTCGCGTTTGATGATGAGCCATAGTTTATTCATGCTGGAGTAGTTATGTTTTGTTGATTAGAAGATTCTACTTTTTTAATAAAAATTTCATTCAGCGTCGGTAAAATTTCATTGAAGGAATGAATGTGTACATCATGTTGAATCAAGTGACGCAATAATGTATTCGAATCTTCACCTTCTTGTAATTGTACTGTTATAGAATTTTCTTTTTGAGAAATAATATTTGTTCGAGCTAATAATTCTTCTGGAAAAGAACCATCGAAATCAAGTTTAAAAAGATTATCCTTGTATTGATTTTTGACATCTTTAACGGAGCCTTCAAGTACATTTTTTCCTTGATTAATCAAAACAATAAATTCACAGACTTCCTCGACTTGTTCCATTCTATGTGTAGAAAAAATAATGCTTGTTCCATTATTATGGAGTTCATCAATCTCATCTTTTATCAAATTCGTATTGATAGGATCCAATCCAGAGAAAGGTTCATCCAAGATGAGCAAACCTGGTTTGTGAACGATGGTAGAAATGAATTGAATTTTTTGTTGCATTCCTTTAGAAAGTTCTTCTACTTTTTTGTCCCACCAATCCTCAATTCCAAATTTTTCAAACCAAGACTTAATTTCAAAATTAGCTTCCGATTTTGACAAACCTTTAAGTCGAGCAAGGTAGAGTAAATGATCGCCTACTTTCATTTTTTTATACAAACCTCGTTCTTCAGGCATGTATCCAATCTTGGAAGGATGATTACTATTAAGTGGTTCGCCATTAAATAAAACCACTCCGCTATCGGCGCGAGTGATGGTCGTAATGATTCGGATTAGAGAAGTCTTTCCAGCACCATTGGGGCCTAACATCCCAAATACACAACCTTTGGGCATATTAAAACTCACATTGTCAACAGCAACATGTTTATCGTAAGTTTTCCTTACGTTTTCTAAAGTCAGTATATTCATATGTAGATTTTTCTTGAAAAGTTGATTGATAGCTCCATAAAAATTTAGCCAATTATAGTTTTTTTAATCACAAAAATGAATAAAAATCTATGAGTGATTTATTTTTAAGGACAAAAAAAATAAAAAATCCTTATGTAAGGAAAGATTCAAAGCACATATGTCCAAAACGCCTGTATTTATGTGTATAGGAATGGTGAAAGAATAACTTATAGCACTTTGACTTCTTCTTTTAATCTAACTCTTCGTTATGAGAACAGTTATATATCTAGATATACGCCTGTTTTCATGCCTTGATTTAGATTAAAATAATCGCCAAACTGTTATAAGTTATTTTTTCACCATTCCATAGTTATATAGGTGTTAACGTTATCGAATATTTTGATTGAATTTTAGAGATGATTTATTATTTTTAGATAACCATATACGCCTTTATGTATATACACCTGCACACATGGGACAGGCTTTGATGTATTTGCTCTAACAAGACATCAAAAAGAATCAAATAAATATCAAAAATCATTATCTTTGCGCCGCTTTTCATTAATCTCCTATTAATATTAAATAGGAAAAAATTAACAATTCAATGGCAAATACATCTGAAATTAGAAACGGATTATGCATAGAATATAACAACGACATTTATTCCGTTGTTGAATTTCTTCATGTGAAACCAGGGAAAGGTCCAGCCTTTGTAAGAACTAAATTAAAAAGTCTTACTAACGGAAAAGTAGTTGATAATACTTTTCCTGCAAGTCATAAAATTAGTGTAGTAAGAGTAGAAAGGCGAACTTTTCAATTCCTTTACAAGGATGATATGGGGTATAACTTTATGGATAATGAGACTTATGAGCAAGTAAGTATTGAAGAAAAAATGTTAGACAGTCCACAGTTCTTAAAAGAGGGTAGTAGTGTTGAGATTCTTTTTCATGCAGAAAAAGAAATTCCTTTAACCATAGATATGCCTCAATATATTGTTTTAGAAATTACTGCAACTGAGCCTGGTGTTCGAGGGAATACGGCAACAAATGCAACTAAACCTGCTACGGTAGAAACTGGTGCAGAAGTAAGAGTTCCGCTTTTTATCAATGAAGGTGATCGTATTAAGATTGAGACCAGAACTGGTAATTACATGGAACGATCTAAATCTTAATCAAAATTAAAAATTAAAGATTTTTGAAAAAAAACTGTGAATTTTCGCTGAAATCACATTTTTTCGACAATCTATAATCCATAATTTTGAATCTATATTCTATATGTTTTCCATTTTCAAAAAAATATCTAACTTAGTCGTTATTTGTTGAAAGTTAGTTTTTCTAAGATGGTTTTCAGTAAATAAAACTTAGTGAAAAACAATTAAACAAACATCAACACGAACGTACATCAACCAAGAGGCAATCATGAAATTTAATGAAATCCAAGAGTTAGTAAAACTCATCAATAAATCTAATCTTACAGAATTTAAATTAAAAGATGGCGACTTTGAGCTTTCTATCCGTACCAAAAAGTATGGCAAGATGCGAGCAAAAGACATTCAAGCCTTGCAGTCGGCCCCACAAGTAGTATCAGTTCCTACAGCAGTACCTACGATGGCTATGCCTCAAGCTGCAAGTCCAGCAGCAGTACCTGCTCCTGCAAGTCCAGCAGCAAATCCTCCCGCTTCTGAAGAAGCACCCAAAAGCGAAAATAAAAATACAGTATTGATCAAATCCCCTATCGTAGGAACTTTCTATCGTTCCGCTAGTCCTGATAAAGATTCTTATGTTGGCATCGGAGATATTGTTGAAGTGGGAACAGTAGTATGTATTGTGGAGGCGATGAAACTTTTCAATGAAATAGAATCAGAAGTAAGTGGAAAAATTGTCAAAATTTTAATAGACAATGAATCTCCTGTACAATACGACCAACCCTTATTTGAAGTAGAACCTTTATAAGTTTAACTCTGAACGTTGAACTGCGAACTGTGAATGTTGAACTAATAATTGTGATGAATGCTATACTGGCTCACAATTATAAATTCACAGTTCACAATTCACAGTTCACAGTTAATCCAAAATAGTATGTTTAAAAAAATACTTATCGCTAATCGAGGAGAAATTGCTTTACGAGTTATCAGAACTTGTAAGGAAATGGGAATCAAAACTGTTGCCGTTTATTCTACTGCAGATAAAGATAGTTTGCATGTAAGATTTGCAGACGAGGCAGTTTGTATTGGCCCTCCATCCTCCGCCGAATCCTATCTAAGTGTTCCTAGAATCATGGCTGCTGTAGAAATTACAAATGCTGATGCCCTTCATCCAGGGTATGGATTTTTGGCTGAAAATGCAGACTTCGCAGAAGTATGTGCTGAATATGGAATTAAATTTATTGGGCCTACGCCTGAGCAAATTCGAAAAATGGGAGACAAAATCACCGCTAAAGAAACGATGATCAAAGCAGGTGTGCCCGTAGTTCCAGGTTCTGAAGGTTTATTAAAAGACCTAAAATCAGGACTTAAAATGTGTGAGGAAATTGGTTATCCCGTTATCCTAAAAGCTACCGCAGGTGGTGGTGGAAAAGGAATGCGAATTGTTTGGAAGCCAGAGGAATTTGAAGAGGCTTGGGACAAAGCAAGGCAAGAAGCCAAGGCATCATTTACCAATGATGGAATTTATATTGAAAAATTTATTGAAGAACCCCGACATATTGAGATTCAAGTAGCTGCTGACCAAACTGGAAAAGCTTGTCACCTTTCGGAAAGAGATTGTTCTATCCAACGGCGACATCAAAAATTAGTAGAAGAATCACCTTCTCCATTTTTGACAAAAGCACTCCGTAAGGCAATGGGAGAAGCTGCAATTCTTGCAGCAGAGTATATTGGTTATGAAGGTGTGGGAACAGTAGAATTTTTAGTGGACAAACATAAAAATTTCTACTTTATGGAAATGAATACTCGTATCCAAGTAGAACATACCGTAACGGAAGAAGTCATTGACCATGACCTTATCAAAGAGCAAATTAAAATTGCTGCAGGAGAACCGATTTCTGGGAAAAATTATTTTCCTACCATGCATGCCATTGAATGTAGAATTAATGCGGAGGATGTGTATAAAGATTTCAGACCTTCGCCAGGAAAGATTACTTCTTTTCATAGTGCAAAAGGGCATGGTGTACGAGTTGATACTCATGTGTATGCAGGTTATATGATTCCTCCATATTATGATTCAATGATTGCAAAATTGATTTGTCGTGCTCAAACGAGAGAGGAGTGTATCAAAAAAATGAGAAGAGCTTTGGATGAATTTATTGTAGAAGGTATCAAAACAACGATTCCTTTTCACCGTCAATTAATGGATGATGAATCTTTTCAAAAAGGAAAATTCCATACTGGGTTTTTAGATACTTTTGAATTAAAACCTGAGAAGAAGTAGGAGAGGAATGTGTATAGGTTGTCGAATAATTATGACAATAAAAATAAGCCAAGGAATAACGCTAGTTGTTATTTCTTGGCTTTTTTTATTTTTCTTAATTAACAATTCGGTCATTTTATCAAGAAAAAATGAACACGTGAAATCGTTTACATATTCCATTGATTTTCAGGATTAAAAATATAAAGATTAATCTTAATAAAATTCTGAACTATTGTTAACGAACACTAGATTTTATTTTTCAACGTATAAATTATAGCGTTGTTTATTAAATGTGGCGGGCTAGTTAATTTTTCAATTAAAAAAATAACAAAATGAAAACCTTAACCTTACTATTATTAACTCTACTATTTTTTTCATGTGCTAAAAATGAAATAATTCTTCCAGATGAAGAACTCATTCAGATTGGAAGAAATGATTTCATTGGAGAGATCACCACAGAGACAGGTCTTCGAAGTCTTCAAAATGAATTTAAAAGTGGTAGTCAAGACTTGACATGGGAAGATTTCCATGAAAATTATTTGACCTCCGCTGAGAGATATAAATACCATGAAGATTGGAATATCTATTTTTCAACTTTAATATTATTTCAAATGAAGGAAACTTCAATGTTGGAAGATATTAATGCAGATAATTATACTGTTTTAGAAATGTATTTAGAAGAATTAAAATTACTTGATACTGCGTATCCAAAATTTCATTATCAAATATTATCGACCTTAAAACCTTTTATGACAAAAGAAAAAATTGCTTCCTATGCCTTAATGAGTTATGAAAAAGGATTAGCACAAAAAGAAAAGGCAAAAAGTCATAGTGAAGATATCACCGAAGAAATGGCGGAAGAAAATGCATTCAATAAATTGGTAAGAAAGATGCTTCAAGAATACTATAAGGAAAATTATATAACATATCTTCCTAAGTTAAAGGAGCTTTTTTGATACAAAAGAAAAGTGAAATTAAGGGGTGACTAAAAAAGGCACCCCTTAATTTTTTATACTTCAATGATTTTTCTTCATTTTTATTGGATTATTGGATTATTGGATTTATATTAGCGTATACGTACGTTGTTTTTTCATGCCTTATGATAAAATACATGATTCTAAAACTATATTTGTTTACTGTAACTTCAGATGCGCCACTACTGTAATTAATCGACATTCCATTTAAATTTTTTTATTATTTAATAGATTTTTTAATACGGTGTATTGAAATTAAATCTTTAGTTCATTCTTGTAATGAAGAGAAGATTGTAATAACTATACCTTATTGAAGACTATTACTAAAACATTTTATCATGAAAAAAATTAAGATTTCTTTATTAATTTTTGTTTTTTCTTTAGCATCATTTATTAGTTTAGATGCAAAGGATTTTGATTGTGGATGTACTGAGGGAACACCAGCAGGTGGAATAACATGGTGGTATGAAACTGTTAATGATGATTGTTGTAATCAAGTAGGACTAGCTTATGTACAAACATTAGATCCATGGGGTGAAATTATTGATGAAGGGTGGACTAGTGTAAATGTTTCTTATCATTGTAAAGATTCATATAATTGTTAGAAGATAAATTCTGATATAGAATTAATTTTTATTGTTAATCTAAAAAAATAAGAAAATGAAAACCTTAAATATATTTATTTTAGTTGTTATATTATCGGTACTTTCTTCATGTACTAATAATGAAATTACATCTTCGGAGATTACAAAAACTCAAAGTATTGAAAATAATAAAATAACAAATTTACTTGCAGAATCAGGGCTTCAAGGTCTAAAGCTAGACTTTAAAAAAGGGAATACAGACTTAACGTGGAATGACTTTCATGAACATTATTTGAAGTCTTTTGAAAAATATAAAAATCATGAAAATTGGAATTCTTATGTTTCAAGTTTTCTTGTATTTCAATTGAAGGAAACCTCTATTTTAGAAAATATAAATGCCGACAATTATTCTATTCTAGAATTGTATTTAGAAGAATTTAAGTCACTTCGTAATGCTTATCCAAAATTTCACTACCAAATGCTATCCATCTTAAAACCTTTTATGGCAAAAGAAAAGATTGCTTCTTATGCTATGAAGAGTTTTGAAAAAGGAATAGCTCAAAAAGAAAGTGCAAAAAATAGAAGTGAAGAAATACCTGAAGGAAGCGCAGGATATGAATTTGTAAAAGAGATGCTTCAAAAAAACTACGAAGAAAATTATATAACTTATCTCCCTAAGTTAAAAGAGTTTTTTGAAACTGAATAGAAATAGAAATAGAAATAGAGGGTTGACTTTTTAAATCAACCCTCTTTTTTTAAGCAATCAATTGCTCATAAAGCGTTTGAAAATTTTGATTCTGATGAATTTCAGGAGTAAGTGCATTCATATCTTTTAACACAAAAGCCATCTTATCAAAAGATGCTCTAATATTTCCATAATTATTTAACTCCTGTTGCAATTCAGACATATTTAATCCAGTTCCTACTGATTTTATGGCTTCATCTAATTCTGCAATTTTACCCTCCCAATATTTAATATATTTCACTCGACTAAGCGGACTGTAAATATCAGCGTCCTCCAAAAT
>CAKZSH010000335.1 GCA_937918905.1 uncultured Saprospiraceae bacterium
ACCCATCTGAAGGCTTCTTTTTCAATATGATTTCATAAAAAAATGAAGCCGTACCGAAGGGTATGCCTTAATTTTTTCATTTCCTCATATTAAAAAATAATCTCTTCATACGGGTAGGTTATTTAATTCCTACTCCCTTAACAATGTAAAAACCTTTCCCCAAAAAAGGGTCGTAAAGATTTTACGCTCAATTCCTTCAGAAGAGGTAGTTCCTAAATGGGACTGCCTCTTTTTAATTTTGAATGAATAATTTTGAATGTGTCGATAATTTTTGCCCCTCAATCATTAATTTTTTATAAAAAAACAAGAAGATTGGTCATGACTTTTCTATAACGCGTTATTCGATAATCATGATCAATCTGCATAAGTCTGTAGCTAAAAATCACACTTTATTATTTTTCCTAGAAATCCCTAGAACAAAAATCAACATCCCAACAAACAACAACAAAACAAACCCAAGTCCAAGTCTCAAATCGTATGCATCTGATAAAAAACCAATCGTAGGAGGCCCAATAAAAAAACCAGCATATCCAATCGTAGTAGCCATTGCGATACCTACACTAGGCTCTACATTTTTCATATTTCCAGCTGAAGAAAAAACAATAGGAACTATCGTGGATAATCCCAACCCTACTAAAAACAATCCACCTAGCGTCGTCCAAGTAGTAGCAAATAACAATATAATTACAAGTCCAGCAATTGAAAAAAGACTATTGTAAATCAGCAATTTATATTTCCCAATTTTGGCAGTAAAATAATCTCCAAATATTCGACCAATGGTCATAGCTGTTGCAAAAGTTCCATAAGCAATCGCACTAAAAAATTCATTTTGACCCACTACTTGACTCATAAAAATAGCTGACCAATCTGCCATTGCTCCTTCGCCTGACATACAACAAAATGCCACAATGCCTAATGGCAAAATCGCCTTAGTAGGTAATACAAAACTACTTTCACCTTCTGTATTTTTTGATTTTTCAGGAGTATCGTCGATTAAATAAAAGGCTGCTGCGATACAAGCTATCCCACCCAAAACTGCAATCAATGTCAAATGGGAAAGTAATACCACATCATACTTTGCAAACAATGCTCCCGTCCCTGCACCTAAAGCGGTACCGATACTAAAGACCGCATGAAAAGAAGACATGATTGGTTTTTTGTAAGCACGTTCCACAAATACAGCTTGACTATTCATCGCCACATCCAATGCGCCTACGCTTAATCCTAAGAAAAAAAACGCCGTACTTACTACCATTAAATTTGGAGTAAAAACCAAATACGGAATGACAATGCAAGAAATAATACCACATACTTGAGTAATCGTTTTACTCCCAAAACGTGAAGTCAACCATCCCGAAAATGGCATCGCTAACACCGCTCCAATTGCCATGATAAAAAGTAATCCGCCTAAGGCAGAATTGGAAATACCATAATACTCTTGAATAGTTGGAAGTCTTGAAGTCCAATTTCCATAGAGAAATCCAGTAACAAAAAAGAAGATGCAGACCGCAATTCTATTAACTCGCATTTTTGTTTTTTCTTTTGAATGCGAAAGTTAAATCTTAGTTTTGACAAAAAGAAAACCTGTGTTGAATATTCAACACAGGTTTTACCATTCACAACTTTCTAAAAAATATAGTCTCTTTTTAATTAATTAGGGAGTAGGAAATAAATAATAATACTCTAGAATGGTGATTCACGCCATTCGAAATTATCCATTTTTAATTATCAATTGTTAATTTATCAGGTTTGCTCCAGTTTCTAAATTCATTAGTGTAGTACAAGTAGGCTACCGAAGCAGGTGCCTCATAATTTCCAGCCAAGTTTGCTTTTAAATCAAGGTTCACTATTTTTACTACATTGGCTTCCAAGCCTCGATAATGCAACACTAGATAACCATCCATGATTTCATAAAAATCAAACGCTGCTTTTTCTTGTAATTCTTTTAATTGCCATGGTTGCAAATTCAAACCAGAAGGGATTCCAATTTTTGCAATTGTATTTGGAACTGCTTCATTGGTTGTATTTTTCAACTCAACAGAAAGTCTAATGGTCTCTCCTATTTTTCCAGTAATATTTTGCAAATCAGTTTTTAAACTCACTTTACATTCTGCATCATTTTTTGGAAGAGAAGTGTTATACCTAACAGCTAAATCATAAGGCATTGCAACTTCTGTATCATTAAACAATACTTTTACATCATGATTTCCATTCGTCAAATATTGACTAATTTCATCAAATACAATCGGAGTATTTTGTTCACTTGTATAAGTTTGTCCCGCTACTTTTTCGCCATCAATCATCAATTGTACTTGACCATTCGTTTTCATAGTCGCACTAAAAGCAGCATGTTGCACTAATGCTTTCATTGCCAAAACAGTAGATTGTGTAGAACCAAATCCATAATCCGTTTTATTGCTTGCAATGAAATCCATTGCTTTGTCTAAGTGTACACTTGCTTCATCCAAATTCATAATCGCTAATGCGGTTAATGCGGTAGTTTCTATTTTCAAACTCTTTCCTCCTGATCGAGTCATACTTGTTTTTCCTTGCCAACTTCCGTCCTTTGCTTGTAGCTTCAACAAACTTTGTAACAATTTATTTGCACGACCATCATTGATATTATGCAAGGTATTGATGACCAATGCCATCACATAAGGATCTTTAGTTTGCTTGGCATCTTTATATGATTTTTCAATCTCCTCTCGCACTTGTCCACCAAACCCAGCCTCTGTCATTGCCCACGTGATATAAGCATCACCTGCAGGATTTCCTGTACTCCAAGAGTGCAATGCACGTTTACTATTTAACCAACCACCTTTGCCATCTTTTCGGGTCAATAACCATTTCGCAGTTCGATCAATCAAATCTTGTTCTACTCGATGCACCTCTTTCATATCATTAAATTGCATCAAACCGTAAGCCGTCAATCCTTCATGTGCAGGAGCCTGTCCATACCAATCGAATCCTCCACCTTGCACTTCAAAAGTCAATAATCGTTGATACCCTTTTTCCATAACATCATACAAACGTGCTCCCAAATCTTGACTCAAAGTATTGTTGCTTTTTAAATAATCTAAAACCAAAAGGTTAGGATAATTTTTACTAGAAGTCTGTTCAAAACATCCTGTAGGTTGCCGAATCATTCTTTCCATTCCTTTGCTCAAGTCACTCATCAAAGTAGGATAAACGGTAAACTTAGCATTCATTGAACCCTCTATTGTACCTGCAATTTTCACATCAAAATTATCTTCCAAATCATTTCCACTAAACATCATATTTACAGGAAAACCTCTGGACAGCACTTTTACTTTTTTGGAAAAAATATCTGACTCACCATTCGCACTTACCTTAACTTCAAGGTCATGTTCACCCATTTCACTTTTTACTAAAAATGGTAAATAAACAGTTTTAACAGATTGATTATCAAGGGAATACAAACCTAACTTTTCTCCAACATATTCAAACCCTTCTGGTACCAATGCATCTAATTTTACTTCCATTTTTTCATTTGTATTATTGGAAATGGTAACTGGAATCGTCAATTTATCACCTGTCAAAACTTGTGTTGGAAACTTAGTTCTCATTCCAAATGGCATCTGCGTAAAATAAGTATGTGTTCCATTTCCTATTTTTCCATTCGCAGTCAAACCTTCCACCGTAGCTTTGAATGTGGTCAAATCATCCGAGTTATGAAATTGTAACATTGCTTTTCCGTTGGCATCAGTTTCGACCATTGGATTCCAAAAAATCGTTGGACGAAAATCATCTCTAATCTTCTTCTGTGCAGCTACATATTTTGGAACATAAAATTCACGGGACTGATAATATCCTCTTTTGAAACTTAACGCATATTTAAAATCCTCAATAAATCGGAAGTCTCGTTCTACATAATTAGTTGCTGGATACAAACCAGTTAATTTTCCTAACTCCGCAGTTACATTTTTCAAACTAGAAATCTTATTCAATTGAGCGGTCAATGCCATTCTTACATTTCCAGTTTCAGCAGCAGTTAATGAACCATTTCTAACCTTAGCTAATGCCCAATTGTATTGATTTTGATAAATGGAAACTTGTTCATTTACTTTTGCAACCATTTCATTTTGATAATCCACCAATTCTTGATTGACACTTGCGAGTTTTCGTTTTTGAGTTTCGATAATGATCGCTCCGTTTTCACCTCTACTCCCGTAGATATTGCTAGCTACATCTCCTTCTATTACTTTGGCAGATTTAATTTTATTAGGTTTCACTTTTGCCAATGCAATGGAATTTACAATATCTCCATCTACGATCACAATCGGTTCATCAGTAACCAATATCGTCGAATTTCCACGCATTTGGATTTTCTTTTTATTCGATCTGATCTGCCTAACTGTTCCTCCTTCTTCAGCCAATCGCTCAGTCAAATAATCTTTCTCTGATTCAAATCTGGCAGGCGTTCCACCTGTAATCACCATAACTTGATTGAGTTCTGATTCAGGTAGTAAATTTCCAGATACCCGAACTCCATCAATATAATAATCGGTTGCAGCAGAGCGTGAGCCTTTGATTACAATTGCTTCGCCTTCATCAGAAGTTGTCGTTCCTGCCGTTTGTGCAGCAACTGCGTTAATATTTCGAGTGGGTAAATTTTTAATTTCCTCCTTAGTTACAACAACACCTGCTACTCTTCCTTGTAAAGATTCTGCTACATCATCTTGCTCCACTATTGGTACTCTAAAATCCATTACTACAGGTTGCTCTTGAGTTTTCGCTTGTTTAGCTTTTGAATGTTGAGTTGAACGGTTTTTACTTCTCCTATTTCTCCGCCTATTTGTCCCTAAACTTGTTACAACTACCTCGTCTAAAACCTGCCCTTCTGGCATAGTAACATTTGCCAAAAGTGATTCGTTATTTCCAATCGAAACAGCTTGTTCAACTGTAGTGTACCCTGTATAACTTACTACTAAAACTTGAGGCCCTTCGGGTACATTATTAATGGTAAAACTACCATCAATATCAGTAGAAGCACCAATCGTTGTTCCTTGTAACATTACAGTTGCACCAATCAATTGCTCACCATTTTCATCAAAGATCTGCCCTGCAATTTTTCTTTCACCATTACTAGGAATTACTTTGGTCGTCATTCGTTGATTGCCTATTGGATTCAATTTCATCTGATAATTCTCGCCATAATTATTGACCAAAATCTTACTCACTCCATCCTTTGAAGCAACAACTGTTATTTGATTTGGATTCGGTAAATTTCGATTAAACAACTCCACATTATCAAAAGTAAACTTTCCAGTTGCATCGGTGATTACCGTTTTATCCAAACCTTCAATTCGAACTACCACATCTTTTAAGGCTTCGCCAAAAGCATCAACAACTGTTCCCCCAATCACCGCTTTTTCATTTTTATAAATCACTCCTGCAATCGGTGAGGATTCATTTTTCCAACTAAATCTTCTCCATCCATTCGTCATCATCAAAAAGTCCAATGCTTTTAATTGATCCTTATCAGGATGTTTTTCTTTGGGTTCAAAATAAAAATTCGGTTCTTCAATCTCTCCACTCAAGTCAGATTCTAACAACATATATGCAAGAATGCGTCCTTGCTTATCATCTGCATAGCTGAGTAATTTATCATCCGTTACCGCTACTGAAAATTGTCCTTGAACAGGTTTTCCGTTTTCATCTTTGACTTCGATATTCATACTTACTTTTTCACGAGGCAGATATTGATCTTTGTTCGTGGAGATTTTTATATCTAAAGTTTTATGAGGATTAAGGAAAACCAAACGCTCTGCATGAGGTCGTTGCTGTGCATCAAACATCGTCACTTGAGCCATCCCTACTGGAGCATCTTTTGTCGGAATTTCAATCAAATGTGTTCCAGACTGTGCCGTCGTTGTTGCAGCATTGATGATCTTACCTTGCGACTGTAAAACTACCGTAAGTGATTGATTTTCAGAACTTTGTACTCTAATCTTAACTTTATCTTTATCCGTTTCCACCACTTGCAATGAATGTCCTTTTTCGTAAGCCATCGGTACATCATAAGTTCCTTCGATATTGGAAGGTTGTGTAATTTTAGCAGTATATTTTTCACCATACAATGGTTCAAAATTAAATGCGCCCATCCCTTGATGATAGCTTTTGAAATTACTTACAATCACTCCATTGCTATTCGTAATAACACCTTCTACATCAGCAGGTTTTCCAAATTCATTGATCGCTTTAAATGCAATTCGTTGTTTAAATCCTGCAATCAAGTCTCCTCCTTCTGGGAAAAACTGTAAGTCCATTTTATTTAAAACAATCGGAATAGAACGAGAGATAGATTCACCTTGACCATTGTATTGTAACATTACATTTACCAAACCATCATTTGTATTTAAATCTTTTGGTAAATTAAATTTCAATTCCGCATGACCTTTCGTATCTGTCTTTCCTTTTTGATTAGAAATATTTACGCCAGCCAAACTCACTTGATAAGTAAAATCAAAATTTGCCAATGGTGTATTTTCCAATGTCCTCAAATCTAATTTTACCATCACTTCATCATTTGCACCATAGGCTTCTCTTTCAAAATCCAGTTCCATTCTTAAATGTGGAAGTACTGTTTTTTGTAAAGTGATATTACGCTCAAATTTAGTTTCGAAATTTCGTTGCCAATTCGTGTAGGCTTTTATTTTATAAATTCCACCTACCATATCCGCACTTGTTTGGATATCACCTTTTGCAATTCCCTTTTGCGTAACGAGTTTTAATTTTTTCAAAACACCTCCATTTGGTGCTAAAAATTCCACATAAACAATATCACTTTTTTGACTTGGTTCAAGTGTATTTGCATCTCGAACATAAGCACTAAACCAAAGTGACTCCCCTGGTTTTAACATCGTTCGATCAAAATGTAGATAAACTTTCTCCTCTGCCTGTGCTTTATGATAAGCCGCCAATTGTGCCTCCAAATCTTCTACAAAAGATACCTCCGTAGGAATCGTTTTTGTAAAAATATTTACTGGTTGATTCTGATTCGGGGCAGTAGGTTGCAACATCACAGGAGGTTGCTGACTAATTGGATAAGGTACTAAAAAATTAGGGTCAATATAATTCCCCCAAGTATCTCTTCCTCCTCCTAGTTGTGGTGTATTTTTAGTTTCTGTTTCTGTAATGTATTTCGTTTCTAGCTTAGTAGTATCGTTATGGTTATTAAATGTAAAATCATTGTTATTTTCTTGAACAGGGGCGACCACAAGGGACTCCCGTATATTCGTACTTTCATCAGGCACGGTGCCGTCTCCCATCGGAAAGATGGAAAACATTAAAATCATGAGTAAAATTATCATAGCTAAAATATTTTTAAAATTAAAAAATGACGACCCACGATGAGGTGGCGGCGGAGGAGTATTGTTACTGCTATCAAGCAATGCCTCCATCTTATCCCAAGATTCGGGATTAAACGGCACCTCATGCTGGTCGCTGAGTTGCTTTAGTTTCTTATTTTGGTCGTAATTTTTCATATCGCAATACGACTTCTATCGTAGTTTTTTAATAATTGCTGCAAGTTTTTTTTTGCAGTTGATAAATGCCATTTAGATGTATTAATACTAATGTCGAGTAGTTGAGCAATTTCTCGATGTTTATAACCATCAAGAACGTAAAGTGAAAAAACGGCGCGCACCGTATCGGGTAATAATTCAAGCGCTTTGTACAAATCTTCCGCTACGAGTTGATCGATGATTTCAGGTGAAATCTGAACGTCCCTTTCGGTATTAAAATCCATAGCTTTATTGTAGCGTTGATTTTGGCGGATGTAGTCGATAGATGTGTTGAACACAATTCTCGCCATCCATCCGCTCAATGTACCTGTTGCTTTATAATCCCCAATTGCATTAAAAATTTTCAAAAAGGCTCGATTCAAAACATCAACTGCGTCATCGGCATTCGAAGTATATCGTTTGCATATCACGACCATGCGACCGTAGTACCTTTGGTAGAGGTACTTCTGCGCCAGCCGATTTTGCTCTCGACATCCTTGGATCAAATCCGCATCTGTGCTTTGTTGTGAATAATGCATTAATTCAATTTGAATCTTGTTGAAAATCTTAATTTTTCGATTACATCCTTAATGACGCTAAGGTTGGAAGAAATGGTTGTAGGGAAATATGTTTTTTTTTTGAAAAGTACGAAAAAGGTAAAGAAATCAAGGGTTTTGGATCTTTTTTCTTTTTAAAAAAGTATTCAATACAATTTTCGATCACAATTTTTCGAGCGGGTGAGGAAGGGCGAAAAATGTGGGTGCGGGAGCAGCACGGAGCTAAGCATTTTTTTCGCCGAGAATTTTAGCGAAGCGTTACTTTTTTTCGAATGAAAAAGTAAGTCGCCGAAGGCAAACGTAACCAAGTACACAATCTAAAAAAATAAAAACAATTTTGAATGAATCAAGAAACTAAGACCTAAGTTAGTTTCTAAAAATTTCAAAAAAATCCAAGATATGAATACCCAAAATTTAGAAAAAAAATTCCAAGACAGAATTGACGCAGGCGAAAAAATCGAACCCAAAGATTGGATGCCAGAGAAATATCGAAAAACCCACATTCGACAAATTTCCCAACACGCCCATTCCGAAATAGTAGGAATGCTACCCGAAGGAAATTGGATCACCCGAACCCCTACTCTGCGAAGAAAAGTAGGACTCTTAGCAAAAGTACAAGACGAAGCAGGTCACGGACTTTACCTTTACAGCGCTGCCGAAACATTAGGCATCAGCCGTGACGAAATGTTTCATCAACTTCATACAGGCAAAGCAAAATATTCCAGCATCTTCAATTACCCAACCATGACCTGGGCAGACATTGGCACCATTGGTTGGCTAGTAGATGGTGCAGCAATCATCAATCAGGTAATGCTGACAAGAACCTCATTTGGTCCGTACGCACGAGCGATGGTTCGAATTTGTAAAGAAGAAAGTTTCCACCAACGTCAAGGCTTCGAAATGATATTGACACTCTGCAAAGGAA
The DNA here is from genome assembly GCA_937918905.1 of uncultured Saprospiraceae bacterium. Classification (GTDB taxonomy): domain Bacteria; phylum Bacteroidota; class Bacteroidia; order Chitinophagales; family Saprospiraceae; genus CAJQQY01. The sequence continues at coordinate 9,009 of CAKZSH010000335.1, forward strand.
CACCCGAACAAAAAGCGATGGCACAAGATGCATTGAATAGATGGTGGTGGCCAAGTCTAATGATGTTTGGACCAAGAGATGCCGAATCTCCAAACACCGAGCAGTCTGTAAAATGGAAAATCAAAAGAAAAACCAACGACGAACTCCGCCAACAATTTATAGACATCACCGTCGAACAAGCAAAAGTTGCAGGTCTCACCATCCCTGATCCAGATTTAAAATGGAATGAAGAACGAGGACATCATGACTTCGGAGAAATTGACTGGGACGAATTTTGGAGAGTCGTCAAAGGCAACGGCCCTTGCAACAAAGAAAGATTAAAAGCAAGAAACGACGCTTGGAACAATGGCGCATGGGTACGAGAAGCTGCACTAGCACATTCCGAAAAACAAGCAAAGAAAGAATTGAAAAAAGCCGT
>CAKZSH010000336.1 GCA_937918905.1 uncultured Saprospiraceae bacterium
CAAGCGAAGCGTCCGTCTAAATAACTCTAACCCTCACTTTCCTTTTCTTCAATCTCATATTATCTAATTTTGAAACAACAGATTTCACCTTATCAGCCTTTACCGCAGCAAAAGCACAATCCTCTTTTAGTTCAATAATTCCCAATTCTTCTTTTTCCAAATCCCCTTGTTTGATAAAAAAACCAGCCACATCCCCTTTTGAAATTTTATCTTTTCTACCACCTGAAATAAAAATAGTTTTCCATTCTGAAGGTGCTGGAATATCCGCAGGTAATAGTTCTTCCACCTCAGGAGCATCAATAAATTCAGGTAATTCATCCTCCGCCCAATGCAAAACAAAAGCAGTTCCTTCATTATTCATACGAGCGGTACGACCATTTCTATGGGTAAATTCTTGACTACGAAAAGGGAGATGATAATGGATGATAAATTTTATTTCAGGGACATCAATTCCTCTTGCGGCAAGGTCCGTAGCGATGATTAATTGATGCGTCCCATTTCGAAATTTCAGCAAAGCACGTTCCCTATCATTCTGTTCCATTCCTCCATAAAAACAACCATGATTGATTTTATTTTCTGTTAAAAAATCACTCACTCGTCGAATGCTATCTTTAAAATTACAAAAGATAATTCCAGGTTGATTGCCCAAATGACAAAGTGCTTTTAAAAGCGTTTCCAGTTTATCTTTTTCTGGAGAAACTATTCTTTTAATTTTTAATTGAGTCACTCCTTCATCCAAATAATTAATCTCAATAGGATTTTCCAAACCTACAAAATGTGGAATTGCAATCTCCTCCGTAGCTGAAGTCAATACCTTTTTCTGAACATTAGGAAGTGCATTAATGATGTCTTGCATATCATCTTCAAATCCTATTTCCAATGATTTATCAAACTCATCCAACACCAAAGTATCGACTCGATCACCATCAAAAGTTGCTCTTCTTAAATGATCGGCCACCCTTCCTGGCGTCCCTATTAATATCGCAGGTCGATGCTCTAATCGTATTCTGTCTTTTGAAAAATACTGCCCTCCGTAAACTGAATTTATTTTTAAACCTGTTCCCATATCTCTTGCCACTTGTTCTATTTGAATCGCCAATTCTCTCGAAGGAACAATGATTACAACTTGAACTTCTGCTATTTTTGGATTTAATTCGGCAATAATGGGTAGTAAAAATGCCAAGGTCTTACCTGTTCCTGTAGGAGAAAGTAAGACAACTTCCGAACTCGCTTGGATGGCAAGATGTGCCTCTTCCTGCATCGGATTGAGCTTTTCAATCTTTATTTTTTTGAGAATACTCTTTTGATCTTTTACCCTGTTTGACATGAGGGCGAAGGTAAGGAAAAAAAACGTACGCTACGGTTGACGGGTGTTTCGAATTATCTCCCACAGTAAAAATGGCATCCAAGGGATTATCGGGGTCATCCCAACTTTTTACAACGTTAGCAACAGCAAGTTCACTTGCTGCTAATTCAGGATCGATTAAAAGGAATTATGGAATATGAAAAATATCAACTTGAAAAACGTAAAATTGTAAATGAATTGTTGGAATTTTTAGACTAAGAATAATTTTCATGAGATTCATCCATATTTTTTGAATCCTTCCACAACTATGCTTATTTTCGCCCTCTCAATTTTTTAATAAAAAAGGTATTATGAACAAAATTATCGTAAGCATATTGACAATATTTTTATTTTTTTCCTGCGGAAATAAAACCCAAACCTCAGATGCTAATAATATAGATACCACCTTCAATCAACTATTTGTAGACTATTATGAAGATGGGTTAAAACTCAACCCTGTTAATGCTACACTTGCTGGCGACAATCGGTATAACAACTTATTTACAAATAATCTTTCGGACGAACACAAAGCAGAGTCCAAAGCATACTATTCCAATTATCTAAAAAAATTGTCCGAGTTTAAAGATGAAGATTTAACGCCTACTCAAAAGATGAGCAAAGAGGTTTTAAAATGGGATTGCGAAATTAATTTAGCGAATTTGAATTTTCGAAAAGATTTATTTCCTATCGACCAAATGTGGTCTATCAACTTATCAGTCGGACAACTGGCAAGTGGTTCGGGGGCACAACCTTTTAATACGGTTAAAGATTATGAGAATTGGTTACAGCGATTGGAAGGATATATCGCATGGATGAATTCTGCCAAAAGTCGAATGCAAGAAGGTATTGAAAAAGGATATGTTTTACCAAAATCTTTGATAAAAAAAGTGATTCCACAATTGGGTGCAATGGCTGGTGATAATTTAGAAGAACATCTTTTTTACAATCCAGTTAAAAATTTTCCTACAAAGTTTTCTACAAAAAACAAAAAGGAATTAACGGCTGCCTATGCTAAAATCCTTAATGAGAAATTGATCCCAGCGTACAAAGATTTACATCAATTTATGAGTTCCGAATATATGGAAGCGGGGCGAGAAACAAGTGGTATTTCTGAAATACCAAATGGCTTAGATTACTACCAACATCAAATCAAAACCTATACGACGACTAATATGACTGCTGAGGAAATCCATCAATTGGGACTCAAAGAAGTAGCGCGTATTTTATCGGAAATGGAAAAAGTAAAAACTCAAGTTGGCTACAAAGGTGATCTTAAATCCTTCTTTAATTTTGTAAGAAACAACCCAGAGTTAATGCCTTTTGCCAATGCTCAACAGGTCTTAGATAACTTCAATAAGATTCATGATACCATGAAACCTCAAATTGAAAAGTTATTTGATGTCAAACCAAAAACACCTTTTGAAGTAAGGCGTACAGAGGCTTTTAGAGAAAAATCGGCAAGTGCGGAATACAACCCAGGATCATTAGATGGTACTCGTCCAGGGATTTTTTATACGCCTATTCCAGATGCTACCAAGTACAATACTTACTCGGATGAAGCTTTGTTTTTACATGAAGCCATACCAGGTCATCACTATCAAATTTCACTCACTCAAGAGAGTAAGGAATTGAATAATTTTCGAAAGACACTTTGGAATAGTGCCTACGGCGAAGGTTGGGCATTGTACACGGAATCCCTTGGAAAAGAGTTAGGATTGTACACCGATCCTTATCAATATTTTGGAATGTTGAGTATGGAAATGCACCGTGCGATTCGATTGGTTGTCGATACAGGTATTCATGCAAAAGGGTGGACTCGTGAACAAGCGATTCAATATTCTTTGGAAAATGAAGCGGAACCAGAAGCAAGTATCATTTCTGAAATTGAACGTTATATGGCTAACCCTGGTCAAGCATTGTCTTATAAAATTGGTCAAATAAAAATTAGAGAATTGCGAACCAATGCAGAAAAAACATTAGGAGATAAATTTGACATTCAACAATTTCATAATGAAATTTTAGAGACAGGATGTATTCCATTAGCATTGTTAGAAAATAAAATTAATACTTGGGTTGCTAAGGTTAAAGGGTAAATTGGATGGTTAGATTAATTCGCTCCGCTGATGGTTATATGGTTATCGAATAACCTTGAATAAAGTTTTACGATAACCATAAAACCATTAGCAAAGCGAAGCAATTTAACCATCTAGTCTATTCTGAAGCTTTAAATATTGAAGTAACATAATCGTTTTTCCATCTTTAATTTCGCCCGTAGAAATCATCTGATAAGCTTTTTCAAAATCAAGTTCTAATACTTCGATATTTTCTTGTTCCTCCTCTACTCCACCACCTTCGTTGACTTTCATATCTTTGGAATATTCTGCAATAAAAAAATAAACAATCTCAGTAACGGAACCTGGCGACATGTATGCCTCAAATATTTTTTCAACACTAGAGATTTTATAACCCGTTTCTTCTTCCGTTTCTCTCTTGATACAATCTTCGGGATTATCATTATCTAAAAGTCCCGCACAAGTTTCAATTAACATCCCTGATTCATTGCCATTTACAAAAGTAGGCATTCGGAATTGTCGGGTCAAGATGACTGTTTTTTGTTTTTTATTATACAACAAAATAGTCGCACCATTTCCTCTATCGTAAGCCTCTCTAGATTGGACTTCCTTCGTCCCATCAGCTTTTAAATATTCAAACGTAACTTTCCGTAAAGTGTACCAATTATCAGAAAGCACCTCAGTCTCTAGAATTTTTACATTATCGTTTTTCATCAGGAACATTTTTAAGATCATAGAAAATTTTCAATCCCATTCCTTTTGCTATTTCCACATCTTGATCGGCACCTTTTGATGCACCTTCCACTCGAAATACCGCATCACATTTTTCCAATAATCTATGTGCAATTGGATAAGAGATTTCTTGATAAATTTCATCTCCCAATTCTTTCGAACCCGCTAATCGAAGCAAAGGAAGCGCAGCCCATTCTCCAATCATAGGTGTGTGTCCCTTACGGAATAGCGGTAGCGCGACCGCTTCCATTCTATCTAAATTCTGTTGAATTAATTTTGGATCATCATTCGTTCCACTACGATATGGCCCAGCAATAAGTATTAGCATAATTTTTTTATACAAATAACGAGAAAATAAAAATCAAAAAAATTAAGGTAGTTTAAGATTTCGATTTTTCCATCTTATTTCTTCGACTTGCTAAGGATGGAACTAAGAAATTCAGGAGTGATCCCAAGGTAGGAAGCAATTTGTTTTTGATTGACCTTCTTTAAAATTTGAGGATATTTATTTGAAAAAACTTGATAACGTTCTTCCGCAGAAAGGGAAAGATTTTCAATACCTCTGAGTTGTTCTCGGATATAGGCTTTTTGAAAAATGATTCTAAAAAATCGTTCGAACTTAGGAATCTCTAAAAACAGTTTGTCGAGATTATTTTTACTCAATTGAATTACTTGACTATTTTCTAATGCTTCAATATGTAGCATTGCAGGTTGAAGATTCATAAAACAATTCATATCAGTTATCCACCAATCTTTTATAGCAAACATGACCGTTGTTTCTTTTACATCATTACTTAAATAATACGCTCGTAATGTTCCTGAATTCACAAAATTGATATATTCACATCTTTGCGATTCTCTTAAAATAAGTTCTTTTTTATTAAATGATTTTTCTCGTAGGAGGGAAAGAAAATAGTTTTCTTCATCAGAGGTTAGCGCAATATGTTTTGCTATATTAGCCAAAATAGGCGTGGTGTTCATGATTTATTTTTTGCAAAAATAAGAAATAGGTTTCTATTTAATTTAAGAAATAAGAACTAAGATTTATATTGTAATTCAATGCCTTCAAAAATGTGATAACAACTATGGGACAATCATTATCAAAAGTCTATGTTCATTTGATATTTAGTACAAAACATCGTACAAATTTCATTGACAAAAATATTGAGAAAAGTCTTTTCGAATATCTTGGAGGGATTTGTAAAGGTTTAAACTGTAATCCAATTCAAGTCGGTGGATATCGCAATCATGTTCATATTTTATGTTTACTATCCAAAAAAATTACTCAGATTAAATTATTGGAAGAGGTAAAAAAACAATCCTCCAAGTGGATGAAAACTAAAGGAAAAAAATATGAAGAATTCTATTGGCAGGATGGTTATGGTATTTTTTCAGTAAATCCAAAGGAGGTAGAAATTGTTGTTGAATATATAAAGAGTCAAGAAAAGCACCATCAACGTAAATCATTTCAGGATGAATTTCGAGCTTTCCTAAATCAATATAATGTTGAATTTGATGAAAAATATGTTTGGGATTAAATGTTTTGTTATCGCATTTTTTGAGCATACGTGTGTTTATTGTTTTGAAATAATGTGTTGAGTTCTAGTGGTTAAAATAGACCATAAAATGCTTACGCCCCTTCAGGGCTTTGACTTATTTTTAGTTTACCCAAGGCGTTGCCTTGGGCTATTGCTTTAGCCCTTTCAGGGCAACTTCTATGCGTAAAAAAGCCTGAAAGGCTTACAGCAATAGCATACGGGCAACGCCCTATGTCAAAACAATAAACATACGTAAGCCCTGAAGGGGCGAAAGCATTGATTGGCACCAATGATTCCATAATGATTTAATAATAATAATTATTTCAAAACAAAATCCACAATTGTTTTTCCAATATATTTTTAAGAACTTTAAAGTAAAAAAATGCAAGCAGTTCCAGCATCTAAATTTCTAACTCGGGAAGAACGAAAAATGCTTCTACTAAAAAATGATTGGGTTGCTACCAAAGAAGTAGCCATTCAATGGGCTTGGATTTTTATTGCATTTGCCCTGCCCTATTTTTTCCCAAATGTATTGACCGTTTTAATTTCACTTTTTATTTTAGGGGGCAAACAATTAGCATGTGCAATACTGATGCATGATGCTTCGCACTTAGCTGTTTTCAAAAAAAAATCAGTCAATGATTTTGTAGGACAATGGTTTGGCGCATATCCTATCTTTCAAGACGTTATCAAATATCGACCTTATCATCAAAGCCATCATTTCCATAATGGACTAGAAGAAGACCCTGATTTATTACTGACCAGAGGCTACCCGACTTCACGAAAAAGTATGATTAGAAAATTCACAAGAGACTTGACAGGGTTGACTGGCGTAAAAACTTTTGTTGGATTCTTTTTGATGAACATGGGATATATCGAATACAACTTAGGAAAAAATGTAACTAAGATTTCTCAAAAGAATCGTTCATGGGCTGATTTTTTCACAGCCCTTTGGAATACTTTGTCCAAACCTATTTTTGCAAATCTTGTCATTTTTTCAATTTTATATTTCTTTGCTTCAGGATGGTTATACTTGCTTTGGGTAGTCGCTTATTTTACAACTTTTCAATTCAGCCTACGAGTCCGTTCCATGGCAGAGCACTCTGTCCTCGAAGACCAAAAAAATCCTTTTCTAAATACTCGAACCACTTACGCTAACTTTTTTGAAAAATTATTATTTGCCCCCTACTATGTAAATTACCATGCGGAGCATCATATGTTGATGGGCGTTCCATCTTATAACTTACCTAAAATGCATCGCTTGATAAAAGCCAAAGGATATTATGAAAAAGGAGTGTTAGAAAAAAATTATTGGAACGTCATTCAATTAGCCATTCAAGAGTAAGAACCCGTTCAGATTTCATTAAATTTATAAAAAAATGATAAAATACGCTTACACCATCATGTATGTCAATGATGTAAAAAACACCATTTCATTCTATGAAAAAGCTTTCGGTTTTTCCCAAAAATTCCTCACACCTGAAAACGATTATGGTGAAATAGTTTCTGGGGAAACCACAATTGCTTTTGCCTCTATTGAATTAGCCAAAAGTAACTTAAAAAATGGTTTTATAGAAAGTAACACCACAGGGAAACCGTTTGGAATAGAAATGGGTTTCACCTCTGAAACACCTGAAAAATTATTTACAAAAGCAATCAAAGCAGGTGCAACTGAAGTAGAAAAAATAATCATTAAACCTTGGGGACAAAAAGTAGGATACTTAAAAGATAACAATGGTTTCTTAATTGAAATATGTAGTCCGATAAAATAAACCTCTATTTTTACAAAAAGTACAAATTGTAATTATAATGTTATCTTCAAATAAAAGGGTATTGAATTTATAGGTTTTAAAAAAGTACGATTCAAAAAATCCACCCCCTACCCCCCGCCAGCAGGGAAAACATTGTAGATAATTTTAAGAGATTTGTTGAAAGCTGACAGACTGCTTGCCACCGCTGGCGAGGGCTAGGGGATGGATTTTTTGAATAATTTTTTTTCATCATCCAAAATTTTAAATCAACGAATCACTCATGAAAATAACATTCATCCAAACAGGTGGAACTATCGACAAAGACTACCCCAAAACAACAAAAGGATACGCCTTCGAATTTGGAGAACCAGCCACTCGTAGAATTTTAGAAAAACTCCAACCTTCCTTCGAATATCAAATCCTTACTGCTTGCCAAAAAGACAGTCTCGACATCAATCAAGATGATCGACAAGCCTTAGTCTATCTCATCCGACAACAAACTTCCGAAAAAATAATCATCACTCATGGTACAGATACTTTAATCGAAACGGCTCAATTTATTTCCAAAAATATAAATGATAAAGTTATCGTACTCACAGGTGCAATGCGCCCTGAACGATTTTCTAATTCAGAAGCTGATCTCAATATTGGAAGTGCCATTGCTGCCACTCAAACCTTATCAAATGGAGTTTACATCACTATGAATGGCATAATCAAATCATGGGACAAAATTCAACGAAATTTAGAAACAGGGAAGTTTTTTTAACGGTGAACTTTGAACGGTGAACAGTTAATCAATAATTGTGAATTACAATATATGTTCTCATAATTATAGGTTATTCGTTTAATATTCATAGTTCACAGTTATTTTTTTTTCCTAATTTTACAAAAAGCCTTTTAATAATTTTTATAAAAAATAAAACGATGAGATTACTTCTCCTAACTTTTTTTTTAGTCTTTTCTCAAATAGGAAAAGCTCAAACAACATATTTACATTGTGGTTCTGTACTTGATTGCAAAGGCAACTCAGCCGCCAAAGAGCAAACCATCATCATTGAAAAAAACAAAATAAAATCCATTGCTAGAGGTTATCTGGAAGCTCCAAATGATGTAACTGTCATTGACTTAAAAGACCAAACTGTTATGCCTGGCTTTATGGATATGCACGTTCACATGGAAGGCGAACTCTCTCCAGGGCGATACTCTGAACAATTTAGAATAAGCGATGCAGACCGAGCACTTCGAGCTACGATGTACTGCGAACGTACTTTGATGGCGGGTTTTACAACAGTAAGAGACCTTGGTGGAACAGGTGTAAATGTTTCCCTCCGAGATGCTATTCGAAAGAATTTTATTCGAGGCCCTCGTATTTATACTGCTGAAAAAAGTTTGGCAACAACAGGTGGTCATGCTGACCCAACCAATGGAATGAGGAAAGATTTGATGGGCAACCCTGGACCATTGGAAGGAGTTATCAATAGTCCTGAAGAAGCTCGACAAGCTGTTCGTCAACGATATAAGAATGGAGCGGACTGTATCAAAATCACTTCGACTGGTGGAGTCTTGAGTGTTGCGAGAGATGGAAAAGGTGCTCAATTTACAATTGAAGAAATCGAAGCAGTCGTAGCTGCTGCTGATGATTATGGTTTTGTAACTGCTGCTCATGCTCACGGCGCAGAAGGAATGAAACGTGCTGTCCTCGGCGGAATTCATAGTATCGAACATGGTACTTTTATGACTCCTGAAATTATGGAATTAATGAAACAAAGAGGTACTTATATGGTTCCCACTATTTCTGCTGGAAAGTTTGTTTATGAAAAAGCAATGAATGATGAGAATTTTTTCCCTGCGGTCATTCGTCCAAAGGCAATTGAAGTGGGCCCACAAATTCAAGAGACTTTTGGCAAAGCATATAAGGCAGGTGTAAAAATTGCATTCGGAACTGATTCAGGAGTTTCTCCTCATGGAGACAATGCAAAGGAATTTATGTACATGGTGGAAGTAGGAATGCCTCCTTACGAAGCGATTAAGTCTGCAACGGTAGCTGCCTCTGATTTACTTCGAATTTCTGATAATTATGGAACTTTGGAAAGTGGAAAAATGGCGGACATCGTAGCGGTAAAAGGTGATCCGTTAGAGGATATTACGATTTTACAAAAGGTAAGTTTTGTGATGAAGGATGGAGTGGTTTATAAAAATGAATAATTGAATTTTTAGATTTTTATCGAAAAACGATTTTTACAATTGAACAGAATATCCAACAATAAAACAAGGATTTAAGATTTGAGAAGTTATCGAAAATCGGTCAATAATTAAACTCAAAATGATCTGGCTTTTCAAAAGTATTCGACAAAACTTCTCAAATCATAATTCCTTATTCTATTGTTGGATATTCTGTTCAATCGTAGAAATCGTTTTTCGATAAATTCATTAGAAACCGAAGTGTTTCTTAATCATCTCCGCCACCTCGTCAGGTTCTAAATTTTCATTATTGATTTTCAAATAATTAGGTCTAGTAAATTCTCCTTCCTTAGAATTCAGTTGATATTTACTTTCATGTCTCAATACACGATCTGAGTTTTCAACATCTCGCTTAGAAGGTTTTTCCAACAAACGGGTTTCATGCCTATTTCGTTTCAAACGAGTTTCTAAACTTGCTTCCAATTCAACATAAAAAACCTCTCCATTTACTTCTTCAAATATTTTTACCATTCGATCAACATATTCATATTCCTCTGGTAAATTCAACGCCCAAACGAATGTAAAAATCACGCCATCCAAATCGCTTTTTGCTACCGCTTTAAGCGTCTCTAAGCGGAACATAGTTACCAACTTATTAAACTCAGGTGTACCAAAATCAAAGACAGGACGAACTGCTTCAATCGACATATGATTATGATACAATTTTAATCCTGTAATATTCGAAAGGGCTTGCCCTACACTCATTTTACCTACTGCCCCTGGACCAAAGATGATAACTAACTTCATACTATTTTTTTGATTATGGATTAATGATTCAAGATTATGGATGGTCCTTTTAACGTGAATCTAATTTAGAAGGGAAACACGTTTTTTCGACAATCTTGAATCCTTAATCTTGAATTTTCAATCTTTAAATGATGTAAGATAAACTTTAGTACCCTACCCTTTTCCAAAAAAATTAAATTTTCTACCAATAAAAGTTTCAAACCTACCAACAATCGAAAGTAACCTAATAGCTCTTCGAATCCACTCTATATTTGCTTTAGAAATACGGTAATAAAAACACGATAATCCAATTTTACTTTATTTCAAATCCCAAAAATCGATTTCTTAAAAATTCATTTAATCGATAAAAATAAAAAACATTATGCTTATACTTTTATTATCTCTTGCGATAACCGCCATTGTTAATGCTATTTGCTTTACCATATTTAAATACAAAGGTTATCAAATCCATCATAAATATTGGATAATTGAACAAGAAACTACTTGGAGGGATCAACTCGAAGATCATTACGAAACTTTGTATAATGATGAATTTGAGGCTCTTTTTGAAAGAGAAGATAACATGAGAAATGATAATAAATTTCTACAAGAAGAACTACGAAAAGCCAATCGTGATTTGAAAAAAATACATATTAAATTTTCTCAATTCTTTTCTATCCTTATCAAGGATTCAAAGTCAAGGGATTTTTTAAAACGAAATTCTACTCCTAAAAGGATCATTAATTATTATAACATTAGCTTAAAATCCATTATCGAAAATGTTGAAAAAGAAATGAATTTAAATCCTTGCAAAGAGAGTACTTTTATTAAAAGAATATTTGAAAGTTCTAGAATTGAAAAAGTGGGAAAATAACCTTTTTACAAAAACAAATACCAACAAGAAATGAAAAATCTTGAAGGGAAGATTCGGATTATCTTGTTGGTTTATTTTGTCCATTTAGCCCTTCCAGATTTTTAAAATGGAAGGACTTTTATTTGGCAGTTGGGCCTTTCTTACAACTTCTCCAAATAAAATCCATTATCAAATCTCGGTATTCGCTTTTTCTTCTTTCGAAATATGTCTCCATAAATCTCCATGCCCAATATCAGCATGATGAAATTCCATTTTTTTAAAGTCAGTTTCTAAAATCCTACCTCTAAAAAGATCGGCGTAACGATTCGTATTATTTTAGATCTTATACCGAATTCAATATCCACGACACCTCTTATTAAATTCGGTATTATTATTTATTTTTCAGCCACAGACAAGCACGGATTGGTACCGATTTAAAAAAATGTTTTTCGACAGTCCGCAAAAGTCCGAGTAAGTCCGTGGCTAAAAAATTATTTCTTACTCGTCAACATCCGAATCTTAATCCCCAATGCTGCAAACAACAAAGTCATAAACGGGCTCAACCAATTAAATATCGCATAAATAAAATAGTCCGCTACCGAAACACCCAGCACCCCACTTTGATAAGCACCACAAGTATTCCAAGGCACCAAGACCGAAGTCACCGTCCCTGCATCCTCAAGCGTTCTACTCAGATTTTCAGGTGCCAATCCTTTTTCTTCATAAGCTTTCGAAAACATTTTACCTGGAACTACTATCGCTAAATATTGATCTGAAGCTGTAATATTTAATGCTAAACAACTCGCTACCGTACTTGCAAATAATCCAAAAATTGAACTCGACAAACTCAACAAAGCCGCACTAATTCTTGATAATGCACCTATCGCATCCATCACTCCCCCAAAAACCATGGCACAAATAATTAACCAAATCGTCCCTAACATTCCAACCATTCCTTTTCCTTTAAATAGATCATTTAATTCCGCACTCGATGTTTCTACAGATGTACCAACTGTCAATGCATTCATCACTCCTTTATAACCAGAATTAAATGTAAGCGTCTCTCCTCCTCCTATTTTTGCAAATACATCAGGTTGTGCAATCAATCCAACGACACCTCCTAACAATGCTCCTACAAGTAACGCAACCAATGGTGGTGCTTTTTTATAAATCATAAAAATCACAACTGTAGGTACTAAAAACAACCAAGGAGAAATATTAAATGCACCTTCAATTGCAGTTAACTTATCTGAAATATCAGGACTTCCATTGGTATCCAATCCAAATCCGATTACTAAAAATATGATGAATGTAACCAAGATGGAAGGAACCGTTGTCAACGCCATATATTTGATATGCGTAAATAAATCCGAACCTGCCATGGCTGGTGCCAAGTTGGTTGTATCAGAAAGTGGAGATAATTTATCGCCAAAGTAGGCACCCGAAAGCACCGCTCCAGCAGTCATTCCAAGTGAAATACCAAGTGTTCCTCCGATTCCAATCAATGCGATTCCTACCGTTGCCGAGGTTGTCCATGAACTTCCAGTCGCTAAGGAAATGATAGAACAAATTACCACACAGGCCGCTAAAAATATCTTTGGACTCAAAATTTGTAACCCATAATAAATCATGGAAGGAATGATTCCACTCATCATCCAAGTCCCTGCCAACGAACCTACCATCAATAAAATCAAAATTGCTCCCGTAGTTGATTTTACACTTTCAGCTACTTCGTCAATCATTTGTTTGTAGGTGACCTTGTTCATAAATCCCACGATAGCAGCAACTGCTGCTCCCAATAATAATATAAACTGATTCGACCCACTCAAGGCATCATCTCCAAAAGCATAGAATACATTATAAAATAACATCGCTACCAAAGCAATAACAGGAATCATCGCTTCCCAAATACTGAGTTCGCTATTATGAATTATTTTTTCACCGCCGCCTTTTTTATCATCTCTATAGTTGTCATCTAAGATTTCGTTATCTTGGTTACTCATATGTAGTGGTATTCATTTTGTTAAAAAATCGTAGTTATTCAGCAAAACTGAATTTTATAAATTTTTCAACACAGAGGTGCTGAGTTTTTCGAAAAATTTTTCGAAGAAAAAATCTCTGCGTCTCCGCGACTCTGCGTTGAAAAATTTATTGGCTTAAGCCAATTGAGTATAAAAAATCAAAGACACAAGTGCCTCCTAGCAGTAAATATAATCAAAATCAAATAGTCTCAAAACAGCTCGTCGGTATTTTGGGAGTTGGAGCAATTGGTTCGGTGATTGCAAAAGAATTGTCATTCAATAAAAATATAGAATTATTTTTCTTTCATCGTTCTGAAAAGAAAGAAATTCAAGTTCAATTTGAGGATAAAAAATATAAGTTACCTGCGACCAATTCCTTTGGAAATTTACAAGGAAACCAATTGGATTGGTTAATCATTTGTCTGAAGGAATATCATTTTGAAGGTGCAAAAATTTGGTTTGAAAAACTGATTTTCCCAAAAACAAAAATTACTGTTATTCGAAATGGAATGGAACTTAAAAAGCCACTTCTCCCCTATGCAAAGGAAGATCGTATCTTGGAATGTATGATTGATTGCCCTGTACAAAAAAATTCAAACGGAAGCTATCTACAAATGAAAGACGTCCAACTGGCAAGCGTTTCAGGAGATTTAGCCAATGATTTTAAAAGTCTTTTTTTTAATAAAAAATTGATACTCCAACAGTTCGAATACTTTAAAACTGTAACTTGGAAAAAGCTGATTGAAAGTGCTTCGCTAGGAGCAATCACTTGTTTGACTGGTGAGACTTGTTGGATTTTTGAAAAAAAAGAAATCAAAAATTGGTATCAAAAAATATTGGAAGAATCCATTTTAGTTGCTCGTGCTGACGGTGCAATTATTCCCATTGATTTCGCTTTACAACTTTTAAAAAAAGTAAAAACTTATCCCAAAGAAAAAGGGAGTTCGATGTTGACTGATCGACTGATGGGACGACCAATTGAATTGGGAGCAAAGAATGGAGTCATTTCAAAATTGGGTGAAAAATATAAAATTCCTACGCCCCTGAATGATTGGGTTTGTTTGATGTTAAAATTTACGAATCGAAAGAGTTAGATTTTTAGCCACAGATAAACGCTGATTTTTTATGAAATCAAAAAACGCGATTTTAAAAATCATAGAAAATCTGCACGGCCTTGTAACCGCCAACTTCAGTTGGCAGGTTGTCAAATAGTAGTTGTTTAACTAATTCAAGTTGCGGATAATTTGATTTGAGATTGTGGGTATTAAGTGTTGGGACTACGAACCATTCTCAATACCCAATACACATCATCCCAATACCATTTTTTAAATACAAAATCATCAATCAAATTTATCCGTAACTTGAGTTAACTATTTTAAACACTATGAATATCCTTTATTTTAAAACAACCTGCCAACTGAAGTTGGCGGTTACGACTGACGGACGCTTCGCTTGACGAACCACGAACCACGGATTCACAAGTATTTGACCCGAGGTTCGTGTTTCGTCAAGCTAAGCGTCCGTCAGTCGTTTTAATCTTTTCCACATCCCCAAAAATTTAATAAAAAACCTTTGTAAAACAAGGAGAAACAGTTATCTTTGCACTCCATTTGAAGAAAATGGTTTTTTTTTGAAATACATGGCTTTGTAGCTCAACTGGATAGAGCACTTGACTACGAATCAAGAGGTTGCAAGTTCGAATCTTGCCAAGGTCACTTTATTAATGAATAATTAAGAATGAGTAATGAATAATTTCGATTGATCGTTATCCGCATTTTTGAGAAAATTATTCATTGCCTGCCTGCCGGCTGGCAGGTTCATTATTAATTTTTAATTACAAAATTATGTCTAGAGTTTGTCAATTAACTGGAAAACGTCCGATTTCGGGAAATAATGTTTCTCACTCAAAGCGAAGAACAAAACGTCGTTTCCTTCCTAATTTGATTAAGAAAAATTTCTTTGTACCTGAAACTGGCCAAACTGTTACACTTAAAGTAGCAACTAGTACACTTCGTACAATTAACAAACTAGGAGTTTATGAATACCTTAAGCAGCAAGAGCGAAAAGGATTCAAAACTGGAATCAAATTAAAATAATTATATATTATCGTTCTTTTATAGAACCTAAATAATTTTAAAATGGCTAAGAAAAGCAAAGGTAATCGAATGCAAATTATTTTGGAATGTACAGAACACAAAGCAAGTGGCTTGCCTGGTACTTCTCGATATATTACCCAAAAGAATAAGAAGAATACACCTGATAGATTGGAATTAAAGAAATTTAATCCAATTATGAAGAAATATACAATTCATAAAGAAATTAAGTAATCCTATTTATAAGGACTTGAAGAAGTTAAATATTAGCTTTATTTTGCAGAGCAAGTTTTAATTTCCTCATCAAAAAATATTTATCATGGCAAAAGTATCTAAAAACTCCAGAGTAGGTAAACGTGCGGCTAACGCAGGTTCTGGTAGAGATTTCGTTAAAGTAGTTAAAAGTATTAAAGACGAAACTACTGGAAAATATACTTACAAAGAAGTAATGATTCACAAAGATAAAGTGAAAGCATTCTTCGCTAAGAAGTAATTTGAACTTTCAGCAATGAACCAGTTCATAAAAAAGGCTTTTCTTCGTATTTAGAGGAAAGCCTTTTTTGCATTTATTAATTATGAATTTTGAATGATGAATTTTGAATAAATCGAATAATTTTGGTTCACCGTTTTCGATTCATTTAAAATTCATTATTCAAAATTCAAAATTTGTTGAAAATATGGGTTTTTTTAAAAAATTATTTGGCGGAAAATCTAAGGAAGAAAAAAAAGAACAATTAGATAAAGGTTTAGAAAAAACTAAATCTGGTTTTTTTGATAAAATCAAAAAAGCGGTAGCTGGTAAATCTACTGTTGATGTTGAAGTATTGGATGAAGTTGAACAAGTACTGATTGCCTCCGATGTAGGTTTAGACACCACCATCAAAATCATTGAAAGAATTGAGGCAAGAGTTGCTAAAGATAAATATGTCAACACCTCTGAACTTAACGAAATTCTAAGAGACGAAATCGTTCAATTACTTTCCGAAACTAATACCGAGCAACTCGAAGACTTCGCCCCTCCTGCTGATAAAAAACCATACGTGCTGATGGTCGTAGGCGTAAATGGTGTTGGAAAAACAACTACCATCGGTAAACTAGCCAACGCTTATACTCAACGCGGCCATAAGGTAGTAATTGGTGCAGGTGATACCTATCGTGCTGCTGCTGTGGATCAATTAAAAATTTGGAGTGATCGTGTAGGTTGTGATTTTTTTGCAAAAGGAATGCATACTGACCCTGCCGCTGTTGCTTACGAAACCGTTCAACATGCTATCAATAATGATTGTGATGTATGTATCATTGATACTGCGGGTCGTTTGCATACAAAACTCAACTTGATGCGAGAGTTAACTAAAATCAAAAACTCTACAAGTAAAAAAATGCCCGGTACTCCTCACGATGTAATGTTAGTGTTAGATGCAACAACTGGTCAAAATGCCATTGAGCAATGTAAACATTTTACTGCAGCAACGGATGTAAGTTGTTTGGCTTTGACAAAATTAGATGGTACTGCTAAAGGTGGTGTGGCAATCGGAATCTCTGATCAATTTCAAATTCCAATTAAGTTTATTGGAATTGGAGAAGGAATTGATGACCTAGCAATTTTTAATAAAAGAGAATTTGTGGAATCGTTTTTTGAGAAGTAGGAATGACGGTGGACGGTCGTTTCACTTGATGGTGGAAAGATGCTTCGCTTGACGGAACAAAACATAATAAAAAAACGGTGTTTTGACAGTTAGTCAAAACACCGTTTTTTTTTTATGAATCAAAAGTATTCGAATAATTATTAATTATTTCCCGAAGTTTCGGGCAATTTAATTATTCATTAGAATGGGCAAGCTGCACATTCATCTACTTTTGTATTATTATTTTCAGTAGAGATTTGTCTGACATCATCAGTACAACTCATACAACCAATTACTCTAAATTCTGTTCTACGATTCATTTGATGTTCTCGCTCACTACATGGAATTCTGTTTTCGCAATTATTCACATTTTTTGTTTCACCGTATCCTTTCGCAACTAACCTCTCTTGAGCAATTCCACAATCAATCAAAGCTCTAACAACTGATTCTGCACGCCTTTGTGAAAGACTTCTATTGTATCGGAACGATCCTCTTGAATCTGTATGAGAACCAATCTCTACAATCAAATCAGAGTTTTCAGTCATCATTCTACATAATTTTTGAATCTCAGATTGAGCTTCATCTCTAATATAAGACTGATCGAAATCATAGTAAATATGTAACAAGTAAGAAACAGTTCCTTCAATTGACTCCGTTGGAGATTCAACGAATATTTCACTATTTGGAACTTCACCATCAGTAATTTGAACACCATTATAGTCACCAGTATATGGTTCACCTGTTGCTAATTCGATATATTTACCAGTTTCAGAATCAATAACTACTTTAGGAGTAGTTACAGGATCACTTATTGCAACCTCACCTGTATTAGGTGCTGAAATTGGACTTAAGTTAAGAATTGCTTGTAATGTTGTAGCCTCTGTCAAGTTACGAGTGCATTGATCGCTAACTGGGTTACCAAAGTAACCTTCTTTAGTTGCAGCTACACTATAACAACAGTCAGGAGCTAAATCAAAAACAAATGTTCCATTTTCATCAGTAACAACTGGCTCAGGTTCTTCACCTTCGCAGTCATTTGTCAAAGTAACAATTGCTCCTTCGATAGGCTCACCAGTAGTTTGATTTACTACAAGACCTTCTAACTTAAACAGGATTTCTTTTTTCAATGGAATCTCAACAAATACCTTTTGTCCCATTGATACATCTTTTGTACAACCTTCCATTGAGTTGTCCATGTACTCTTCCATACTTGCTGCAAAGTTGCAACATTGGTCAAGTTTCATATCGAAGATAATTTTTCCTTCGCTATTGGTCAACATTGATGCACCAGTACAATCATTTAATACTGTTGCTCCAGGAATTGGTTCTCTTGTTACTTCATCGTACACTAAGATTTCCATAGTAGCAGCCATTTTACGGAAAGCATAAATATCATCACGACCATTTCCACCTTCACGATCAGAAGTAAAATAACCAGCATTTCCTTCCTCTTCGAAGATGATTCCGAAGTCATCAGAAATAGTATTCAATGGGTATCCCATATTAATAATATCTCCAAATTCATCATTTCCTTTATCATCCATATAGCACATATCAAGTCCTCCAAGACCAACATGTCCATCAGATGCAAAGTATAATCTTTGATCTTTTTGGTAGTATGGGAAAATCTCGTTTCCTTCCGTATTAATTCTTGCTCCAAGGTTAATTGGAGGTCCCCAGCTTCCGCCGTCCATACTCGTTACGTATAAATCCATTCCTCCAAAACCACCAGGCATGTCAGAAGCGAAATACATTTTGTTCCCATCAGGAGTTAATGTAGGGTGAGCAACAGAGTACTCATCACTATTAAATGGAAGTCCTTGAATATCTTTCCATTTGTCACCATCAATGGTAGCTGAAAATATTTTTAATCGAATGATACCTTCATCATCAGTTTTTGCTTTACCCTTAATTAAGTTATTTCGAGTAAACCATACTTTTGTTTGGTCACTATTATAAGTTACCGCAGCATCATGAAATTTAGAATTCAATTGTTTAGAGTACTTCTCAGGTTTTTTATAAGTGTACTCACCCAATTCTTTTCCTTCTTTTTGTCTTTCTACATAGAATAATTCGTTGAAAGGATTACCAGTCCATTCGTGCTTACGCTTGATCGCAACACCTTTGTCACGCTCCGAAGCGAAAACCAAACCTTCATTATAAAAAGCTGGACTGAAATCGTCCAAAGCAGAATTGAAGTCAACATGTACGATTTCGTAGATCCCTGCATTTTTAGTACGCAATTCATCTTCGTAATCACATGCTTGTACCAAATACTGTCCACGTTGATCTTCAGGAACAGCATCTACATATGCTTGGTACCATTCTTTGGCAAGGTCGCATTTTCCATTTCTCTGGAGCATTTGACCGTAATATAATTTATGTACAGGTTCAGCTTCATCTAATTGAACCACTTGACCGTACCAGTATTCTGCACTTTCAGAATCGCTAATCTTACGGTAAGCCTCCGCTATATTGATTTTAGCTTCTGGGTTGTCATTTTTTTCTAAAATTTGATTGTACAACTCAATGGCGGCCACATAATTTAAATCCTCCATGTGTTGTCTTGCCCGTTTAACTTTGGAAAACTGGGCAGAAACGCTGCTTGACGCAAAAATTAGTAGCAGCAAAGCTAAAATCATCCTTTGTTTTATCATGTTACTAGTGTTTTTAATCGCCCCAACTTCTTGGGGTAAAACCTTCTTTTTTTTTGGAAAAGTTACTTTTTTTACGGCAATGAAGAATGGTAAACTGTTTTGGGTTACTCGATCAGTTGACCATTCTCATTGCCGATTTTAATTCTATTGATTAAAGTCTGATAGTTTTCTCATGAATCAATTTTGAATGTTGAATTATGAATTTTGAATGTTGCGAAAAACGTGAATACACGTCATAAGGATTATTCAAAACTCAATCATTTAAAATTCAAAATTATTATTTAGAAGTAACGCGGAGTTACAATCTGTTTAGTTTTGTAGTTGAATTCGTAGCCTAACATAATTTCAAAAGATCCTTTTGCAGGATTTTGTAATTTTGTTAAAGTATAATCATATGCAGCTCCGATTCTTAATCCGTTGGCAAGGTAGTACGCTGCCCACAAATCAACTGAATCAAATGAACTTGTATCATTAAATGCTTCGATTGCTGTACGGAACGATGCTCCAATCCAGAGTGCCTCATAAAACAATAATGATAAATCAACATCTATTTCAGTAGGTGCTCCTATATCTTTGAATGCATCATCTTTGTTGAAGTTGCTTAACAAACCTACATTTTTAACTAATAATGATGGTTTGAAAACAAGCATATCCCCTTTGATTGGAATCGCTCCTCCAATAGAAGCAAAGTAATGACGATATTGTTTTGCCCAAATCTCAGTAGTGGCTTCTTCTCTCAAATCATACTCAATTAAGTGTGGACTTGCAAAACCGATATAGAAATTTCGAGTGTAGTAATAAATACCAGCTCCAAAGTTTGGTAACCAATAACTTGGTTGAACTTCTGAAAAGGCTTGGTCAGGATTGGTATCAGCTAGTTTCAATTTATTCCAATCTGCTCTCCAATTGGTTACTCCACCTTGAAGTCCAATTGCCAATTTTCCTTTACCTCCATTACCCATAGGAATACGATAAGCATAGCTAAAGTTTGCTCCCATCTGATGAGTAGGTCCAATAACATCATTATAAGCACTAAATCCTACACCTACTCTATTATTTCTCAATGGAGTGTGTATCGTAAATGTTTGCGTTACTGGAGCGCCATCTATTCCCCACCATTGATTTCGGTAGAGTAATCCAACGGCAAGGTGATCTTTGGCACCTGCATATGCTGGATTGTAATGCAAACTGTTAAACATATACTTCGTAAACATCGCGTCCTGTTGCGAGAAAGCAACTTGACCAAAAAAGCAAACAAAGCATAAAAGCGTAAAAATATTTCTCATATTTAAATGGGTATTTTATTGTGTGTGATGGTTATGTAAAATGAAAATTTCACATCACACTACGTAAAAACAAAAACTATGCTAATTTAAGGTCATATAAGTCTCTTTAATCGAGACCTCACCTAACCTGTTGATTATCAATATATTAACTCTTTTTTTTTAACAAATAAAAAGATTAAATATATACAATAATCTTAATGGTTTGTTAAAGAAAATAATTTACATAATATCACCTCTGCAAATACACGTATCCGCTATACGTATTTCCCGCACCATCTTGAAACAAAAAGAAATAAGTACCATTTTGGAGTAACGTACCATTAAATGTTCCATCCCAATCATTCTGATAATTCTCACCTTTATAAACTTGGTTTCCCCATCTATTATAAATGGTCAAGTTAGAACTAGGTAAATTTTCAGCCCCTTTTATGGTAAAATATTGGTTGACTTCATCTCCATTTGGAGAAAATCCATTAGAAAATTCAAGTAAAGCACTATTCGTATTTTCACAAGCAATTTCAATTTTAATCAATGCCGTATCGCATCCTTCTGCATTGCATATCACATAATTAAAAGAATCAATCACTCCACAATTCTGTGCTGTTGGCAGATAGTTAATATTACATTCACTATCAAAATTTACTAAACCATGATTAGGTCCAAGTCCCCCAAATGATACTGGAAGAATATAATAATTGGTCAAAAAATCATCAGGTATTATATCATTATCACATATATTAAAATCAAGTGTTTCTCCTAACATGATAGAAGTAAAATCATCCACCGCAACCAAATTTGTAGGTGTAGCTTCTGTCACTTCTACGATCAAAATAGTGGTATCACAAGTTCCAAAATTATCACATGCTACAATACAGGCTGTATCTTGCCCCATCTCTGCGGTCAATACCTCATAACAATATGTTGTTGGGTCAAATGTAAAAGAAGCCACTCCGCCTGCCCCATTGCTACAAAGATTTTCAACTATAGAAACTACTCCACCCAATTGAGTGGTATCAATACAAAAATTCCCAAGAGATCCTAGCCCCACACTCTGGTATAATGTATCCGTAGTAGGAATCGAAACACATGCCACAATGTAGGTGGTATCCACATTTCCATAATTATCAATTATTTCTATGCAAGCCGTGTCTTTTCCTATATCAACTGCCGAATAATTTACGCAATACGTATTAGCATCAATACTAAATATGGCATATTCTCCTGATTGCCCTGGACATCCATTGGATATTCCAATGACTTGACCTGCCATTTCTGAAGTATCAATACAAAGTTGCTGAATAGCATTCGCATATATCGTATCAATTATCCAAGAAACCGTTCCATTAAAAACTGGTGGAACTACCTCAATATAAATAGTTGAGGTATCGCATATTCCAAAATTATCGCAAATCACATAACAAGCAGTATCCTGCCCTAAACTCATTGCTGAAATCTCAACACAGCTATTTCCATTTATCAAATTAAAACTTGCAGGCGTTCCTGCATTATTTGAACATAAGATTTCTGTTGTAGTGGGTAAACCCAAAAATTCTGAATTGTCAAAACAGAATACATGAACAGAATCTTCTTCTAAAATCAAATTTTCAATATTTGGCTGAACACAAACCACATTTACAAAAAATGAATCTAAGCACATCGCTCCTCCATTTTCCAAAACTTGTACTAAATGTGTCCCTACTGTCAAATTCAATTCGATGCCTCCAAATGCGCTACTCGAACTCAATGGAATCGTTGAAGGTGCAGAAATAGAGGTAACAGTAACATCCATTATAGAATAAACCGAACCAGAAACTCCTCCTGAAATGGTTTGTCCAACATTATCCAAAACCCAATTTCCGTTAGGATTCCAAGTATTCATCGAATCCAACAAATCAGGAATATTTGCAAAAGATCCTGAATAAGTCACGCCATCCACTATCCAACTATCTAACATATAAGGCCCTAAGTTCCCTTGCCCAAATAACTGAGCATAATCATATATACTTGTAGTAATTTCCAAGCATTCTTGAAAACCTGCGGAATACATCATTCCATTATCAGTAAAGGTATAATTACCTACATCCGACATTGGAATATCAATACAAACCGCTCCTGTACCTACACAATCTGATGTTTGGATATAAAAAGTATCCTGTGTAACAATATCGTTAAAAAAGGTAGCATTGGTTTTTGAAATACCATCCTTAGAAGCCTCTGTAGCACCTTTTGTAAAAAATGAAACTGAGGACAATACAATAATCAGTATGTATAGAAAAATTCTTTTCATATCCAGTTTTTTAGGAATAAATCCTATTCTATAATAATCGATCTTTGTGTAGTGAAACTTGTTTCTCGGTTGGAATAAACTTTTAAGGCGAAAAACAAATTGATCTTTCTAAAAAGAAGGTGAGTTTCTGTTCTGTTTTGCCTTGTCTTATGTTCGTAAAAGTAAACAACTTTATAATTAAATTATAACTATAAGATGTTTTAAGTTAAACGCTTAGTTTATAATTTCGTCTTGATATATGATATTTAATTAATACCGAAAACCATGCCAACGGTTTTTTTGATTAAGGATTATGAGTGTTAAGGGAAATTCTTGATACGCAATTTAGCCACGGACTGACACAGACTTTGGCTAAAGTACCTCAAAACATAATCTTAACTGATGTTACGCAAAAAAGATATCAATCTAGTTTCGAAAATATATTGATGATTGAACGCTGAGACGCTGAGACACAGAGTTTGTCGAATAACGTATTGGATGTCGCAGAGTATTTTTCCCTGCCTACGGCAGGCAAGTGCGAAAAATAGAAGCAGAGTCCGCAAAATCTTTCATCAGGAACACCTTAAATCTCTGCATCTTTGCTCATTTTTATTTTAATAAAAATCCTCTGCGCGCTCAATAA
>CAKZSH010000337.1 GCA_937918905.1 uncultured Saprospiraceae bacterium
ACTCAAAGCCAATGTGGGCATCAACTATAAATTTTAGATAACACAATTTTTTTTAACAAATAAATACTTAAAAATGAAAAATTACATCCTCTTCACTTTGGTAACATTCTCATTAGTTATCTTTTTTTCTTGTGGAAAAGCAGCTAACGATTTAGATGTAGATAGTCTGACAGAGCAAATAGAAAATAACAGTGTTGATACCTTGGGCTCAAGTAGCAGCAGCAACACAAGTAATAATTCTAATACAAGTAATAGTACAACTGATACTTTAGGAAACAGTAATTCTAACAATAGTACTACTGATACTTTGGGAAACAGTAATTCTAGCAGTAGCACAACTGATACTTTGGGTAATAGTAGTTCTAGCAGTAGTACAACTGATACTCTAGGGAATAGTAGCTCGAGTAGTAGCAGTACATCTGACTCTTTAATTTCTAATTATCATAATTAGAAAAAGATTCTTTTGTTGAAGTTCAGTATGCTGTAGACGAAATATAGTTTGCAGCATACTGATGCTTTGAAAAAGCAATTTGAGTTTCTATTTCTATCAAAAAAAATCATATTACTGTATACTTACCAAAGTCCACCTCCCAGCCCCCGCCAGCGGGGGAGAGTTTGTAGAAAATTGGAAGATACTGCTAAAAGTTAGCAGGATGTTTTCCCCCGCTGGCGGGGGCTAGGGGGTGGACTTTGGTAAATGTACAGTAGTATCAAAAAGAATATATTTTAGATGATAAAAAATATTTCTTTATTTTTCCAACTCATCTTTTTTTCGATTCCTTTTTTTGCTCAAAATAATATCCATCATTGGGAAACTATTGTTATGGGGCAGGAGGAATGGAAATATTTACCTGCAACTTCTGAACCCGCATCAAATTGGATGCAACCTGATTTTGATGACCAATCTTGGCAAAAGGGAATAGGTGGTTTTGGTTTTGGTGATGGCGATGATGTTACGTTAGTCGATACTGTTTCAGCGCTTTATTTGCGGAAAGAATTTGAAGTTATCGACAGCTCGACAATTGTTTATGCTGTACTTCATGCGGATTATGATGATGCCTTTATTGCCTATCTTAATGGAGTAGAAATTGCTCGATCCAATATTGGAATCGTAGGAGAAACGGCTGCCTTTGATGCACTTCCAACTTATTTTCATGAAGCAACAATGTACAGAGGAGGAAGACCCGAATATTTTGAAATCAACCATAATGTAATTAACAATGTACTTACGGAGGGAATAAATACTTTAGCCATTCAAGTACAAAATGATGAAATGTCATCTGACCTCTCTGCTAACTTTTTTTTATCAGTAGGTATTAATGATGAGTCAGAATATTATCAACCTACTCCTGATTGGTTTCAGTCACCTATATTTTTAACATCTTCCAACCTTCCCATAATTCAAATTAATACTAATGGACAAACCATCATAGATGATCCTCGAATCATTGCTGAAATGAAAATTATCAATAATGAAAACGGGAACAACATCAATGATATTCCAAATGAATACAATGGTCGAATTAGCATTGAACTCAGAGGTTCTTCTTCGCAAAAACGTTTTATAAAAAAGTCCTATGCTATTGAAACTCAACTATCTGATGGAACTAATAATAATGTTTCATTGCTTGGAATGCCTGAAGAAAATGACTGGATATTGTATGGGCCATTGAGTGATAAGAGTTTATTAAGGAATGATATTATTTATCACTTAGCAAGAGAAATGGGACAGTACGCCTCTCGTACTGCATTTGTAGAACTTGTGATTAATGAGCAGTATCAGGGCGTTTATATTTTTATGGAAAAAATAAAACGAGATGCAAATAGAGTTAATATTGCAAAATTAAAACCAACAGATAATGAAGGAGATGAGCTGACTGGTGGTTATATTATAAAAATAGATAAGCAAACTGGAAGTGGTGGACAAGGTTGGGATTCAAGTATAAAACCTGATGAATACTTAAATCGAAAAGTTTATTTCCAATATGCTTATCCCAAAGCTGATGAAATTACCACTCCCCAAAAAGATTATATTCAACAATACATTCACGATTTTGAAACGGCATTATTTAGCGATGATTTTAAAGACCCTGAAATCGGGTATCGAAAATATATTGATGTTAAATCATTTATCGATTTTTTCCTTGCGAATGAAATTAGTTATAATGTAGATGGTTATCGACTGAGTGTTTTTATGCACAAAATGAAAGATAGTGAAGGTGGAAAATTGCATATGGGACCAGCCTGGGATTTTAATCTTTCTATAGGAAATGGTTGGGATTGCGAAGGTCAGAATAGAGAAAATTACATGTATAATTATAATGAAAAATGTACTGGAGCATCTTCTCAAATACCATTTTGGTGGAGCCGATTGCTGGAAGATGAGACTTTTGCAAATGAATTAAGATGTACTTGGGAAGGTTATCGAGGAGAATTTTTACATACGGATTCTGTGATGGCATATATTGACCAACAAGCTAATTACATTTCAGCGGCGAAGGATAGAAATTTTGTACGATGGCCAATCTTGGAAGTGAAAGTCCATTTTAATTTTTTTCTAGGAGGTAATTATGATGCTGAATTAAATTATATCAAAGATTGGTTACGGTTCAGATTAAGATGGTTGGATGAAAATTTATTTGGCTACTGTGGAGTCTTGTCAAATGCTTCGGGGGATGAATTGAAATCAATTTTATATCCTAACCCAACTGAGAATATTACTACATTTGAATTTTATTTACCACAAGATACTCGAGTCAATTTATTAATTTATGATACTCAAGGTAGGCTGGTTACGAGACTCATTGAAGATTCTCTTGGAAGAAAAGGAATTTTTAAATTTAAGTTTAGTACAGATCATTTACCAAAAGGGATTTATTTTTTGACCTTGTATGCAGTCAATGATAAGCGGAGTTTTAAGTTGGTGAAGTATTAAAAAAACAAACTTGTAAATGATAAAGGAGAGGTGAAAATGATAACTTTACTTCAATATAGAAATCTACTAAAAATGGTGAATACCTCTATTGTCATAAAAAGTAATCAAATGAATTTTATTTTCATCAATCCGATAAAGTAAAGCAATATGCTTATTAACAATACATTTACGAAGAGTTGGACGAAGTGTATAAGCTGGACAAAAGTTCTTAAACTTTGTTAGGTTATCACATAGCTTTTCTACTTGCTCGTCAAATTTCAAGGCAAGATCGAGGGAGAAATTAGAAGTAAGATAGTTAGAGATGTCTGTATAGGATAAATATGCGAGGTCAGACCAAATTACTTGATTCATTTAGCCAGTCTCTTTAGGTGTTCATTTATTTTTTTACGTGCTTCTTCATGAGACATTGTTTTACCTTTCTCAATTTGATTTAATCCAAAATCAATCATTCTTTCCTCTTGAGCAATTATTTCTTCTTCTGTAAGTGTTTCATGTTTCAAGTTTTTAAAATACAATCGTACTTTTTCCAAGAGCATTGGGTCATTCGTTTCTACCAATAATCGAAGCAAATCATTTTTAATATCTAAAACACTCATTTTTAATTTTTTAATAAAAAGAAATTGAACTAAAACGTATGGATACGTGAATCAAATTTTTATCCTTATAAATATATCAAATTTTTAAATCAAATCAAAACGTCTGCAATTCCACTAACTTTTGATAAGCACCTTGCTGTCTCAAAAGTTCTTCATGCCTTCCTCGTTCAATGATCTTTCCATCTTGCATGACAATAATTTCATCCGCATGTTGAATTGTAGAAAGTCGATGAGCGATGACAATTGAAGTTCTATTTTGCATCAGTTTGGTTAATGACTCTTGAACCAATTTTTCAGATTCAGAATCTAGCGCAGAGGTAGCTTCATCTAAAATTAAGATAGGAGGATTTTTTAAAACAGCCCTTGCAATCGTGATCCGTTGACGTTGCCCGCCGCTGAGTTTATTACCTCGGTCACCAATGTTAGTTTGATAGCCATTTTCAGTTTGAAGTATAAAATCATGAGCGTTGGCAATTTTTGCAGCTTCGATGACTTGTGCTTCGGTTACATTTTTCAAACCAAAAACAATATTATTGTAAATGGTATCATTGAATAAAATGGCTTCCTGAGAAACGATTCCCATCAAATTTCGCAAGTCTTTTAATTTGAGGTCTTTAATATTTTTCCCATCAATAAAAACACCGCCATTCGATACATCATAAAATCGAGGTAGCAAATCTGCCAAGGTACTTTTCCCTGCACCTGATGCTCCAACCAATGCAATGATTTTTCCTTTTGGGATTTTTAAATCCACATTTTGTAACACTTCTTTTTCATCCTTTTGATAAAAAAAAGAAACGTCTCGATATTCGATAGCATGATTGAAGTTCTTAAATGAAAGCGCATCTTTTTTCTCTTGAATGGTTTCTTCTGCATCTAAAATATGATCGACTCGATCTACGGCAGCAGCACCTTTTTGAAAATTATAATAGGCTTTGGAAAAAGACTTGGCAGGATCAATGACATAATAAAATGCCATCAAAAAAGCGAAAAAACTATCTGCTCCAATTGCTCCACTAAATACTTGCCTTGAACCATACCACAACAAAACAGCAACTACTGCGATTCCTAAAAACTCTGTCAATGGCGAAGACAAATCTCTCCGCCAAAGTAGATGTGTCAATGTTTTTTTATAATCGTCATTTTCTTTTTTAAATTTTGCTTCTTGATAATTTTCAGCATTAAAACCTTTGATGATTCTCAAACCTGAAAGTCCTTCTTCAACGATAGAAACTAAATTTCCCAATTTCTCTTGAACAGTTGAGGACTTCTTTTTTAAAGTTTTTCCAATACCTCCAATAATCAATGCCGTAAAAATTATCAAAGCAAAAACAAACAAAGTCAATGCAGGACTCAAATATATCATCAATCCCAAACAACCCAACATGATTAATGGTTCTCTAAAAAATGCTTCCAGGACATTCAAAATACTCCATTCGATTTCCATGACATCGGTTGTGATTCGCGACATCAAATCTCCTTTTTTTTCCTCTGAAAAATAGGAGAGCGGCAATACCATCATTTTGGAAAACAACTGTTGGCGGACGTCTCTAACAATACCATTCCGTACAGGAGCCATAAAAAACAAAGACAGGTATCGAAATATATTTTTTAGTAAAAAAAGTATAACAATAAAAATACAAATATAGGCCAAGGCAGTTTCTTTGCTCTCCGTGTGCATCAAGTTACTAAACCAATATTTAGAATATTCAATCAAGCTACCTGCACCCCAAGACCATTCAGGCTTGTCCATCACAGGTGGTTCCATGTCAAATAAAATCTGTAAAAAAGGAATAATTGCAGGAATGCTCACTATGGTAAATAATGCCATCAATACATTACAAATGATATTGAGAATTACATTTCGTCGGTAAGGCTGAAGATAGCGGAGGAGTTTGCGAAGCATTGATATTAACTGTGAACGGTTAACTGTGAACGGTTAACAAAAAATAATTGTGATTTTTACGTCTAAGTGGTTCACAGTTCACCGTTAATCGTTCACAGTTAAAAGAAATTACTTATAGATTTTCTGGTAGAGATTGGCATTGGATGCGTCGATTTTTACCAAAGCCCGAAAGAAGCTGTCTTTTTGATTTTTATCTCCTGCTTTTAGAATTTCGATTAATTCATTACGTTTACTGTTGGCAAACATTTGAAGGATCATAGAGTTAGGATAATTTCTATTGACTTGCTCAATAGCTTTGATACTTTCCATAACAGTTACTCGACTTGCAGTAGGGTTGTCAACCATTGCGTCTAGTCCATTTCTATGATATTTATATAGAGCTAAACGAAAATCACGAACTCTTGGACTCAACAAATTTTCAACAATCCAATATCTATTTCTATTTCCATCTAATTGTCTCCAACCTTGGTAAGTACCTGTTAGATTTTGTGGAATACTTGATAGAACTTCTTGAGCGGCTTGGAAATATTGATCTCCTCCTAGTGGAGAGAAAGAATCATAATCCATTCCTAACACTATATTTGCATAAAATCCTAAGATAGAACTTAGATTATCTTGGAATAAATTTTTACTAAAAACAATAGGTTGGAATGGCTCAAAATTGAAGACCACATCTTTGTCTACATGATTGAGTAAAGGTGTTTCTTCACTACTTCCAAAAATAGGTCGTGTAGATTGAATCGCTAAATCTGCTCTAAAAGTAGTTTGCGAAATTTCTTCTGTGATGGTTAATTGGATTTTGCATTTGATTCGCTCTTCTGGTTCGTACACATCTTCCGTCCATTTTCGATTATTCAAAAACTCTTGAATAGAAGTTTCTAAATTACTAAATACCTTTGGATCTACATTTTGAATCTTAGGAGTATTTACCGTTACATCAAATAGTAATTCTTGGCCAAAAGAGAATTGGCTGAATAAAATGGTAAAAGCTAAAAAGAGTAATTTTTTCATCGTAAAACTTTTTATAGTTGAATGTTTTACTCATAAGGTGACTCCAAGTCACCTTGTGAGTTTTGGCAACATTTATTTTATCATATCAATAATCTCATTCACAATATCCACCGCCACTTGTCTCTTAGATTTTAACTCAAATTCTTTGATCTTATTGTCCTTGCGTACAATTGTAATTTTATTAGTGTCTACTGCAAATCCTGCACCTTTGTCTCTAAGTGAATTTAAAACAATGAAATCGAAATTTTTTCTTTCTAATTTGCCTTTTGCATTTTCTAATTCATCATTAGTTTCTAAGGCAAAACCGATCAATAATTGCTTTTTCTTCTTCTTTTTCCCTAGCGTTGCAGCAATGTCTGTTGTTCTTTCCAACTCAATCATCAAATTCCCACCTTTCTTTTTGATTTTTTTATCAGCAATGGTAGTAGGTCTGTAATCTGCTACAGCCGCAGCGAGGACTGCGATATCGCTTTTTGGAAAATGAGTCTTAGATGCTTCAAACATAGATTGAGCATGAGTTACTCTAATCGTTTCGATATTGGGATGTTCCACTTTTAAATTGGATGGGCCTAAAACTAATTTTACCATTGCTCCTCTTTCTGCCAATTCTTCTGCTATGGCAACTCCCATTTTACCAGTAGAACGATTTCCAATAAATCGAACGGGGTCGATTGCTTCATAAGTAGGGCCTGCGGTAATGAGTGCATTTTTTCCTAGAAGGTCTTTTTCCTTTTCGAAAAAATCACTAAGTATTTTAACGATGTCTTCAGGTTCGGCCATTCGACCATTTCCCACCAAACCACTTGCCAACTCACCATGTGCGACATCAATTAAATGATTTCCGTAGGATTGTAATTTTTGTACGTTACCAACTGTGGAAGGGTGCAGCCACATATCCAAATCCATTGCAGGAGCAAAAAAAACGGGACATCGAGCTGAAAGATAAGTAGCGACAATCACATTATCGGCAATTCCATTCGCCATCTTGGCCAAGGTCGTAGCTGTAGCAGGAGCGATAATCATGGCATCTGCCCATAATCCCATTTCGACATGGTTATTCCAACTTTCTTCTGAACTGACTTTGGTATGAACTGGATTTTTAGAAAGGGTAGAAAGGGTAAGTGGAGTGATAAACTGAGTAGCAGCTTCGGTCATCAAAATTTGAACTTCGGCACCTGCTTTAATAAATAGTCGAGTAAGAAAAGCAGCTTTGTAAGCTGCGATACTACCTGAGATACCTAGAATAATTTTTTTACCAACCATTTTTTTAACGGTTAACTGTGAATGTTGAACTGTAAACTCCAAAAAATAAGTAGTTCACAGTTCAACGTTAATCGTTCACAGTTTACTAAAATCTGTTGTCTCTATCTTCTTTATAACGGTGAGCAATTTCATCATTTGCAAATTCCTCTGCTGCAATTAAAACCGGGTTAGGTAATCGCTCATAGAATTTAGAAATCTCAATTTGCTCTTTGTTTTCGTGGATTTCTTCGATAGTATCAGAATTAACTGCAAACTCTTCAAGTTTTGAAGTCAACTCTTGTTTTAAATCTACGGAAACTTGGTTAGCTCTTTTACTAATAATCGCTAATGCTTCATAAACATTTTCAGCTGGGCCGATAAATTCTTTGATTGATCGAGCCTGAATATTAGCTTCAAGACCTTGAACTTTGGATTTGATATCTGTCATTTTCTAATTGTTTTAACTTTTTATTGGAGGTTTTGGAAATAGAATCCGCCTCTTTTCGATATTTACTAGTTGGGTATTTGTTTATAAATTTTTTGTAAAATTTAAGAGTAGCAGTATACCTTTCTATTTGTTTGCTGACAATACTATTTTCAGCTAATAAAAAATTCCCCTTCATCACTAAAAATCGAACTCGCTCTGCGTCAGGTGTTTCTGGAAAATCTCTTAATAAGTTTTCAAACGATTGAGTAGCTGCCTGATATTGTCTTAGGTTATAATAGAGTTCGCCTTCGGCAAATGCTTTCTTTTCTAATTTTCTACGCATCTCATCAATCAGTTTGTTACATTCTTCAACTTTGTCGCTAGTTGGGTATGTATTGACAAAAAGTTGAAATTGATCAATTGCTTTAGAAGAATAGGTTTGATCCAAGCGATAACTTGGAGAAAGCCTATAATTAGAATAAGCCATCATATAATCTGCATCTTCTCTATACGTACTATTGGGAAAAGTGGTTGAAAAATTACTAAAATAATAAGAGGCTAACACAAATCGTCTTAAATGATAATGGGTGTAAGAATAGTAAAAATATACTTTCTCTGCTTCAACTTTTCCCCTTAGATTATTGATTATTAACTCAAAAAGATTTTGAGCTTTTCCGTACTCCTCTTCTTCGTAATATTCAAAGGCTTTTTTATAGATGAGATCGACATCCCCAGATGCTCTTAACTTCTCAAAATCACTTTTGCAGGAGGTTAAAAACATAAATCCTACTGCCAACAAAATTGAAGATATTAACTTTATTTTCATAAGTGCGCAAAATTACGATTTTTATTGAATAATATAAAAGATTTATTTCCCTATTAAACGCAAAAAAAGTACACTTCCGTTGGTTGTTTTTCCAAAAAAAGTGTTAATTTAGATAAATTATATTCCCCTGAGGGTTTATACCTACCCAAGCAGAATTATCAAAACTACTTTTATTTAGAAGCAATTTGAACAGAAAGAAGAAGAGAATCTTACGCTTATTAATCGCTTATTCTTTCCCAAAAACTACAATTTGCTGCAGATTTTATTCCTTTCTTATTCATATATATATGAATTGAGATTACACTTTATTCGTATGTCTTTTTTTCAAAAACTTGATTATTATTTGAGACTTTCAGAAGTATTTACTCTTCTTGATGGTCATTAATTAAACATACATATTGTTAAACTATTAAACTTTCAAGCCATGGGATTGAACCAATCAGGTAAAATTTTTTTGATTGCAGGTCTAATGATTCTTTCAATTGGTTATTTATTTCACACTAAGAATATCGGAGATATTACTGGAGTACTTTTTATGATCTCTGGATCATCTTTTATTCTTGCTTCTTTTGTGGAGTTTGTACCCAGATGGTTGAATCTAAAATTCTAACTTCCAACACTCAAAAAAAGAAGAAGCCCTGTTTTTGAATACAAAACAGGGCTTCCAATATTTTTACAAGTCTTATTTTTTTCTAAAATTAAAATCCAGCGCCATTCTTTTTCATCATATCTTCTATTGACATTTCTTCATATCCAGTTGTATCCAACTTGAAAGTAGAGTTTTCCACAGATTTATTGATCTCTTTAGCTGCGAGGGTTAATTTACCTTTATTTTCTCCATCATCAAATTTGATAGAAAATTCTAAAGGAAACTCAGTCAATTTAATATCAGCACCCATTTGTTCTTTGTAACTATCCAACATAGCTTGAGGATATTTGATATCTTTAGTTACATAAGCAGTAATGCTAAAGTCTACTTTTTCCATTTTCTTAGCATCTTCTTCATCTTTAGGTTTGATGTTAAAAATTGCTTTGTGGCATTTGTGTCCAAGAATCTCTTTTGTATCGCTTTTATCATAAGTAATATCTAAATCAAATGGAGCATCTTCTAATGGGTTTTTATTTTTATTTTCTGTTTTAGCTTTTGCAGCTTCTTCTGCACTAATATTTGTCATGGTTTTTTGTCCCATCATATCCATTAGCATAGTGGTAGCGTTAGTCTTATTATCAAGTAATACCCGAACTTTCATCATTCCACTCATCATATCCATAGTCATTAATGATTTTGCGTCATTAAAGTCTAGTTTCATAGTAGAAGATTTGAACATAGGAAGCATACTTGCTGCCTGAGGATCACTTATCTCTAACTCTGTAATTCCGATAGTAACTGAACCTTCTGTAAGTTCTCTTTGCGCAGAAATATTAGTGGTTCCAGCGACCAAGAATACAAGTAGTAAGAGTGCATGAAGTCTTTTCATTGTTGACATTTTTAATATTAAAAAAATTGTTGATTTCAATGTGATAAAATGATTTTCGTTATTGTTAACGAAATTTAGATTCATTTTCATATGTAATACAAAGATACATTCATTATGATTGTAAAAATTTAAATTGAACCTATTTTTGTATATGAAATTGATTTGTTTATCTATTTATTTGACGGGGATTTTAGTAGAAGGTAATTAAATTGTGTGGGAGAAATTCTTATAGAAAAGTTAAATTTTTGTAAACCATTATCCAATAATCTAAATTTATTATTGTACTATTCCTAATCATCATTCTAACAATTTTTCACTTCTTCAATTTCCATCGCTTATGCGACCATAACCAATTTTGAGGTTTTGCTATAATTTGTTGTTCTAATCTACGCATGAATTTCTCAGTAATTTCACCATCAGGAGTATTTTGGGAATCTTCTGTTATAACATCTAAGCGTACTTCATAGTACCCTCTTTTGACTCGATTAATTGCCATATTGATAGCAGGGTAACCCATCTTTCTCGCCATACGGTCGCCGCCCCAAAGGCAAGCGGTATCCTGATTTAAAAAATTAATCCATTGTGCTTTGTCACCTGCGTTACGAGGAGGACTTTGGTCTGCGATGTAAACAAAGAGTGCTGGGCGTTTGTCCCAATTTGCAATAATTGGACTTGCCATGTCAGGATATAAAACCATTACATTTTCATGGGTTCGATATTTTTGAACATAGGCATCAAGGTATTTATTTTTTATCCTAGCAACGACACCTACCGTGATACATTTGAGTTGTAAACTAATGGCTTGTACTGCCCATTCCCAATTTCCATAATGACTCGCCATGCCTACAATATTTTGCCCCTTATCATAAAATTGATCTGCAATTTCAGGATTAATGAATTTATATCGTTTCATCACTTCAGCATCGCTTAATGACATTCCTTTGATGCCTTCCAGTAAAATATCACATAAGTTTTGATAGGATTTTTCAATGAGTATATTAATTTCCATTTCACTTTTTTCAGGAAAAGCATTTTCTAAATTTTCTTTAACAACTTTATATCTGTACTTAATGACGTTTAAAAATAAGAACCTTAAGCCATCCGATAAACGATATAAAACCCAAAAAGGAATAATCGAAAAAAGGAAAACCATGACTCTAAAAAAAATATAAGAAATCAGTTGCATTTAATTTTTTTGCAAAAGTAAGGAACTTCGTAATGAATACTTGAAAATGAATAATTAATAATTGTCGAATACTTTTGGACTATTGATTTGAAGGGTGCTTTTAGTCTGTTGTATATTGTTTTTTGTAATTTCAATTTATATCAAGATATTTACATTTCTACTTCCTTACTTTAGCAAAAAATCAATTAAATAAAAGCCATGTTTTCAAGAAGAAAATTTTTAGCAAAATCTGCACTTGGGTCAATGTCTTTTGCGTTGACTAGCTCCTGTGAAGGAAAAAATAATAATGAGCCTCAAAATAACGGAGAATTTAAACCAAAAGTAATAGCAACCTGGGGACCAAACCTTAAAGCTACCGAAGCAGCTTGGAAGATTATTGCAGAAGGCGGTAAAGCAATTGATGCGGTAGAACAAGGAGTCCAAATTCCGGAAGGTGATGAGCAAGACCAATCAGTAGGATATGGGGGTCGTCCTGATCGAGATGGTAATGTTACGTTGGATGCATGTATCATGGATGAAAATGGGAATTGTGGTTCTGTATGTTATTTGCAGCATATCAAACATCCAATTGCAGTAGCTAGAAAAGTAATGGATGAAACGCCTCATGTGATATTGGCCGGAGAAGGTGCACTTCAATTTGCACTTTCGAGGGGGTTTAAAAAAGAAAATCTATTGACTGAAAAATCAAAGGCGGAATGGAATGAATGGATGAAAGAGAAAAAATATCAACCCATTATTAATGTCGAAAATCATGATACGATTGGGATGTTGGCGTTGGATAAAAATGGAGATATGTCGGGAGCATGTACTACAAGTGGTCTGGCTTTTAAAATACAAGGGAGGGTAGGAGATTCTCCAATTATTGGAGCTGGACTATTTATAGATAATGAAATAGGTGGGGCGACTGCTACAGGAATGGGTGAGGCCGTTTTAAAAACTTTAGGTTCTTTTTTAGTAGTAGAATTAATGCGGCAGGGACGATCGCCACAAGAAGCATGTGAGGAAGCCGTTATGAGAATTGTGAAAAAACAAAAATATCAAGATTTTCAAATAGGATATTTGGCAATGAATAAAAAAGGAGAAACAGGATCTTATTGCATTCATCCAGGATTTAATTATGCGCAACATCAAAGTGGGAAGGGAGAAATTTTTGAATCAAAATCTTATATAACGAACAATAAATAAATAACCTTCCAATGTGTATATTTTTTCCCCTTGCTCCTTAAAAAAGAATACTTTTCAATTTTATAAATATTAACTTTTAATATTGGATATGTTGATGTTTTATTTATCTTTATGTCATTCAAGTAGCTGTAAAAGTGATTACAATTAAATTATTTTTATTTTAATAAATAACCTTGGTTATTTTTCAAAAAGTAAAAATTATTCTACTTGATCTTCTCCATTAACCGATTTATTAGTAATAGAAAATAGTTATTTTAATATTACTAAAGGGAAAAATCAATTGAAAATCGTTATCCCCCCAAGAAGATTTTCTTCTTAACGAATGATAAGATCCTGCATTGGTCTTACTTCCCAACTAGCTATAAGAGAGAACTTAATTCTAATTTTCACAACACAACCTACACCTCTGTACTTTTGGAGTAGCCTTTTTAGAAATAAAATGGTATACTGGCATTGGATTTGTATGAGAAATAAAGAATATATATAATTTATTTTTTCTTATAATAAAAAAAACAATGCCTTAAATAAAAAAGGTATATATTTAGCTATTATTTGAAATCCTAAAAAACAGAAGATAAAATCGTTTTGGAAGAAGTTTTGGAAGAAATAGATTTTACAAAAAGATTCATATGAATACAGTTCGAGTAATTATAGCCGATGATCATCAATTATTTATAGAAGGTATAAAAACCATTCTTGGAAGAGCGGATACGTTTAATTTTGATATTATTGGGGAGGCTCATTCAGGTAAAGATTTGAAAGAGTTATTGAAAAGTGCTACTCCTGATTTGTTATTATTGGATTTGAATATGCCTGAAATTGATGGACTTAGGATGTTATCTATTGTAAAGAAAAGTTATAAGAATATCAAAGTTTTAGCCTTGACGATGTACGATGATGTAAAATTAGTGAGGACTGCTTTTGCGGAAGATGTGGATGGATATATTTTAAAGAGTACAGGGAAATTAGAGCTTCTTGAAGCTATTGATGAAATTATAGATGGTGGTAGATTTTTTGGAGAAGGTGTGCGAAGACATATTCCTAATGGAGATGAAAAAGAATATACTCCTAGTAAATTTAGTGATAACTTTCTCAAAAAATATAACCTCACAAAACGTGAGACTGAAATATTACAATTGATTACTCAAGCAATGTCCAATAAAGAAATTGCGAAAAAATTATTTATCAGCGATCAAACTGTAAGTGTACACCGAAAAAATATCATGCGGAAATTACAAGTAAGTAATACTGCGGCATTGATTAAGATGGCTTATGATAATTCGTTGGTGTAGAACCCTAGCTCCCGAAACTTCGGTAGAGCCTTTTTTCTTTACCTATTGGCAAGGAAAGAAACTATCGACTTTTGAATCGAATAATTTTAATTAGGTTTAAACCAAAAAGTCCTTGAATATTTATTCAAGGACTTTTTGGTTTTTGGTTGACTTTATTTTTTGTTTTCAAAAATTAAGAATCACTATATAATTATAATTGAACTTTTTTCCTTGCCGATAGGCAAAGAAAAAAGACTCTACCAAAGTTTTGGGAGCTGGGCTTACAAATCCATAAACTTCAAAATATCATCATACAATCCCGAATCATTTGCGAACAAAGCGTAATTTTTAGCAGTACTAAACCACTCCTTTGTTGTCGCTCTGTGTTGCTTAATTCCCCCTTCCAAGTCTTTTGTAGAAAGTGGAGTAGGGATGCCACTTTTCATGGCCTCTTCCAATTTTGATTCAATAGCGATATCAATTACAGCTTCCAGGTCAGCTCCTGAAAAATCTTTTGCTTTTCTTGCAATACGTTGATAATCAATAGTTTCAGTTGGTTTTTCTTTTAGCTTGATTTCTAAAATAGCTTCCTTAGCAGTATCATCTGGTGGTGGAACAAAGATGATTCTATCAAATCTTCCTGGCCTTCTAAATGCAGGATCAAGATGCCAAGGCGTATTGGTTGCAGCTAAAATTAGAACACCATCATTATCATATTGTACACCATCCATTTCTGCCAAAAATTGATTGATGACATGTTTGCCAGCACTTGCTCGCATATCAGAACGATTGGCTCCTAAGGCATCTACTTCATCAAAAAACAAAACACAAGGTTTTAATCTTCTTGCCTTTTCAAAAATAGCATGAAGGTTTCGTTCACTCTGTCCGATGTACATATCTAGGATATCGCTAATGCCTACGGAAATAAAATTGGCATTGATCTGCCCTGCTGTTGCTCTCGCCAGATGTGTCTTCCCACAACCTGGAGGACCGTACATTAAAATTCCGCCACCAATTTTTTTCCCATAAGCTTTATAAATTTCAGGATGTTCAAGAGGGTGGATAATTTTCATTCGAATCTCCTCTTTTAATTTATCCATACCACCTACATCTTCAAATGAAATTTTAGGACGTTCGATATCAATATAACTGTCTTCATCATCGTAATCTTCATCATCAGGGCCACCTAATTTTATTTTTTCAGGTTCAGGCGTTGCACCTTCTTGCACTTTCATATTGATTTCAGATTCTAAAAAAGTATCTTTTAAACCAGCATCAATAATGGTTGCTTTTTCATAAGCATCTTTTGCTCCTTCTGCATCATTTGTTTTTAACAATAGTTTTGCAAAAATGATATAGGCTTGTGCAGGAGGTCTTTCCATTCCAACTAACTCTTCCACTAGAACTAAACCTGTTGATGTTTTTCCTAATTCATAAAAAGTTTGAGCAAGTGCTAATTTGATTTGTAAATCTTGAGGTGCTAATCGTAAGGCGTCTTTGATTTCAATTTCTGCTTCTTCCCATCGCTCACTTTTCATCAAAGCATTAGCTAACAATTTTCTTAAAGGAATACTGTTAGGGGTTGCTTTTATCGCTTCTCGCAAACTCTGTATTTCGTCAAAATTCATATTTAATATTTTTTGATTTTAATTGTTTTTGCTGCAGGTTTTGACTGATTTTATTTATGAATCGTCACAGTTTTTTAAACCTAAGCAGTCTTTCTAAAATAGAAAGTAAAATTGGATAAAAAAGTTTTTAATATCAAAACTAGATGGAAGTATTATTTCAAAAATTATGTATTTTTAGCATTGAGAAACAAAATTTTTATTCAATAAACGAACTCATACTATGAAAAACCTAGCTTCTAACGATGCTTACCGCAAGTTCTTTGTGGAGATCAAGCAAAAAATTCAACAAGCTCAAGTCAAGGCAACTGTTACCGTCAATCAACAATTATTAGTGTTGTATTGGGAAATTGGTACGGAGATTATTCAACGACAAAAGACTTCGAGTTGGGGAGATAAAGTTTTAGAACAACTTTCTAGTGATTTGAAGAAAGCGTTTCCAGATATGAAAGGATTTTCTACTAGAAACCTGAAATATATGAGACGATTTGCTCGAAATTATCCCCATTTTGAAATTGGGCAAGCGCCGCTTGCCCAAATTAGTTGGTATCATAATATTACACTTTTACAAAAATGCCCCGACAAAAAAGAGCGTCTCTTCTATGCTCAAAAAGCTTTGCAAAACGGATGGTCAAGAAACATAATGGTACATCAAATTGATCTACAACTCTATCATCGTCAAGGCAAAGCTATTTCAAATTTTGAAACAACCTTGCCTGCTCCACAATCTGATATGGCTCAACAGATTTTAAAAGATCCATACATTTTAGATTTTTTGGATTTAAAAGAAGATGTGGTAGAACGAGAATTGGAAGATGCAATCATGAATCACATCATGAAATTTTTATTGGAATTAGGAGTAGGTTTTGCATTTGTAGGAAGACAGTATAAAGTAGTTGCAGATGATGAGGATTATGCCATTGATTTACTTTTTTACCATTTGCATTTAAGATGCTATGTTGTAATTGATTTAAAAATGAAAGACTTTAAACCTGAGTATGCAGGGAAAATGAATTTTTATCTTTCGGCAGTAGATGATCAAGTCAAAAAAGAATGGGACAATCCATCTATCGGAATGATTCTTTGTCGAGGTAGAAAAAATGTCAAAGTAGAATATGCACTCAAAGACATTAATAAACCTATCGGAATTTCGGAATATCAATTGACCGATTTAATTCCTAAAGATTTGAAATCAAAATTACCTTCTATTGAAGATTTGGAAAGAGAATTAATGGATGTAAAAATGGAAGAGGAATAGCTGTTTTTATTTTTTTTCAATTTCTAATATTTGGTTTAAAAGTCAATCTGTCAATAATGATAGGTCTGAAAATAGGATCTAATTCTTCGATGATAACTTGACCAACATTTAGGTTAATGATTAATCGAATTGCTGGAGTCGTGTCAGAAGGGTTTTTATCTCCAAAAAATAAACTCATGTTCTTCATGAAGGCTTTCAGAAGTAATCTTTTCGCAGCAAATGCATACATGTGAAAAAAAGAATTAATACGAAACAGAATATTAAATATTTTCCAAAATAAGTATAAAAAAAACCACTCAAGATTATTAAGTCATTAAAAAGTAAAACCTACATTTTCTTTAAACTTTTCTCCATTCTATTCCTTTTAATGTTTATAAAAAACCACCTCAAAACCGTAACTTTACAATCGCTTATTTAGAATATATTTTTTCACCCAATATAATTAAGAATCGGAGATGTTTAACCTTGCCCACTACGACAAATTTGTCAATCGACACATTGGAGTAAATGATGCTGATAAAAAAGCAATGCTCAAAAAGATTGGCGCAAAATCCCTCAACCAATTAATTAAAGAAACTGTACCAGCCTCTATTCGCATGAAAGGTGAACTTAATGTTCCCAATGCCATGACTGAATACGAATACCTTCAAGAATTGAAGCAAACCGCAGCCATGAACAAAGTGTTCAAAAACTATATCGGTTTGGGATATTATGGTACGATTACGCCTTCTGCCATTTTGAGAAATGTTTTTCAAAATCCAGGATGGTACACGCAATACACACCTTATCAAGCAGAAATCGCTCAAGGTCGGTTGGAAGCATTGTTGAACTTCCAAACTATGGTAAGTGATTTGACGGGATTGCCAATTGCGAATGCTTCACTATTGGATGAAGGTACTGCAGCAGCAGAAGCAATGACTATGTTTTTTGCTCAAAAAAATAAGAGAGTAAAAAATGATGAAGACTTGGCGAATGTATTTTTCGTAGATGAAAAAGTATACGATCAAACATACGACATCCTGCTCACTCGTGCTGAACCATTAAATATAAAAGTAGTCAAGGGAGATTGGAAATCTTATAAATTTACAGATAAAACTTTTGGAGTTCTTTTACAATATCCTGCGAAGGATGGTTCAGTAGAAGATTACCGAGCATTTGCGACAGAAGCGAATGAGAAAAATATATTTGTAACGGTTGCTGCTGATATTTTGAGTTTGGCATTATTGAAGCCACCGGGGGAATGGGGTGCAGATGCAGTTGTTGGAAATACACAACGACTTGGAGTTCCAATGGGATACGGTGGACCACACGCTGCGTATTTTGCAACTAAAGAAAAATACA
Source organism: uncultured Saprospiraceae bacterium (assembly GCA_937918905.1). Classification (GTDB taxonomy): domain Bacteria; phylum Bacteroidota; class Bacteroidia; order Chitinophagales; family Saprospiraceae; genus CAJQQY01. Next base: position 18,288 of record CAKZSH010000337.1, read on the forward strand.
AAAGACAGATACCAGGTCGAATCATTGGAGTGTCAGTTGATGCACAAGATAATCCTGCTTTGCGAATGGCATTGCAAACTCGTGAGCAACATATTCGAAGAGAAAAAGCGACTTCAAATATTTGTACCGCTCAAGCACTTTTGGCAATCATGGCAAGTATGTATGCAGTTTATCATGGACCAAATGGGATTCGCCAAATTGCATCACGAATCCATACAATGGCAGAAGTGTTGGAAGATAACCTACAAGCATTTGGTTATAAATTAGTGAATCAACACTACTTCGATACGTTGAGTTTTGAAGCCAATAAAAAGCAACAAGCGAGTATCAAAAAAATCGCAACTGCTGAAGGTGTTAATTTTTATTATACAAAAGATACCGTTCAGATTGCTGTTGACGAAACAGTTAGCTTTGACGATATTGATCAGATTGTTAGAATTTTTGCGAAAGCAAAAAGAAAGAAAGTAAAAGCAGTTATCGTTCAACCTCGTGATTTTAATTTTCCAACAAAACTTTTACGGGACACTGAATATTTGACTCACCCAGTATTTAACCAATACCATACGGAGTCAGAAATGATGCGTTATATTAAGCGTTTGGAGAATCGAGATTTGTCATTGATGCACTCGATGATTTCGTTGGGAAGTTGTACAATGAAGTTAAATGCTGCTTCGGAATTGATTCCAGTAAGTTGGGAAGAGTTTGCAAATATTCATCCTTTTGCTCCTTTGAATCAAACGAAAGGGTATCAAAAAATATTTACAGAATTAGAAGCTTGGCTAAGTGATATTACAGGTTTTGCTGCTTGTTCGTTGCAACCGAATTCAGGTGCGCAAGGAGAGTATGCAGGGTTGTTGACCATCAAGGCATATCACGAAGCGAATGGAAATCATCATCGAAATATCGCTTTGATTCCTTCATCGGCACATGGAACCAATCCTGCAAGTGCGGTGATGACAGGGATGAAAGTAGTCGTAGTGGCTTGTGATGAAAGAGGCAATATTGATCTTAAAGATTTAAAAGAAAAAGCAAAAGCACACAAAGATAACTTGGCAGCATTGATGGTCACTTATCCAAGTACGCATGGTGTTTTTGAAGCGAAGATCAAAGAGATTTGTAAAACGATTCATAAGTACGGTGGGAAAGTTTATATGGATGGTGCAAATATGAATGCGCAAGTTGGATTAACAAGTCCAGGCTTGATTAATGCAGATGTATGCCACTTGAACTTACATAAAACATTTGCCATTCCTCACGGTGGAGGTGGCCCTGGAATGGGGCCAATCTGTGTGAACGAAAGTTTAGCTCCATTTTTACCAAAACATAAATTAGTAAAAACGGGTGGTAAAAAAGGGATTCATGCGGTATCTGCTGCTCCTTGGGGAAGCGCAAGTATATTGTTAATTTCTTATGGTTATATCAAAATGTTGGGTAAGGATGGATTGACAGATGCAACAAAATATGCCATCTTAAATGCCAACTATATCAAAGCTCTTTTAGAAAAAGAATACGACGTTTTGTATGTGGGAGATAAAGGTAGAGCAGCACATGAGTTGATTTTGGATTTGAGACCTTACAAAGATTTTGCTTCTGCGGAAGACGTTGCGAAGCGATTAATTGATTATGGATTTCATGCACCTACACTTTCTTTTCCAGTAGCTGGAACGATTATGATTGAACCAACTGAGAGTGAAAGTAAAGCAGAATTGGATAGATTCTGTGATGCAATGTTGGCAATCAAAAATGAAATCAACGAAGTGGCGGCGGGCAAATATGAACCCGAAAATAGCGTGTTACATAATGCGCCTCATACAGCAAAAGTAATTACGGCTGATGATTGGAATTTGCCTTACTCTCGACAGAAGGCAGCTTACCCATTGCCATATTTACATGAAGGTTATAAGTTCTGGCCAGCAGTTGCAAGAGTGAACAATGCGGCTGGTGATCGTAACTTAATTTGTACTTGCCCTCCGATTGAAAGTTATGCAGAATCGAATGGAGTAAGTTCAAATAAGAAAAAAGAAGCGAAACTAAGTCATTGATAATCAATGAGTTAAAATAGAAACCTGCCTGATGATTTATTCGTTTGGCAGGTTTTGTTTTTTAGGGTAAATTTGTGATTCAAATAAAATCAAAATTATTCAGGATTGGCTTACGCCAATATTATTTTTCAACGCAGAGACGGAGTACTGAAGAATTTTTCAAAAAATAGATTAAAAAACTCAGCGTCTCCCCGTCTGTCTCTGCGTTGAAAAATAAACATAATTCAGCTTTGCTGAATTATTAAATAAAATCAAAAAAATATGATCGTAGTAACTGGAGCAGCAGGTTTTATAGGAAGTTGTCTTGTGGGGAAATTAAATGAAGAAGGGCATGATAAAAATGTCTTTGTGGTAGATGATTTTTATAAGTCCAAAAAAGATCCAAATCTTAATAAAAAATGGATTCGAGATTGGATTCATCGAGATTTATTTTTGGACTGGTTTGGAGGAAGTCAAAAAGCGGTCACCTTTGTTTTTCATCTCGGTGCTCGAACGGATACGGCAGAGAAAAGTAAAAAGATTTTTAACGAATTGAATTTAAATTACTCAAAAGAGATTTGGAGAATTTGTACTGAAAAACAAATTCCATTAGTTTATGCTTCAAGTGCTGCAACTTATGGTGGAGGGGAACATGGTTATAATGATACACATAATATTGTTTCAAAGTTAAAACCATTAAATGCTTATGGTGATTCTAAAAATGATTTTGACCTTTGGGTTTTAAAACAAAAAAAGACGCCTCCGTTTTGGGCAGGCATGAAATTTTTTAATGTCTATGGTCCTAATGAGTATCATAAAAAAAGAATGGCTTCGGTCATTTTCCATACCGTCAAACAAATTCAAGAAACGGGAAAAATGAAACTCTTTAAATCTCATAAAAAGGGAATTAAAGATGGACATCAACAACGTGATTTTATTTATGTAAAAGATGTGTTAGATATTTTATACTTTTTTTATAGACTTGCCGACCGACCAGGTGGGAAACAAAAGAAAAGCGGATTGTATAATGTGGGGACTGGCAAGGCAAGAACTTTTATAGATTTAGCTAAAGCGACTTTCGATGCAATGGACTTGGAACCAAATATTGGCTTCATTGATACTCCAAAAGCTTTTCGAAAAAACTACCAATATTTTACGGAAGCGAATGTGAAAAAATTAAGAACTGCTGGTTATAAAAAGAAATTTTATTCTTTGGAGGATGGCGTTGAGGATTATGTTAAAAATTACTTGAAGTCAAAAAAAATCTTTTGAACTTGTGATAATTAGTTTTTGTTGATATGATGAAATTGAGTCTAAAATAGCTTATATTTAAAATAAAAATTAGAAT
>CAKZSH010000338.1 GCA_937918905.1 uncultured Saprospiraceae bacterium
ACCCGTATGAAGAGATTATTTTTTAATATGAGGAAATGAAAAAATTAAGGCATACCCTTCGGTACGGCTTCATTTTTTTATGAAATCATATTGAAAAAGAAGCCTTCAGATGGGTAGGTTATTTATTTCCTACTCCCTAACTATAAAAGATTGCGAATACTATTTTTCAGTATCTGCAATCTTATTGTTATAATATTAAGCAGCTCTTAGGTTTTCGATATCAACATATCTATCCGTTACCATTGCTTTCAATTTCTTTCTTGCGTAGAAAATTCGACTTTTGATGGTTCCCATAGGAATATCTAATTCTTCAGCAATCTCATCATATTGATATCCTTCTACAAACATTTTAAAAGGAATTCTGTAATCGTCGGTTAACTTATTGACTATTTTCTTTAACTCTTTCATCATAATTAATGAGTAAGCATTTCCCTCCATACTCTTGTTCTCCACAAAAATATTGAAGTTCTCAACTGGCTTGATTACTTTATTTTTAGTTTTTCTTTTTCGATAGTGATTGATGTAAGAATTATACATTACAGTTGTCGACCATGACTTAAAGTTACTTCCCTCCTGAAATCGATCTCTTTTATCAAAACAACGCATCAATGTCTCTTGCATCAAGTCTTTTGCATTTTCTTTATCTCTAGTTAATCGCATTGCGAAACCAAATAATAAAGATTCAATTTCATTTACATTCTTATTAAATTCTAAAGTTGTCATATCGTTAATTTTAATAGGTTAAAGAAAAAAGGGGTTAGGGTGAGTAGTAGGCAAATTGCCCACTACCACTAATAAGTAATACTATATGATGTCTTGGAATTAAGCAGCCATAGGTTCTAACTGGATAACTTTTGGCTGATGATATTCATGGATAAAGGAAAAATATTTTTTGGTTACCTCGAAGTCCATATAATTCATAATGTCTATCTCATCTATGAATTGTTGGATTAATTCTTCTGAGGCATACTGCTCATAATTTTTTGATAGTTGCAATGCCTTGAAAATTCTACATCCTAAATCTTCAGCAATAGAGACCATCTTCTCTTGGTTCGGTAAAAACTCCTCAGCTTGTAATCTTATGTAAACATCAAAGTGTTCTTTAGCTATAAGTTTAAGTTTTGACTGTCGCTTAAGCATTGATGATAAAGAACGGTTTACTAATCCAATTAAACCTTCTAAGATGTTATGCTGCTTTCTACTCTGAATACTGAGTCTGTTCTGTGGTTTTAAAATTGAATTGCTCATAATAATTTGAATTTAAGTGTTTTAACTAAGTTCTAAATATTATGTCGATTGATTAATTTTTGATATTGTTATCGACGTGTTACACTAACCCAGTATTCAAACGCCGTGCCAAACTTGTAACTAACTGACAATCAATTAGTTATGAAAGTTTTTGGAAAATATTTTTTCTGAAATATCGGAAAATTGATGATATTTAGTCAAAAAAAACAATATTTTTGTTTAACTTTAAATTTCGAAAGGTTAAACAAAACTCTTGCTTTCAAAAAAAGAAATAAAGAGTATTTTTGCATGAATAAAGAGCCCATTTTATTCAGTTTACTAAATAATTTTTTATGAAAACATTCGATGCTTCCAGCAATCGAACTTTGGCTGCCATGTGTGATGCTGCTGAGGTGAGTCAAAATGGAGTGATTTGGTTAAAATCTGACGGACATATTCTTTCTCTCAATGGCCCATTGATGAAAGAACTAGGATATGAAAATGAAATTCCTACCACTATTTTTGAAATAAATCCTTCCATGTCGTTATTATCCTGGCGAAAGCTTTGGAAAAGAATGATTAATGAAACTAAAATTTCTATGGATTCAGAGCATATAACTGTTGATGAATCCATATATCCTGTAAAAATAGATGCAACATTAGTAGAAGTAGAAGGGGAATCATATGGTATGTATGTTTCTCAAAACCTAATGAAGGCCAATCGCTATAAGGAACTCTTTGAATTTACTTCCAAGATTGCAGGGATTGGTAGTTGGGAATGGGATTTAGTAAAACATGAATTTTTCTTTAATGACGAGATGTATCGTTTATTAGAATTACCTGCCAAAACGACAATTGACCAAAATACACTCGCCGATTTCATCACCAAAGGTCTATCTGATAAGGATTTGAAGGTATATAGTGAAAAAATAAATGCCGCAGTTCGCCAAGGAATTCCCTTTGAGTTTGATTATTCCTTTGACTTGAACGGAAATCACAAAAATTTCCACCTCCATGCTCATCCAGTAGTCCTTGAAGAGGAAACAATAAAAATTTATGGAACGCTCCAAAATCTTACAAATATTTCGAAGCGTACAGATGATATGTATTTTACGAAATATTGTATGGATTATGCAAGAGATATGATTTATTGGCTAGATCATGAAAGTACAATCATTTATGTTAACCAAACATCCTGTGACCTGCTTGGCTATCCAAAAGAAGATTTACTTGGACAAAAAATCACAGTTGTTGACCGATCCTATGACGCTGATTTGAGTGAATTTTGGGAAAACCTTAAACAAGAGAAAAGTCTTGATTTTGAGTCTGTCCATACCACTAAAGCAGGAAAAGAGTTTCCTGTATCAGTCGTTACCAATTATATTAATTATCGAGGGAAAGAATTTAACTGTGCTTTTGTTAAAGATTTAACTAAAGAGAAGAAAAGATATGAACTAAGTAAAATGTCTAAGCATACTTTAGATAATGCTTTAGATATTATTTTTTGGGCAAGAGAAGATGGTTCATTTAAATATTTTAATGATGCATTCGTAAAAAAGATGGGATACACTCGTGAAGAGATTCAAAAGATGAAAGTCTTGGATTTTATTCATGATGGAAATGAAAAACGGTATAAAAAAGGCTGGGAAACGCTCAAAAAAGAACATTTCTTTGCAGGTGTTTACCGAGAAATGATTACCAAAGATGGTAAAATATTTCCTGCAGAAATGACGGTTTCAATGATTAATGTAGATAATCAATATTATTCTACAACTATCCTGAGAGACATTTCCAAAAGAAAAGAAAGAGATAAAATCATCACCCTAGCTAAGCATTCTTTAGACCAATCTATTGATATGATTTTTTGGTTAAATCCTGATGCTACTTTTCAATATTTCAATAATGCCTTTTTAGAGAAAACAGGTTACAGTAGCGAACAAGTTAAAAAAATGACTATTGTAGATTTTTTCCCAAAAACCAAAATGGAAGATTTTAAAGCTGGATGGAAAAAACTACAAGAAGGGGCCGTTTTGCAAAGCATGGATCGACAAATGCTGGTAAAGGGAGGAAAAACTATTCCTACTGAAATGACTGTAAATTTGATAAAATTTGAAGACAAAGAATTTTCTTCAACGGTACTAAGAGACATTACCGATCGTAAAGAAAATGAAGATCAAATAAAGCGACAATTGGAAGAAATCAAGCATCTCCAAGCAGCTACAGTTGCCGAAAACATTGCACTTAAAGAAGAATTTGATATAGAATTTAACTTTTCCAATATCATAACCCGAGACCCTAATTATAAGCGAGTATTAAGACAAATTGATCAAGTAGCAGATACAGATGCTACTGTTTTGATACTTGGAGAAACGGGTACAGGAAAAGAACTTTTAGCTAGAGCTATACATCAAATGAGCGAAAGAGGAGAACGCCCCATGGTAAAAGTGAACTGTGGAGCATTACCTGAAAATTTGATAGAAAGTGAGTTATTTGGACATGAAAGAGGTTCATTTACAGGAGCTCATCAACAAAAAATAGGAAAGTTTGAAAGGGCGGATAAAGGAACCATCTTTTTAGATGAAATTGGAGAATTACCTTTAGATCTACAAAGCAAATTATTACGTGTACTCCAAGAAGGTGAAATAGAACGAGTGGGCGGAACTAAGCTACTTAATATTGATGTCCGAATCATTGCAGCGACTAATCGTAACCTTGAGGAAGAAGTAGCTAAGGGGACTTTTCGAGAAGATTTATACTATCGTTTAAATGTTTTTCCTATCTATAATATTCCACTTAGAGAACGGCGAGAAGATATTCCTGTCCTTATTGAACACTTTGCAAAAAAGTACGCAAAAAAAATAAATAAAGAAATCTCAGAAATATCTCCTTCTTCCATGAACAAATTAATGGCCTACGACTTTTTAGGAAATGTAAGAGAGCTTGAGAATATGGTGGAAAGAGCTGTTATCCTAGCTAAAGGAAAAGTGCTCAATTTCGATTTATCTATCTCCCAAAAAACGTCTATTGCTTCCTCTAAATTTCTAAACATGGAAGAAATGCAAAAGAAACATATCATTGATGCTTTAAAGCGAACAAAGGGAAAAGTAAGTGGGGCTTTAGGTGCAGGCGAACTTTTAGGTATGAATGGTAAAACACTTACTTCCAGAATGAAGAAATTGGGCATCAAAAAAAGTGATTATCTAACATAATCATTTTCTGAAATTTAGTCTATTACTGAAATATAAGAAAAATAAAACCTGCGAAAACACCATAAACAACTCACTATCAACCACTTACGACATTGGAACAAAAATTGTACTAAAACATAGATACAATTGTTAAAAACAACACTTTATCAGACCATAAATATGAATTATAAAGAAATAACCAAAAATAGTTTTGAGGAGATTGTTATCGCCCAGCGACAACCAACAATCCTGATTTTTGGTGCTAAGTGGTCTGGAAATTCCGAAATCATGTCTAACATGATGGGAAGAGTGAGTCAAGAGTTTGAATCAGAGGTTCAGTTTTTCAATGTAGATATAGAGGATCAGAATGATATTGCCCAATTCTTTGGAGTTCATAAAGTACCAACTACCATATTACTAAAAGATGGAGAGGTAATCGATTTTATTAAAGGGTTTATACCTGCTCATAAAATTCGAAAAAAAATCAAAGCTAACTTTCTACAGGAAGAGGCATAACATATTATGATAATCCGATTATTAATTATACCTTCATAAAGTCAACATAAGTTTCATATTTAGCCCATATTGAAATCTTATTTTCTAAAATCAATCAGAGCCCCATTATCTGAGCGATTTTATGAACACATTTACCAATCTTTATTATTATCAAACTCCACATTGTGGTTTTATAAATGATGATACATTTCATCATTCCTTTCCTATTGGTTTTCATAAGTTCATTTCTTTTTATTTAAAGATGACAATTGCTCTGTTGTATTTCATTTCGGATCATTTTCTCTTTAAAAATTATGGCTTATGATTTATCAAAAATTAGCTTACACACTTAATAAATGTCACCAAAGAGGAATTTCTAATCAAGAAACTTCTGAGGCAATCCTCTATAAAAATATCAATGAAGATAAATATAAACAGATGCTTATCAGCAATCTGTTTGTTTTCATAAACCTTGAAGATCAGATAGCAAATACCCTATTTCAATTCTCTCATACACAGTTACATGACTTTTATCATTCCAAGATCGATTGGTTGTGTAATGATTTAAAAGCGGTGGGAATGTTGTCACACCTTGCATTCCCATCCGTTTTTTCACCCCCACAATTCAGAAACATTTCAGAAGTATTAGGAGGCTTATTTGTCTTGGAAGGCAGTATGGTAGGTAACAGAATGATTTACAATTGGCTTTGTCAATCACCTTTTTTAAATCATATTGAAGAATTTAATTTTTATAAAAACTACGACAAGGACGTAGGACGAAGGTGGCGATATTTTCATAAATTGCTAGAAACGTATTGTGAAGATGAATCTGCTGCAATACTAGCTACAGAAAATACTTTTAATTTTTTTCATCAAGCAATGAAATGTAAAAACCTTGTTGCAGCCCCCTTTTGAGTACAACGAAATTATTTTACCAAAAATAAAAAATTTCATTGAACAAATCTTCTTGTCAAACTTTCTAACCTAGAATATGCATTTTATAATTCTTAAACATTTTAAATACTTATGAGACATTTATTTTTAATCATCATAATGAGCATCACAACTTTTGCTTTTGGCCAATTCGGAATCAAAGGAGGGGTGAACTTTTCAAATATTACTACAAACGATGATAACGTCGAAGACCTCGAAGCAAAAATAGGATTTCAGGCAGGAGCTATGCTTAAAATAAATTTGAGCGAATCTTTTGGCATTCAACCTGAAGCACTTTTTGTTCGTAAAGGTTCTAAATATCAATACTTAGGGGCTGATGTGACATCTAATTTAGATTACGTTGACATCCCTGTCTTGGTAGTATTACAGCCTTTTGATATTCCACTACAGATCCAATTTGGCCCACAATTCTCCTATCTTTTAGGAACGAATGTAAAATATGAAAATGCCATTTTTAGTCTTAGTGATACTTACGAAGCTGAACGAGAAGACTTCCAAGATTATGACCTTGGCTATGCCGTTGGGTTAGGTTTAAATTTTGGTAAATCTATTGTTGAGCTAAGATTTACTCAAGGTCTAAAAGAATATGAAAAGGAAACTCAAATCGGAAATGTTACAATTGAACCTTCTTCAAAGCACTTTAACTTACAAGCTTCTTTTGGAGTTTTCTTTTAATAGATATTTTTTAATCGATCCTATCAAATGAAATGGATACAGAGCTTAAAACCAATTCAATTACTTATTTATGGATATGTAAGTATATTGTTAATTGGTTTTATTTTACTTTGCTTACCATTTGTTCAAAATGGACAAACGGCAACAATCGACCATTTATTTATAGCAACCTCAGCACTTTCCACTACTGGACTTGCAAGTGTCAATATTTTAGAAAGTTATAACTTTTGGGGGCAGGTCATTATCCTTCTGCTTATCCAAATTGGAGGATTAGGTTTTATGTCAATTGGTTCTTTTTTTATTATCATGCGAGAGCATAGACTATCACATAAAAATTCAGAACTCGTCAAAACAGATTTTAGCCTTCCTAAAAAATTTAATATTTATCAATTCATCCATCATCTCATTATTTTCACCATCATTATCGAAATCCTTGGAGCACTTGCCCTAAGCTGGATTTTTGCTCTTAATGGGGAAACGAATGTTTTTTGGAAAGGACTTTTTTTCAGCATTTCTGCTTTTTGTACCGCAGGGTTTAGTTTACTTTCTGATAGTTTTGAGGGGTATAGAGATAATTTTTATTTGAATTTTGTGATTGCTATTTTGTCTATTGCAGGAGCACTTGGATTTATAGTATTGACTGATTTATACGAAAAGATGAGTGGTCGTAAATCCCGTTTGACTTTCACTAGTAGAATTATTATTCGATTCACCTTTACGGGTATATTTATTGGAGCATTAATTCTGTTCTTATCTGATCCTAATATTGCTAATCTCAAACCTGATGATAGGTTATTGACTTCTCTTTTTCAAAGCATCACAGCTTTCACTACTGTTGGTTTTAATTCATATCCCATTGGTGAGATTACTGCAGCCCCTTTGTTCTTTATTATGATTTTAATGTTTGTGGGAGCCTCTCCATCAGGAACAGGAGGAGGCATGAAATCTACGACAGTAATTACTTTATATGCTCAGCTTAAAAGTACCTTCCATAAAGAAAACCAGGTAATTTATCTTAATCGAATCATTCCCCAAAATAAAGTCCGGTTGGCAACTAGTAAATTTTTCTTTTATGTTATTGTAATTTGTTTTGGGATTTTTTTACTGCTACTTTTAGAGCATCAAAATCCGTTTGACCTTCTTTTTGAGGCAATCTCCGCTCTTGGTACAGTTGGATTAAGTGTAGGAATAACAGAACAACTTACAAATCTTGGAAAACTCATCATCATTGCATTGATGTTTTTAGGAAGGATTGGGCCATTGTCTTTTGGATTAGCTTTATTCAGTTCCTCCATTGAAGATGAAATTATTATTGAGGAAGATGTTGCTATTTAATTCTAAGTAATTGCTCACATTTATTCATATACACCTATACACATTAATACAAGCGTTTAGCTTTTATGCGTTTGCCCTAATTTAGATTCATTTTAATTGAAATATTAAATTTATATTACTACATTTAAAGTTCAAAGAGCCCTGGAGATTTCATTAATTTATTTTTATGCAAAAACAAAAAGTTACTCCAGACAATCCTTACACTTCTAAGTATGATTTGACTAATTGTGATAATGAACCCATTCACATTATCCAAACAGTTCAAAGTTTTGCTTCTATCATTGCGGTGGACATAGATAGTTATATCATACGACAAGTTTCTTCTAATATTTCTAAATTCTTCAATAAGAATACCTCAGAATTATTAGAACATCCTCTTTCTGATTTTTTCCCCTCATACATTATTGACTCCATAAAAAATGGAATAGATATCGGAGATTTTTCAGAGATAAATCCTATTACCTTACCTATCAATGAAACTTTTTTAGCTCCACAAGTTGCTATCGTCCATCAACAAAACAACCAGTTGATTATTGAGATAGAAAAGGTATCTGAAAATGAGTATAGCCTACCATTTTTTAATAAAATTGATAAAGCTATTCATAAGATTCAATCAGCCCCTAGTTCCCAAAAACTTTTTCAATTAGTAGCACAAGAAGTAAAAAATATTACTGGATATAGTCGAGTAATGATTTATCAATTTGATAAAAATTATAATGGTAAAGTCATAGCAGAGGAAAAAGAAAGTCATCTTGAACCATTTCTATATCTCAACTATCCTTCTACAGATATTCCTAAACAAGCACGTCAGTTATTTTTAAAGAACCAAGTTCGAATGATAATTGATGTGGATGACGAGTTGAGTTTACTGCAACCCTCTTTACATCCTGCTACTCATCAACCACTTAATGTGGGAAATTGCGCAGCTCGAGGAAGCTCTCCTATCCATTTACAATATTTAAGAAATATGGGGGTGAAGGCAAGTTTAACAATAGCGATCATTGAAGATGAAAAATTATGGGGCTTACTTGCTTGCCATAATTATGATAGTAAAAAAGTGCTTTCTTTCAATACTCGAAAAATGATTCAGTTTGTAGGGAAATTAATCTCGGGTCATTTATCGCTTTACAGAGCTAACGAATATAGGAAAAGTTTATTGAAAAAAAACAAGATTCATGCTAACCTCTTTTCCCAAATGACTCAGTATCAAGATATTATCAAAGGCCTAACAGAAGGAGAATATAATATCTTAGAATATATCTCAAGCGTAGGTGTTACGATTTATATGGATGAAAATAAAAAATCCATGGGAGTCACTCCTCCGACTGAAGAAATAACAATGCTTGCGGAATATCTCAATAAGCACTCTTCCGATATCATCTTTTCCACCAATTGTTTGTCAGAATTTTTTCCAAATAAAGAAATTTATAACAATGATTTTGCAGGATTATTAGCCATAAGAATATCTGAATCACCTGTGGAATATGTCATGTGGTTTCGTCCATCCAAAACTAAAGAAGTCATATGGGGAGGAAATCCTGACAAGGAAATGACTAAAAATGAATCAGGAAGATTATCTCCACGAAAGTCGTTTGAACAATGGAAACAACTTGTAGAAAATCAGTCAGAGTCTTGGACAAAGAATGAACTTGATGCAGCTGTCACTTTGCGTAATGATATTAAAGAATTTATTCTTAAGCGATTTTATGAAATAAAAAAGTTGCACGCAGAATTACAAGCATCTTATGAAGAACTAGAAAGTTTTAGCTATAGTGTTAGTCATGATTTACGCTCACCACTTAGAGCAATCGAGGGTTTCAGCCAAATTTTACTAGAAGATTATTCAAAAAATTTGGATGACTATGGTATTGAAGTACTCAACACCATTGTAGAAAGTATCAATAAAATGAATGAATTTGTCAACGATATTTTGGAGCTTTCCAAGTTGGCAAAAATAGAAATGATTTATAATCAAATTGATATCAACACCATTTTACCATCAATCATTTCTGATGTCAAACTTGCAAAAGAAGATTATGAAAAAGTAGAAATCATCATAGATGAGCATATCCCGCTTGTAGCAGCAGATTATACAATGCTAAAACAATTATTCTATAACCTAATCGGAAATGCAATAAAATATAGTGCGGTAAAAAAGAATCCAAAAGTAATTATTAGAGGAAAAGAGGAAAAAAATTATATCGTATTTTTTGTGCAGGACAATGGTATCGGAATGGATATGCAATATGCCGATAAAGTATTTGACGTATTCAGCCGATTGGTATCTGATGAGGAATTTGAAGGAACGGGTATCGGTTTATCTATTGTTAAAAGAATCGTGGATAGACACCAAGGTAGTATAAAAATAGAAAGTGAATTAGGACAAGGAACCACATTTTCAGTATTTTTTCCAAAAGTTGAGGAAGAAGATTTTTTGAAATAGAAATTAAACTAATTTTTTTCGATATTGTTAAATATTTAGAAAACAAGTTCCTCTTAAATTGAGTAAAACAATATGGAAAAAATTGATTTTTTGTTTGTGGAAGATAGTGTAAATGATGCTCATTTCGTTCAACGAATTTTGAAAAAAGAAAACCTAACTGAAAACTATCAATGGTTAAAAAATGGAGTTGAAGTCATTGATTATTTTTTTGGAGAAGAGGAAAACCCGACTCCGCAATTCATTGTTTTGGATATAAAAATGCCAAAAATAAATGGATTTGAAGTATTGGAACGTCTAAAAACAGATGAGCGAACTAAGAATATTCCTATTATTATTTATAGCTCATCTATAGTAAAATCAGATATTAATAGAGCCTACGCGCTTGGCGCAAATAGCTATATATCAAAGCCGCCCCGTTATCAGGAAATGAAAGAACTTTTTGTTCTTCTTTTTCAGTATTGGATAACTTTTAACAAAAACATTAATTATGATTGAGGAAGTATTAAAGGTATTTATTTTAGAAGACTTAAAGACGGACTTGGAATTAACCAAGCGGCAGGTACTTAAATATCAGGCGAAAACGACTTTTACTACTGCTAATAATAAAGCTTCTTTTTACGAAAAAATAAGTTGGTTTAAACCCGATGTTGTTATTTCGGATTATACTTTACCTGACTTTAATGGATTACATGCATTACTACATTTAAAAGAAATGATGCCTGATGTTCCATTTATCTTTCTTACAGGAACGCTTAATAATGATGAAAAAGTAGCACATGCTATTTTGCAAGGTGCTGATGGTTTTTTAGTTAAGCAAAATTTAAAAAAATTACCATCTGTAATTAAGGAAGTCATAGATAAGAAAAATGCAAAACTTGAAGCAGCTAAAATGATAGCAGAACAAGAAAGACAACGTAAAGTTTTATTAAACAAACTGGAAGCTAAAATTGCATCATTAGATAAATGTGCTGCAAAACAAGAGGTGTTACAAATTGTAAAAGAACTACAAGTCGTAACATAACTGGAGTTAAACTATTTTAAAACAAAACGAATAGATGAAAAATATAGATACCACTACCAATAGTGGAACTCCCTTTGTTTTGGCAGAATTAAAAAACGCAACAAAACATTTACATGATAATTTGGAGCGTGTTTCTTTTGCAAAAGAAATCATGAGTAGGCACCTCAACGAAAAACAATACTTCGAATTATTATATAAAAATCATATCATATACAAACAAATTGAACCACAACTCAACTCTGGTTTAATGAAAGTAGGTAAATTGTTTCCACAACTTTTTACCTCGTTACGACTTAGAGATCTTGAAAAAGATTTAGCATTTTTTCCTAAAAATAAAATCAATATTTCTTTTAATCCTTCATTTAAATTAGAACATCAAAATGAAGCCGCATGGCTTGGGGTTTTATATGTTTTAGAAGGAAGTCGTTTAGGAGGAAATGTAATTGTAAAGGCTTTGAGAAATAATCCAAATTTAAAATCATTTCCTGAATTTCATTTTTATCAACAAAAAAACATTGATATTCGAAGTCGTTGGATGGCATTTCAAAAAGCAGCCACACAAAATATTTCTCTAAAAAAAGATGTTGAAGATGCAGTAAATGCTGCGAACCTTACCTTTGAATGTTTTTATCAAGTACATCAAAAACCATTGATGGTGAATTAAAAATTGCTCATAACCAGGGGGTATTTATTTAACGGTGTCTATTAATTTTCTTCTTAGCCGTCGGATGTAAATCCGACTCTCTCGGTCGAATAATATTAGGTCGTCAGATAAAAAACTGGTATAAAAAAGTAGTAATTTTGAAAGGAACCCAACTAAATATCAAATTGACAAAAAAAGAAAGGAACCAACTAATTTATGAACGCTCAAAAGAAGGCTACTCTCAAACTGAGATTGGGAAATTCTATAATTTATCTCAAAGCCAAGTAAGTTCTATCATACTTGGAAAAAAAGAGGTCTCC
>CAKZSH010000339.1 GCA_937918905.1 uncultured Saprospiraceae bacterium
AAAAATATATAAATAACGTTGATTCCAATCGTTTTTTGATGATGGCTTATTTAGTTTTTTCGTTTAGGTATGAGATAGCTCATGATTATAAAAATATAATAAGAATTTGTGATGAGGCTTTAGCTCAATTTGAAAAGAAAGATAATAATAGGCCCATTAGTTTATTCATATTCCTTTCAAGAAAAATAACTTATTTGATTCAAATAAAAAATTACGAAGAAGCTGAGGTAAATATAATTAAAGCTCTAAAGTTAGTTCCCGAAGGAAAATCTAATTGGCTTAATACGCATGAAAGATACATGAGAATGTGTATTCATAATAAAGATTACCAAAAAGCATTTAATAATTTTGTAGAAGTTACAGGAGATAGAGGATTTCAATTAACCTATAAGAATATCATAGAAACATGGAAAATTTATGAGGCTTACTTTAATTTTTTTATAAAAATTGATAAGATTGAGCTTGATGAAAAAGAAACAAAATTTAAAAAGAAATTTAGAGTCTCAAAATTCTTAAATGATGTTCCAATATATTCATCCGATAAAAGAGGTCTAAATATTCCAATTCTAATTATCCAATTACTCTTCCTTTTACAACAAAAAAAATATGGACAAGTAATCGATAAAGCTGAAGCCCTCAACGCCTATTGCTATCGGTATTTAAAGAAAGATGATACCTTCCGTTCTAATTGTTTTATTAAAATGCTATTGGTGCTTCCAAAAGGAAATTTTAACCGCATTGCGGTAGAAAGAAAGTCAAAATCTTTAGTTGAAAAATTAAAATCTGTACCTCTTGAGGTGGCTCGACAATCCGCTGAAATCGAAATCGTTCCCTACGAAGATTTATGGGAAATCGTCCTAAATATGTTGGACAACAAATTTTATCAACATAAGAGTGTTTAAAATTTTAGTTCTAAAATTTTAAATTTTAAGATATTATTACATAGTTTTAGCCGTCAAAACAATTTACTTAATCTATTCTATTTTATAATAGAAACTCTAAAACCCTAGTAAAATGGACAAAAAGAAAAGAACTTCCCTCAAAGATTTTCACAAAAAGCTCAAAATCAAAATGACCAAAAAAGCCAATAAAACTAAGATGGATGGCCGATTGGGCATCATTGGCTTAGCAGGAGCATAATCCATTTTCCTAATGAAATATCAAAAAAAAGGGTCTAGCATAACTTGCTAGGCCTTTTTTTTATGCCTTTATTTTCAATAGCCTTGTTACTCTTTAAAAAGGTCGAATCACATCAATCTTATTAGAATTAGAACGCTTCACCAAAGGCGCAATTTTTTGTTGAATTAATTTTTCAATACCTTTCATTAATGTTGTTTTGATATAATTAGAATGATAAATTAAACCTATTTCCCTAACTGGAACAGGGGAGGTAAAATGTCTAATATGATCCAATTCTTTTTTAGGAAAATCAGAAATACTAAAGGCAGGAAGCAAGGTCATTCCTTTGTTGATTTGTACTATTTTTTTTAGAGATTCTAACGTACCAGAAGTGTAAATAATATTATTTTTTATTTTTCTATTCTGTCGAAGTTTACAAATGGTTCGTACCTGATTTCTAAAACAATGTCCTTGTTCCAAAAGTATTAATTTGTTGTAATCAATTTTGTCAATACTAATTTTGCTCTTAGAAATTTTTTTTATTTCTCTTTTATCATACAATACAAATGGTTCTTTATACAAAGGACGTTCGATAAGTTCTTTAATATCCAATGGCGTTGAAACAATTCCGATGTCAAGGTTACCAGCCATTAATTCTTCTACAATCATATCTGTGGTTAATTCTCTAATATTGAAAGTGACTTTTGGATAAGTACGACCTATTTCACTCAACATCAATGGAAAAAGATATGGAGCAACAGTAGGAATACATGCCACTCTTATGTTTCCTGATTCGACCCCTTTGATTTGATTGATACCTTCATCTAAGAGATGGTATTCTCTATTTATATTTTTTAGATATTTGATGATTTGTTCACCCTTAGTAGTAACGGTAATTGGTTTAGTTTTTCTATCAAAAATGATAATTCCTGCTTGTTGTTCAAATTTTGCAACCATTGCACTTAGGGTAGATTGAGTGACAAAACATGCTTTGGCTGCTTTGCTAAAACTCTTATTTTTTTCTAAAGAAAGGATATAAGTAATCTGGCTTCTCGTCATCGTTTTTTTCGATAAAGGTATTAAAAGATTCGTTTTTATCTATAACTATGTTTCTTTAAATTTACGCCCAAATTAGCCTCTTTTTCAAAAAACGATTTTCTTAAAAAAGTTCTTAAAATTAACTTTACTAGGTCTAAATGAATTTATGTGTTTGTCAAAAAAGTTATTTGTTATTGAGTTATTTCGAATAACGTTAATTTTCTAAGATTTTTGACTAATAACCTAATCAACCAATAACCTAATAACCACATAAATCACCTAGAAAGGTTTGTTTTCAAAGAACTCTAAAAATACAATATTATGGATAACAACAATCACAATGGTAATGGAGCAAGTAAATGCCCATTTGCAAGTGGCATCCTAAAGATGGGTGCTGGAAGTGGAACTACTAATCGAGACTGGTGGCCCAATCAATTAAAACTGAATATTCTTCGGCAACACTCCTCCAAGTCTAACCCTATGGGAGAAGATTTTGATTATGCAGAGGAATTCAAGAAACTAGATTTAGCTGCTCTAAAAAAAGATCTATACGACGTAATGACGGACTCTCAAGACTGGTGGCCTGCTGATTATGGACACTATGGACCATTCTTTATTCGGATGGCATGGCATAGCGCAGGAACTTATCGGATTCAAGATGGCCGTGGAGGCGCAGGTTCAGGATCACAGCGTTTTGCCCCATTGAATAGTTGGCCAGATAATGGAAATTTGGATAAAGCAAGGTTATTATTATGGCCAATCAAGCAGAAATATGGTAAGCAAATTTCTTGGTCGGATTTAATGATTCTGGCAGGAAACTGTGCTTTGGAATCAATGGGCTTTAAGACCTTTGGATTTGCAGGAGGACGTGAAGATATTTGGCATCCAGAAGAAGATATTTATTGGGGATCGGAATCAGAATGGATGGGCAATGAAGCTCGTTACGCTGCTGGTAAAGGTGAAAAATTAGAGAATCCATTGGCTGCTGCACACATGGGATTGATCTATGTTAATCCTGAAGGGCCTAACGGAAATCCTGACCCACATGGTTCGGCTGTTGACATCAGAGAAACTTTTGGTCGAATGGCAATGAATGATGAAGAGACAGTAGCATTGGTAGCAGGTGGTCATACTTTTGGGAAAGCACACGGTGCTGCCGATCCTGAAGTTTATGTAGGAGCAGAACCAGCAGGTGCAACAATAGCAGAGCAAAGTACAGGATGGAAAAATACATTTGGTACTGGTGTTTTGGATGATACGATCACAAGCGGTTTGGAAGGCGCTTGGACTCCGAATCCAATTAAGTGGGATCATGATTATTTTAAAGTGTTACTCAACTATGATTGGGAATTGACTAAAAGCCCAGCAGGTGCCAATCAATGGACGCCTACCGCAGCATCAGAGGCAATGACTGCTCCTAGAGCTGGAGATGCTTCCAAGACTCAAGCATTGATGATGTCAACGGCGGATATTGCATTAAAAAGAGATCCTAAATATTTGGAAATTTCAAAACGATTTCATGAAAACCCTGCTGAATTTGAAGATGCTTTTGCAAGAGCATGGTTTAAATTAACACATCGTGATATGGGCCCTCGTGAGAGATACCTTGGAAGTGAAGTACCTCAAGAGGTATTGATTTGGCAAGATCCTGTTCCTGAAGTAAAGCATGAATTAATTAATGATGCAGATATTGCTGAATTGAAAAATTCAATTTTGAATTCAGGTGCAACAGTTGCTCAATTAATTTCTACAGCTTGGGCATCGGCATCAACTTTCCGTGGTTCGGATAAGCGTGGAGGTGCTAACGGTGCACGTATCAGTCTTTCTCCACAAAAGTTTTGGGAGGTGAATAATCCTATTCAATTGAATTCCGTTTTGGAAATTTTAGGAGATGTTCAAAAAGAATTTAACAATGCTCAAACAGGGAACAAACAAGTTTCATTAGCAGATGTCATTGTATTGGGAGGATGTGCAGGAATAGAGCAAGCAGCCAAAAATGCTGGATATTCTATCAACGTACCTTTTACTGCAGGACGTGGTGATACGACACAAGACTTAACTGATGTGGAATCATTTGCGGTATTAGAGCCTGCGGCGGATGGATTTAGAAATTATTATAATTCAAAACGATCTATATTATCTGCAGAAGAACATTTAGTGGATAAAGCACAATTGTTAACTTTGACTGCACCTGAAATGACCGTACTTGTAGGTGGACTTCGAGTATTGGATACTAATTTCGATCAGTCTAAAAATGGTGTTTTTACCAATCGGGTAGGGGCATTGACTAATGACTTTTTTGTAAACCTTTTAGACATGGGAACAACTTGGAGTGCAACTTCTGATGACCAAGATGTTTTTGAAGGACGTGATCGTAAAACAGGTGAAGTTAAATGGACAGGTACTCGTGCGGATTTGATTTTTGGTTCAAATACTGAACTTCGAGCTATTGCTGAAGTGTATGGATGTGGAGATTCACAGGAGCGATTCGTTAAGGATTTTGTGGCAGCATGGACGAAGGTGATGAATCTTGATCGGTTTGATTTTGGCCACCCAATTGCATAGTAAACTCTATTGGAAATAAAAATCCCGAATTTTTGTTTATTCAAAAATTCGGGATCTCTATTTTTTTTAAGTGCTTAGAAGTTATCTAAGAATCTACAGCTACCATCAAGCTCATAATTTTTGCATACAAATCTTGTGGCTTAAATGGTTTAGAAAGATAAGCATTGATACCAGCAGCATAACACTTGTCAGCTTCTTGTTTAGAAGCATTGGCAGTCAATGCAATAATTGGTACTGAACTACTTGATTCTCGTATTTTTATAGAAGAATCTAATCCATTCATAACAGGCATTTGCATATCCATTAAGATCAAATCATAACCGTGTTCTCTAAATTTTTCAACACCCACTAATCCATTTTCAGCAATATCCACCGTGATTTTATCTGTCCACGTTGTCAATACTTTTTTCGTAGCAATTTGATTTAAGAAATGATCCTCCACCAACAAAATTTTAATTGGAGTTTCAGGAGCATCACCAGGTTGAATATCAATTTGTTTGACAATTTTTATTGGAAGTTCGATAATAAACTTTGTGTTTTTACCGTCTTTACTTTCAATGTGCATCTCTCCCTTCATTATTTCTACCAACTTCGCAACGATTGCCATTCCTAAATCATCTTTTTTGGAATCATCAAGATCATCTGAATAATTTTCAATTAATTGGTCAGGTTTCAATAATTCTCGACTTCGGACATTTGAAATATATTCACCATTGTCAGTCACTTCAATACAAAACTGTATTTCAGAATCTGATTGACTTTTAGGAAAAGCACGTAAATTAACATTTCCATTTTCAGGAGTTCGATTGATAGAAAAGTCAATTAGATTATAAAGTAGTTGAGTCAACTTTTTTTGGTCGCTAATAATCTTTTTTGGAAGTGCCTCATCCAAATCAAAATCAACAGTTTGACCAGTTTTGTTTCCTTTTAAGTTTACAATCCGTTTTGTACTATTTAAGAAATCAAAAATCTGTAACTCTTCCTCTTCCAAGGTGATTTTTTCAGAAACTAACACAGAGAAATTCAATAGGTTATTTACCATAATTGATAGATCATCTACTGATACTTTTAACCCATCAATGTATTCTGTTTGAGATTTTGAAGCCCCTGTATTTTCTAATAAAAATAAAAGATTGATGATAGAAGAAAGCGGAGTTCTAATATGGAAACTCAAATCAGCTAAAGCTTCATCTTTAATTTTAGAAACTTTTTGATTGATATTTTTTTCAATAATTAATTGCTCCGAAATTTTTCTTTCCGAAACATCTTGAATACCACCCACTAACCAAAATTTATTCGTCATCTGATCAAAATTGACCTTAGCTTGGATCGTAACATGCTTGATATTTTTACCATCCAATAAAATCCGATGTTCTATTTTATGAGTTTTACCATCTTTTCCTGCTTTTACAAAAAACTCTTCAACAGCCTCTTTGTCTTCAACATGAACATAATTCATATAATCTGAGAAAGTAGGAGAAATACTATTGGGTTGGAAATTAAAGATTCGAAAAACCTCATCGCTCCATTTCATTTCGTAAGAAACAATGTCCATCGACCAGTTTCCAAAGTTAGCCATGCTTTGAGCCTCTAAATATCGACGCTCACTAAGCGTTAGTTTTTTGGCAGCATCTTCGAGTTTCTGATGAGTTTTAAATCGTTGAATAGCATATCGTATAGATCTCCCAAGTTGTTTTGCATCAAATTGACCTTTGACCAAATAATCTTGAGCACCTGCTTTGATAGATTGATTTCCAACTATTTCATTATTAGTACCAGTCAAAACAATGACAGGTAAATTAGGTTGTTTTTCTATAAAATTGGAGATGGTTTTAAATCCAGAAGAGTCAGGTAGGGTTAAATCTAAAAGGACAATAGAAATATCATTATTATTAATAACATCCATTCCATCATAAAAAGATGGAGCATGAATAATATCTTCTTTAATGGAAGCCTCTTTTAGATATATTTTTATCAAATCAACATCTGCTTGGTTGTCTTCGATAACTAAAATATGGGTTTTTGTTACTTTACTCATATTGTTTGTGATACATAGGTGAAATGGCGATAATTCAATATAGAATATTCAAAAATTTTATCAAGGCGTTGAATAAAGAATAACTACTAAATCATCTAACTTTTTTAAGTCGAAACATAAGAAAATTAGGTGTAAATGATTTAGATAAAATAAATAAAGATTAAATATAACTACAATATATATTTAATCTTTAAAAAGAAGCACTTTCATCTCAATTGTTGAGACCAAACTTCTAAATGAAATTTGAAAAGTTAGATTGTTATAATTCTCAAATTAAGGGCGAACCATCGTTGGTAAGATTGCAGTAGTGAGCCAAAATTCTTCAATTTTTTGAATAATATCGAAAAAATTCTCAAAATCAACAGGCTTATTAATATAGCAATTGACATGAAGATTATAACTTTTCATGATGTCTTGCTCTGCATTCGAGGTGGTTAGAACTACAACAGGAATTCTTTTTAGTTTATCATCAGTCTTAATCTCTTTTAAGACTTCTCTACCATCTTTCTTTGGTAGGTTAAGGTCTAACAAAATTAAATCAGGTGTTACAGCCGTCTCGTATTCACCTTCTTTTCTCAAAAATTTGATTGCTTCTGCGCCATCCATTGTAACATCAAGTCGAATCGACATCTTAGCTTCTTTAAAAGCTTCTTGAGTCAAACGGACATCTCCTGGATTGTCTTCTACTAATAATACATTCACGGGTCTGATATTTTTTTCCATTTTTGTAATTAGGTACAAAATTATTACGGTGACCCACTTATTTTGTTTCGACTTATCCTTCTTAATTAGTCTAAAAATATTAAAGAATTTTCACAAAAAAAACTTTTTCTTAAAAAGGATTTTTTTAATGTGTAAATACAAGATTTTCAAACATTTATAAGCATATTTTGTTCGGTTTGATGGGAACAAAACATCAAAAAGTTTTATTTCAAAATAAAATGAATAACCATTTTAAATTTTAAATTCAAGAACATACAAATTTAGATTTTGAAAACCCTTTTGTATGTTCGCATTTCTTTATTTTAAACAAAAAAAAGTCCAAATTTTATAAAATGTATCAAGTCTCCGAACTTCAATCTTTATTTAGAAATTATTTGGATCAAAATCAATTTCTACAAGAACCTCAAGGTCTATACGAACCAATTAATTATATTTTAAATCTAGGTGGAAAAAGGCTTCGCCCTGTTTTGCTTTTGATGGGGTGTAATTTGTTTGATGAAAATGTAGAACAAGCTTTGCCTGCTTCCTACGCCATTGAGATTTTTCATAATTTTAGTTTACTGCATGATGACATTATGGACGAAGCTCCTTTGAGAAGAGGTCAACCTACCGTTCATGTAAAATATAACCAAAACACAGGTATTCTTTCAGGAGATGTGATGTTGGTATATTCATATGAATATTTGTTGCAATTAAAACCTAAAGTTAATATTTCAAATATTATTCAAATTTTTAATAAAGTAGCAATTGAAGTATGTGAAGGTCAGCAACATGATATGGATTTTGAAACAAGAAATGATGTGACCATACCAGAGTATCTCAAAATGATTGAACAAAAAACTGCTGCATTAATTGCAGGAGGATTGAAAATAGGCGGCCTCATTGGTGGTGCATCTTCAGCTGATGCCAATCATTTGTATGAGTTTGGGCGAAATATTGGAATTGCGTTTCAATTACAAGACGATATTTTAGATACTTATGGCGATCCTGAGAAATTTGGGAAAAAAGTAGGTGGAGACATTGTTCAGAATAAGAAGACCTTTCTAGTATTAAAAACCCTGGAGGTAGGAGATAAGGATCAGCAAAATCGTCTATCAAAACTTATGAATACAGAAACAACCAACGAATTGGTGAAAATCAAGGAGGTAAAATCTATTTTTGATAGCCTTCAAATTAGGCAGTTATCTGAACAATTAATGGAAGAATACCTGTCAAAGGCATTTGACCATCTCAATAGAATTAATGTAGCAAAGGAAAGAAAATTGATATTAGAAAATCTTGCAAATCAATTAATGGGTAGAGAAGTGTAGAAAAAAAAGAGGCAACCATCTTTGTATGGTCACCCCTCACACTATGAAACACTATTTCTTGATTTTATGTAGTTCTCTATATTCTTATATAGAAGTAATTTTTACTTCTAAGATATATTTTGTCAACCTAATTTATTTTCAATATAATCGAATTTGGAAAGAGATGTTTGGATAGTTCAGATATTAAATCTGACGCTAATATAAGGCATCCAAACTTAACTTTCCAAATAAAATTAGTAAAAAATAACTTTGTGAAATACAAAAATATATTAAATGTATAGTTGTTATTTGTATATGTAGAAAAATATAAAATCTTAACGATTGACTTTCAATGATTTACATATTTTTAATTAACTAATTAAACCAGTTTAATATTTAGAGTATTATTTTTCCATTCCACCATTCTTTCTCAATAATAGCATTATTCTTTTCATAAAATTGAATAGCTGGTTGGTTCCAATCCAAAACTTGCCATTTTATTAGAACGGCATCCAAAAGTTTTGCCTCTTTTTGTAGTGCTTCAAATAACAACTGTCCGAAACCCCTTTGGCGATATGCTTGAGTAATTACAAAATCCTCTA
The DNA here is from genome assembly GCA_937918905.1 of uncultured Saprospiraceae bacterium. GTDB lineage: Bacteria > Bacteroidota > Bacteroidia > Chitinophagales > Saprospiraceae > CAJQQY01. The sequence continues at coordinate 9,375 of CAKZSH010000339.1, forward strand.
GGTAAACCATTCGACCTTTCCATGTACTCCAAGTCATATAGTATATACATACACCTATTATATTGTTTTTTTCTTCTAAAATGATTGCGTCAAATACTCCTTTTTCAAAGTTGATTTGATAATCTTTCAGGGTGGCTGTGACAGCATCGGGCTCTTTTTCATAAATAGCGAGCTCCACAACTAGATCTCTAATGGCTTTTAAATCTGAATATGTGGCTTTTCTGATAATATAATTCATATAGAAAATAAAGATTGATTTAAAGAGAAATGAATGACAAAATAAGGTAAAACGTATTGATTTTATTATAAAAATCTGCTTTTAGCAGAAATAACCAACTTTTAGAAAAAAGATAACTTTAAAAAAACCTATTTAACCTAATATTAATTTGTAATAACTTTTGAAAAAAAGGGAAATAAATATATCTTTGCACTCGCTTTGAGAAAAGCCTCAAAAAAAATAATAGAAGTCCTTTAAAATCAAGGGTTTCAGCATATAACAAAAGGAATTTTTTAAAAATATAAAAAATAAGTATTTATGCCTACTATCAATCAACTTGTACGCAAAGGCAGAAAGCAAATCATTCAAAAGAGCAAATCTCGTGCTTTGGACTCATGTCCTCAAAAGCGTGGAGTATGTACTCGTGTATATACTACTACACCTAAAAAGCCGAACTCAGCTTTGCGTAAAGTTGCTAAAGTACGTCTTACTAATGGTCAAGAGGTAATTGCCTATATCCCAGGTGAGGGACATAATTTGCAAGAACACTCAATTGTATTGATTCGTGGAGGTCGGGTAAAAGATTTACCAGGGGTAAGGTATACTATTGTTCGTGGAGCATTAGATACTGCAGGAGTTACAGATCGTTTACAAAGCCGATCTAAGTATGGTACTAAGCGACCTAAAAAATAGAAATTGTTAAACGTCAATACGATTAACATTAAAATTTTAATTTTCTAAAGATTTGAGTATTAAAGTTTTACATATTAAATAAAAAGTAAAATTTAATATTCTTCAATCAACAATTTTAAATAAAATGCGTAAAAGAAAGCCAAAAGTAAGAGTAATTGCACCGGATCCAAGATATAACGATCCAATGGTTACCCAGTTCGTGAACATGTTGATGAAAAGTGGTAAAAAATCAGTTGCACTAACAGTATTCTATGATGCAATGGATATTATCAAAGAGCGTACGAAAGAAAATGAACATGGAATCTGGAAAAAAGCCATCAACAATGCAATGCCACAAGTAGAGGTGCGAAGTAAAAGAATTGGTGGAGCAACATTCCAAATACCTACTGAAATCCGAGCTAAAAGAAAATTATCCATTGGAGTTAAATGGTTAATTAAATTTGCAAGAGAAAGAAGTGGAAAAGGAATATCTGAAAAATTGGCTGCAGAGTTGATAGCAGCAAGCAAAGGTGAAGGCGCCGCGGTGAAAAGAAAAGAAGATACACACCGTATGGCAGAAGCCAACCGAGCGTTTGCTCACTTTAGAGGTAGATAATATAACCTTTATAAATCAACAAATTTATTAATCACATTTTATTAAATTATCATGGCTAAAGATTTAAAATTAACAAGGAATATCGGAATTGCCGCTCACATTGACGCTGGTAAGACTACCACGACTGAGCGTATCCTATATTATACCGGTTTGAGTCATAAAATCGGTGAGGTACACGACGGAGCTGCTACCATGGACTGGATGGAGCAAGAGCAAGAGCGTGGTATCACTATTACATCTGCTGCAACCAAAACAGAATGGAAGTGGCAAGATGATACATATACTGTTAATATTATTGATACTCCAGGACACGTTGACTTTACAGTAGAGGTAGAGCGTTCTTTAAGAGTATTAGATGGAACAGTTGCTTTGTTCTGTGCAGTTTCTGGGGTTGAGCCTCAGTCTGAAACTGTTTGGAGACAAGCTAACAGATATAAAGTACCACGTATTGGTTTTGTAAATAAAATGGACAGAACTGGTGCTGACTTCTTGAATGTTGTAAATGATGTTCGAGCAAAATTAGGTGCTAATGCTATTCCTTTACAGTTGCCTATTGGTGCTGAAGAATCTTTTAGAGGAGTAGTTGATTTATTGACAGGTAAGGCTATCATTTGGAATGAAGAAGATAAGGGAATGACTTATGAAGAAATTCCAGTACCTGAGGATATGGTAGGATTAGTTGCAGAATATAGAGAGAAATTAGTAGAAGCAGTTGCAGAATATGATGATTCTTTGATGGAGAAATTTTTCGAAGATCCAGACTCAATTACTATAGAGGAAATGAGAACTGCAATTCGTCAAGCTACTATTGATATGACAATTTGCCCAATGATGTGTGGTTCTGCCTTTAAAAATAAAGGAGTTCAAGCAATGTTGGATGCAGTTTGTACTTTCTTACCTTCACCACTTGATATTGAGGGAATAGAAGGGACAAATCCAAAAACAGATGAGCCTGAAATTAGAAAGCCTAATATCAATGAGCCTTTCGCAGCATTAGCATTTAAAATTGCTACTGATCCATTCGTAGGTCGTTTAGCTTTCTTCAGAGTATATTCTGGTCAGTTGGATGCAGGTTCATATGTATTGAATACTCGTTCTGGTAAAAAAGAGCGTATTTCAAGAATCTATGAAATGCATTCTAACAAGCAAAATGCAGTTGAAAGAGTAGAAGCAGGAGATATTGCAGCAGGTGTTGGTTTCAAGGATTTGAGAACAGGTGATACGATTTGTGACGAAAAAAATCCTATCGTATTAGAAAGTATGACTTTCCCCGATCCAGTAATCGGAGTTGCTATTGAGCCTAAGACTCAAAAAGACTTGGATAAATTGGGCATGTCTTTAGCAAAATTAGCTGAAGAAGATCCAACATTTAAAGTAAGATACGACGAAGACACTAACCAAACCGTAATTAGCGGAATGGGAGAGTTGCACTTAGAAATTATTATTGATCGTTTAAAGCGAGAATTTAAAGTAGAGTGTAACCAAGGTGAGCCTCAAGTAAATTATAAAGAAGCATTAACAGCTGGTACATCTCACCGGGAGCGTTTGAAAAAGCAATCAGGTGGATCTGGACTTTTTGCTGATATGGAATTCGAATTAGGACCTGCAGATGAGGAATTCTTGGAAAGCGATGACTTCAAAGATGGAAAAGTAAGATTACAATTTGAGTGGGGAATCGTTGGAGGATCTATTGATAAAAATTATCAAAAGCCAATCCGAGATGGTTTCAACTCTATGATGGATAATGGAATCTTAGCTGGATATGGAATCAATGCCATGAAAGTTAGAGTATATGATGGTTCTATGCACGCGGTGGATTCGAAGCCAATTGCATTCGAATTGTGTGCAAAAGAAGGTTTCAAAGCGGCTGCTAAAAAATGTAAGCCAGTATTAATGGAACCTATCATGAAATTGGAAGTAACTACTCCTGATGACTATGTTGGTTCTGTAATTGGTGACTTGAATCGTCGTCGAGGATTACCAAAAGGTCAAGATCCTAGACCAGGTGGAGCAGTAGCAATCCAAGCAGATGTGCCTCTTTCTGAAATGTTTGGTTATGTAACATCTTTACGTACAATCACTTCAGGACGTGCAAGTTCTACAATGGAATTTTCACACTACGCACCAGCACCAAAAGGTGTTTCAGAAGAAGTAATCGCCAAAGCAAAAGGCGAAGTAAAAGTATAATATTAGTAATTGGTAACTGGTGATTCGTCACTAGTTACCAATCAACTAATCATGAAATAATATTAACAATTTAACCATACTTATCAGGTTATGAATCAGAAAATCAGAATTAAACTCCGTTCTTACGATCACAATTTAGTGGACAAATCAACGGAGAAAATTGTAAAGACAGTAAAGAACTCAGGTGCTGTCGTTACTGGTCCGATTCCGCTGCCTACTGAAAAGAAGATTTTTACCGTGCTACGATCTCCGCACGTTAATAAAAAATCTCGCGAACAATTTCAGTTGCGGACACATAAAAGATTAATTGAAATTTATACGCCTACACAAAAAACTGTAGATGCACTTTCCAAATTGGAATTGCCTTCAGGTGTAGACATTCAAGTAAAATTGACGTAATTCAATCAAAATTTGAATCAAAATCAAAAATTCAATTTTTGATTGTCATTTTGATTTTAATTTCAATTTCAAGAAGTCTTTTATAATTTTTTTGTAAAAAAGAATTCCTGAATAGATCAGGAGTCAGTCCAACAACTGGAAGTGTGAAATCGCGAATTTCCCACCTTCCCGTTCTGCCCTGCGCGCTGATGTTTCCTATCCTTCAGGATGATCTAAATAATAAACTAGTATGAACGGTTTAATAGGTAAAAAAATCGGAATGACCAGCATTTTTACCGAAGCTGGACAAAACATTGCTTGCACAGTTATCGAAACTGGCCCATGTGTGATTACTCAAGTTAAAACTGAGGAATCAGATGGTTACGATGCATTGCAATTAGGTTTCGCTGAAGCAAGAGAAAAGAATACTCCTAATCCTATGATGGGACATTTCAATGCTGCAGGTACGACACCTAAGAAGAAAGTAGTTGAATTCCGTGATTTCGATTTGGACGAGTTAATTGCTCCTACAGGCGAAAACGGAGAAGCACTTGAAGTTACCGAAAAAAGTATCGGAAGTGTATTGACTGTTTCTGAAGTTTTTGATGAAGGCGACATTGTAAATGTTGTAGGAACATCAAAAGGTAAAGGTTTCCAAGGAGTTGTAAAGAGACATGGATTCAAAGGGGTAAATGATGCAACTCACGGTCAGCACAACAGACAAAGAGCTCCTGGATCTATTGGTGCAGCTTCTTATCCTGCAAAAGTATTCAAAGGAATGCGAATGGCTGGGCGAACTGGTGGTAAAAGAATTAAAACTACCAACTTAGAAGTTCTTAAAATTTTTCCAGATAAAAATTTAATCCTTGTCAAAGGAGCAGTTCCTGGTCACAAAGGAGCATTCGTAGTCATTGAAAAATAATCTTTTAGATGTCTTCCATTTGGAATTCTTCTAAAATAATAAGAATAACTTTTAGATAAATTTTAGCTCAAAAAGATAAAATTATTCTAAAAATCAAAAAGGTTTCATTATGAAATTAGATGTAGTTAACGCTGAAGGAAAAAGCACAGGAAGATCAGTTGATTTACCTGATGATATTTTCGGTATTGAGCCAAATGAGCACGCCGTATATCTTGCAGTAAAACAATATTTGGCAGCACAACGTCAAGGAACCCACAAATCAAAAGAGCGTAACGAAATCGCGGGTTCAACTAAAAAAATTAAAAGACAAAAAGGTACAGGTACAGCACGTGCAGGTAGTATCAAGAGTCCAATTTTTAGAGGTGGAGGACGTATCTTTGGACCTCGACCAAGAAACTACGGAATCAAGTTGAATAAAAAAGTAGCTCGATTAGCTCGAAAGTCTGCTTTAACTAGTAAAGCACAAGCTGGTTCAATTGTAGTTATTGAAGATTTAAAGTGGGATGCACCTAAAACTAAAAGTTTCACAGGCGTATTAAACGGTTTAGATTTGACTGACAAAAAATCATTGTTAGTTACAGCAGAGCACAATCCAGTTGTTTATTTATCTAGTCGAAATGTACAGAAAGCAAAGGTAATGTGTGCAAAAGATTTAAGTACATACGATGTGATGAATGCAGGTACTTTAATTATTTCTGAAGGAGCAGTTGACTCGATCAAAGCAACTTTCGTAAGCAAGTAATTGATTAAAGATTAATGATGTAGGATTCAAGATAAATCCTTATTCATAAATCTATAATCCATAATCATAAAAGAAATGGCAAAGAAAATTTTAATCAAACCAATCATTACCGAAAAAGCGGAAAACCTTTCTGAAAATAGAGGCCAGTACACTTTTGTTGTCAACAAAAAAGCCAACAAGGTAGAAATTAGGCAGGCAATTGAAAATCAATTTAACGTATCAGTTGATTCTGTAAATACGTTGATTATGCCTGCAAAAAGAAAGAATAGAAATACACGTTCTGGAATTCTAAAAGGAAGTGTATCGTCTTACAAAAAAGCAATCATAACACTTTCTGAAGGAGAAGAAATCGACTTCTTCGGTGATATTTAAAAAACAATAATTTTGAACTATGAATTTTGAATAAGGTTCAACGAACTCATTTATTCAAAATTCAATCCCGATCATCGGGACATAATTTGTTAAGAAGATGCCAGTTAAAAAATATAATCCAATTACTCCAGGTCTCCGTCACAGAGTCGGTAATGATTATTCAATTATCACGACCAATAAGCCGGAGAAAAGTTTGATCACACCTATCAAAAGAACAGGTGGACGTAACAGTTCTGGTAAAATGACTATGCGAAACCGTGGAGGTGGACACAAACGTCGTTACCGTGTTATCGATTTCAAAAGAAATAAAGATGGCATGCCAGCAACAGTTCAAACGATTGAGTATGATCCAAATAGAACTGCATTTATTGCATTGGTTCAGTATGAGGATGGAGAAAAAAGATATATCGTTGCTCCAAATGGTCTGCAAGTAGGTTCTACAATTCAATCTGGAAAAGGTGCAACTCCTGATGTTGGAAATACACTTCTTCTAAGTGAGATTCCACTAGGTGCTTCTATCCATGCGATTGAGATGCAACCAGGAAAAGGTGCGGCTATTGCTCGAAGTGCAGGTACTTACGCAACACTTTCAGGACGTGAAGGAAAATACGCAATCATAAAATTACCATCAGGTGAGGTGCGAAGAATCCTTCTAACTTGTAGAGCAACAATTGGGGTTACATCAAACCCAGATCATGGCCTTCAAGTTTTAGGAAAAGCGGGACGTAAAAGATGGTTAGGTCGTAGACCACGAGTAAGAGGGGTAGCGATGAATCCAGTCGATCACCCGATGGGTGGTGGTGAGGGTAAATCTTCAGGAGGTCACCCACGATCAAGAACGGGTGTAATGGCTAAAGGGCAAAAAACTCGTAATCGTAAGAAACACTCTGAGAAGTTAATTATCTCAAGAAGAAAGAAAAAGTAAATTTAGTTAATTAGTTATTCGGTTAACTAGTTGATTGGTAAAATCCTAATCACCTATTTAACTAGTAAACAAATCAACCATAAAAAAATGGCTAGATCACTTAGAAAAGGACCATATGTTTTTCACAAATTATTGGTCAAATTAGCAAAAGCAAAAGACACCAAAAAGAAGACTGTAATCAAAACTTGGTCACGATCTTCTATGATTATTCCTGGCATGGTAGGCGAAACAATTGCTGTACATAATGGCAAAACTTTCGTTCCAGTTTTCGTAACCGAAAACATGGTAGGTCATAAATTAGGTGAATTTTCTCCTACGCGTAACTTCCGTGGTCACGCTGGAAATAGAAAGAAATAAGCAAAGTTAATTTTGAATTTTGAATGGTGAATTTTGAATAAATCAAAATTCAAAATTCAAAATTCTACATTCAAAATTATTAATAGAATGGAAGCAGTAGCTAAACTCAAAAATTGTCCAATGTCTCCTCGCAAAATGCGATTGGTAGTGGATAACATTCGTGGAAAAGATGTAGAAGAAGCTTTAAATATTTTAAAGTTCACCAAAAAAGAAGCTGCATCATGGTTAGAGAAAGTTGTCGTTTCAGCAATTTCTAACTGGGAAAACAAGAATGGAAATACGGTAGATGCGGATGACCATAGCTTGTTTATCAAAACAGCTTTTGTTGATGGTGGTACTATGTTAAAACGATTCCGACCTGCACCTCATGGACGTGCACACAGAATTCGTAAAAGAACAAACCACGTTACAATCATTGTTGAAAATCGTATTCCAACTGCCGCAGATCAGCAAGATACTGGAGCTCCAGTAGCAGCAGGGGACGAAGAAGAATAAATGAATAATTTTGAATTTTGGATGATGAATTTTGTTTCGAAATTCGTAATTCAAAACTCATCATTCAAATTATAAATATAATAATATGGGTCAAAAGACAAATCCAATTGGCAATCGTTTAGGAATCATCAGAGGATGGGAATCTAGCTGGTTTGGTGGAAAGAACTTTGCAGAAAAAGTGGTAGAAGATGAAAAAATCAGAAATTACCTCCATGCTCGTGTGCGTCAAGGTGGTATTGCTCGAATCGTAATTGAGCGTACTTTAAAAAGAATCACCGTGACTATTCACACTTCTCGTCCAGGTATCGTAATCGGACGTGGTGGATCCGAAGTTGATCGAATTCGAGAGGAGTTGAAAAAATTAACTTCTCAGGATGTTCAAATCAACATCATTGAAATCCGTCGCCCTGAAATGGATGCAGCAGTTGTAGGTCAAAGTATTGCTAAACAAATTGAAGCTCGTATCAACTATCGTCGAGCAACTAAGATGGCAATCGCTTCTAGTATCAGAGCAGGTGCACAAGGTATCAAAGTAAGAATTTCAGGTAGGTTAAATGGTGCAGAGATGGCAAGGTCAGAGGAATTCAAACAAGGACGTACTCCATTGCATACTTTCCGTGCTGATATTGATTATTCTTTAACTGAGGCACTTACTGTTTATGGTAAGATTGGCGTAAAAGTATGGTTATGTAAAGGAGAGATCCTAGGAAAACCTGACTTGTCTCCAAATGCTGGTGCGAAGAATGATAAAGGCGATCGTAAAGGCGGTGGCCGAGGTGGAGATCGAAGAGGCGGTGGTCGAGGTCGAGGTGGAGACCGAAGAGGCGGTGGTGGCCGTGGAAGAAATAATAATAGATAATTTATTGAAAATAGCTACTGGATTTTATTCACTTGAAGCCAGTATTTACCTTCAGAAATTACTAAAAAAAGGTTTTTCAAAAAACATCAAATTTGTGCAACCTTTTTCTTAGGAAAAATAAAAAAATCTTGTACCTTTGCACAGCTTTTTAGAAAGGCTAGTGAAATGGTTGGTTTTAAATTAATTTTTACCATGTCTAATGGTAGTTTTATAAAAATGTACTGAAATGTTACAACCGAAAAGAACAAAATATAGAAAACAGATGAAAGGTAGGAACCGAGGTTTAGCCTACCGAGGAAGTACTATTTCTTTCGGATCATTTGGGTTGAAAGCTACGGAGCATGGCCGGCTTACTAATCGTCAGATAGAATCAGCGCGTATTGCAATGACTCGTTATATGAAAAGGGAAGGAAATGTTTGGATTCGAATTTTCCCAGACAAACCGATCACAGCAAAACCTTTAGAGGTGCGGATGGGTAAAGGTAAAGGAGCTTTGGATCATTACGTTGCTCAAATCCAACCAGGTCGAATCATGTTTGAAATGGATGGTGTACCTGAAGAAGTAGCGGTAGAAGCATTACGATTAGCGGCTCAAAAATTACCTGTGGCAACTAAGTTTGTAAAACGAAGAGATTACGCAGGATAGAATTTAATTAAAAGAACTCAATTTAGTCCAAATATTATGGCAACTAAGAAATTTCAAGAGCTTCAAGATAGTACTGACAATGATGTCAAAGAAATGTTAGTAGAAACAGAAGCTGCTTATCAAAAATTAACTTTTGATCATGCAATTCGAGGATTAGATAATCCTTTGGAATTAAGAGACTTACGTAGAGATGTAGCAAGATTGAAAACAGAGGTTAGAAGAAGAGAGATAGCTGCATGTTCTCCAGAAGATTTAGCAAAAAGATCAAAAATTCGTGCACGAAGAAAGCGTAATAAATAATAATCATGACTGAAGTAAAAAAATCATTCAAAAAGACTCGAGTTGGAGTTGTTGCGAGTAACAAAATGGATAAGTCAATTACCGTTGTTGTTGAGCGTCGATTACGTCACCCGATTTACGGAAAGTTTGTCAAGAAATCTAAGAAATTCATGGCACACGATGAAAAAAATGATTGTAATATTGGTGACACAGTAAAGATTATGGAATCTCGTCCTTTGAGTGCAAAGAAGAGATGGCGTTTAGTGGAAGTGGTTCAGAGAGCAAAATAATTTTCTCCAATTATTTCAAGTATTTTTGAGATAGAGGAGCAGACATACTTTTTTCAACAACTCCAAAGTGATTTTTGCTTTGGAAAGTATTGAAAAAATCCTATAAAATGGAATGTTGTTATTGGTTAAATACCAACATTCCATTTTGTCAGTTTTACCCTGAGTTTTTACAAAGGAAATTAAACAATGTTTTTATTAAAATTCGAATATTGAAACAAAGCATTAGAATTTTTTAAAAACTTAAATTTTATAGAAAATGATTCAGCAAGAGTCCAGATTAAAAGTAGCAGATAACAGCGGAGCCAAAGAAGTATTGTGTATCCGAGTATTGGGAGGTTCAGGTCGTCGCTATGCATCTATTGGAGATACCATTGTGGTAACTGTAAAAGAAGCATCTCCAGGTGGTGTAAAAAAAGGTACAGTTTCAAAAGCAGTAATTGTACGTACTAAAAAAGAAATCCGTCGAAAAGATGGTTCTTACATTCGCTTTGATGACAATGCAGTTGTATTGTTAAACCCAAGTGATGAACCAAGAGGGACACGTATTTTTGGACCTGTTGCAAGAGAACTACGGGATAAAGATTATATGAGAATTATTTCTTTAGCTCCTGAGGTATTATAAATCTTTTAAGAAAGAAAATAAATAGCTATTACAATGGCAAATATTAAAATTCATATCAAGAAAGGCGATCAAGTGTTGGTCATAGCAGGAAAGGACAAAGGGAAGCAAGGTGAAGTGAAGCAAGTGATTCCTAAAAAATACCGTGCAATTGTTGACGGTGTTAATCAAGCTCGCAAGCACATGAAACCAACTCAGGATAATCCAGGTGGTATTCAAGATATTGAAATGCCTATTCATATTTCAAATTTGATGTTGATTGATCCTAAATCAGGAAATGCAACTCGAGTAGGAAGAAGAGTAGAAGATGGTAAAATTGTTAGATACGCTAAAAAATCTGGCGAAACTATTAAATAAATTTAGAAATGAGCTACAGTCCAAGACTTAAAGACAAATACCGAAAGGAAATCGTACCTGCATTAATGGAGAAATTCCAATACAGTTCGATTATGCAAGTACCAAAAATCACAAAGGTTTGTTTGAACCAAGGTGTAGGTGCGGCTACTCAAGATAAAAAAACGGTAGACAATGCATTGTCAGAGATGACAGTAATTGCAGGGCAAAAAGCAGTTCCAACTAAAGCTAGGAAATCTATCTCTAACTTTAAGTTGAGAGAACAAATGGTAATTGGTTCTAGAGTAACTTTAAGAAATGACCAAATGTTTGAATTTTTGGATCGTTTGATTACAGTTGCATTGCCACGGGTTCGTGACTTTAGAGGAATCAATGATAAAAGTTTTGATGGTCGAGGTAACTATACAATGGGAGTTACTGAGCAAATCATTTTTCCTGAAATTGACTTAGACAAAGTTGCTAAAATCACAGGAATGGATATCACCATCGTAACTACGGCAAATACTGATGCAGAGGCACTTGAGTTGTTAAAGATGATCGGTATGCCATTCAAAAATCAAAGAAATTAATAAATGATTGAAGGGAAGACGAAAGTGCAAATACTTGAATCTTTTTTTAAGTCAAAAATCTTAATACAATGGCTAAAAAATCCATAATTGCAAGAGAAAGAAAAAGAGAGCGCATGGTAGCAAAGTATGCAGATTTGCGTGCTAAGCTAAAAGCTGAAGGTGACTGGGAAGCATTAGACAAATTACCTCGAAATGGTGCAAAAGTTCGATTGCACAACCGATGTAAATTAACTGGTCGTCCAAAGGGCTACATGCGTATGTTTGGAATTAATCGTGTAACATTTAGAAAAATGGCACTTGAGGGAAAAATCCCAGGAGTGACAAAAGCTAGTTGGTAATAATAAAATATCTATATACATGGCTGTAACAGATCCAATAGCAGACTACTTAACCCGAATCCGTAATGCTCAACAAGCAGGTCATCGGGTAGTGGAAATTCCCTCTTCTAAAATGAAGAAGAGTATAACTGAGATCCTTTACGATCAAGGGTTCATCCTCAAATACAAATTTGATGATGATGCAGGAAAACAAGGAATCATAAGTATCGCTTTAAAATATGATCCTATTTCTAAAATCCCTGTTATTCGTAAATTAGGAAGAATCAGTAGATCGGGATTGCGTCAATACGCAAAAGCTACAGAAATTCCACGAATCATTAATGGTTTAGGAATTGCGATTGTCTCTACTTCAAGAGGAGTAATGACTGACAAAAAAGCTAAAAAAGAAAACGTAGGCGGTGAGTTAATCTGTTACGTTTATTAATTGAGATTAAAAAAAATTAGACAATGTCTAGAATAGGAAAAGCACCAATTTCACTTCCTGATAAAGTGGAAGTTTCTGTGAGCAACGGAAACCTTGTGACGGTTAAAGGTCCTAAAGCTACTTTGACTCAACAAATTGACCAAGATTTAAAAGTATCTATCGAAGATGGTACTTTATCAATTTCTCGGCCAACAGATCAAAAGCGTCATCGTTCCATGCACGGTTTATACCGTTCATTGATTTCAAATATGGTGGAAGGTGTTTCAACTGGGTATACTAAAGAATTAGAATTAGTAGGGGTTGGATATCGTGCGGATAACCAAGGTCAATTATTGACTCTAAGTTTAGGATACTCTCACCCTGTAATGTTTGCGGTTCCTGATGAAGTGAAATTGGAAACAATTACTGAAAAAGGAAAGCCACCAGTTGTGAAATTGACAAGTGCAGATAAACAACTTCTTGGTCAGATTGCAGCAAAGATCCGTAAATTCAGAGCACCTGAACCATACAAAGGAAAAGGTATTCGATTTAAAGGTGAGGAGATTAGAAGAAAAGCAGGTAAAACTGCTGCTAAATAATATCGAAATCACGATTCGAAAATTCAATTCATGGCAGGCATTCTTATTTTTCGAATGTACCATGGGTGCAAAAATGTTTTCAAATGGGTTTAAATAAAGAACAAAGTAGAAAAAGAATTCATCGTAGAATTCGAAAAAAATTAAGTGGAACTGCGCAAAAACCAAGGTTAGCAGTTTATCGAAGTAATAAAGCGATTTATGCGCAGCTTATTGATGACGACAAAGGACACACTATCGCTGCTGCATCTTCAGTTGAGCTTGGTGCTACTGGAAGTAAAGTAGAGCAATCAAAGGCAGTTGGTAAATTAATCGCTGAAAAAGCAAATGCTCAGAAAATTGAAACTGTAGTTTTTGATAGAGGTGGTTACCTTTATCACGGTCGAGTAAAAGCAGTTGCAGAGGCTGCAAGAGAAGCTGGTTTAAAATTTTAAAATCCATAATCAAAAGTAATGGCTAGAAATAACGACAACAAAGGAAAGAGGAATGTAAGACCTCAAGAATCCGAATTAAAAGAGAAGTTAGTAAACCTAAATCGGGTAGCAAAAGTTACCAAAGGTGGTCGGACTTTCAGTTTCGCAGCTATCGTAGTTGTTGGTGATGGAAAAGGAAAAGTAGGACACGGCTTAGGAAAAGCGCGAGATGTTGCAGAATCAATTGCTAAAGCAGTAGATGATGCTAAGAAAAACTTAATCAAAGTGCCGCTTTACAAAGGAACTATTCCTCATGCACAGAAAGGAAAATACGGTGCAGGAAAAGTTTTAATTAAGCCAGCATCAGAGGGTACAGGAGTAATAGCAGGTGGAGCGATGCGTGCAGTTTTAGAATCAGCGGGCGTACAAAATGTATTGGCAAAATCTCAAGGATCTTCTAATCCTCACAATGTTGTAAAAGCAACTATCGATGCATTAGCAAAGTTGAGAAGCCCAATGAAGATTGCGAAGACTCGTAATATTAGCATGGAAAAATTATTCAACGGATAAATTAGTTAATCAGTTTATGAGTTGATTTGTTCATCAGGTTTTAACACCTAATAAACCAATTAACGATATTAAACTTATCAACCATATAATAATGGCAAAGGTTAAAGTTACTCAAGTAAAAAGTACGATTGATCGGTCAAAGCGACAAAAAGCAACTATTCAAGCTTTAGGTCTTCGTAAAATGAATCATACAGTAGTTCACGAGGGAACTCCTCAAATATTAGGTATGATTGCAAAAGTAAACCACCTAGTAAAGGTGGAACAATTATAATTCAAAAACGTAATAAGTTTTACAAAGTATAAATCATGGAATTACACAACCTCAAACCTGCTGTAGGTTCAGTCAAAAAAAGAAAGAGAATAGCTCGTGGTCCTGGTTCAGGACATGGTGGTACTTCTACTAGAGGTCACAAAGGAGCGAAATCTCGATCAGGATACTCACGCAAAAGAAATTTTGAGGGTGGTCAAATGCCATTACAAATGCGTGTTCCAAAACGAGGATTTAAAAATCCTAATCGTGTGGATTACGTACCTCTTAATTTGAGCAGATTGCAAGAAATTTCTGAAAAGTTCAACTTGAAAGAAATTACAATGGAAACATTGGTTGCAAGCGGTATTGTGAGAAAAAATGACAAAGTTAAAGTTTTAGGCAGGGGAGAATTGAAAGCTAGTCTTTCTGTAAATGTACATGGCATTTCAGAATCTGCGAAATCAGCAATTGAAGGAGCAGGTGGAAGTGTTAATCTTATTAAGCCCGCTCAAACTAAATCTGAAAAGTTTCAGAAGAAAGCAAAAGTTGTTGCTGCTGCTACAGTAGTTGAGGAAGCTCCTCAAGTAATTGAAACTGTAACAGAAGTAACTGAGACTATTACAAAAACCGAAGTGGTAACTGGAGATGATCCTGAATTCGATCTTTTAATGAGTGATAAAGTTGAAGAATCAGGAACTGTAGTGAATACTACCGAGGATGATGGTCCAACAATTTCTGAAGAAGAAGAATAGAGGATTTTTTTTTGAGCATATCTAAATTTCTTTAATGAAAAAATTAATCACTACATTACAAAACATCTGGAAAATTAAGGATTTACGTGAGCGTATTTTGTTCACTTTATTCATTCTAGCGGTTTACCGATTCGGTTGTTTCGTTGTTTTACCAGGTGTTGATGCAGCCAAACTTCAAGCTGCTGCTGGTTCAGGAGAAGGAGGACTTTTAGATTTGATTAATGCGTTCTCTGGAGGAGCCTTCTTAGGTGCTGCTGTTTTTGCATTAGGAATCATGCCTTACATTACTGCTTCGATCATTATCCAATTATTAGGTTTTGCAGTTCCATATTTCCAAAGATTACAACAAAGAGAAGGAGAGGCTGGGAGGAAAAAATTGACACAAATTACTCGATGGTTAACGGTGGCAATTTGCTTGGTACAAGGAAGTGGATATTTATCATACTTAGATTCATCAGGTGCAATTGCAGCTGGATTACAAGATCAAAAAACACTTTTCTATTTCTCTAACTTAATCATTTTGACTACAGGTACTGTATTCGCAATGTGGTTAGGTGAAAAAATTACAGATAAAGGAATTGGAAATGGTATATCACTTTTGATTACCATCGGAATCATCGCAACATTGCCAGGGGCATTAGCTTTCGAAGTTTCTAGCCAATTTGAAAATAATAAGATAATCATTTTAATATTAGAATTTGCTGCATTGTTTGCAGTTGTGGTAGCTACTGTATTGATTGTACAAGGAGTAAGAAGAATTCCGATCCAATTTGCAAAAAGAATGGTTGGACGAAGTACTAATGCAATGCCAGCAACAGGGAATAGAGATTACATTCCATTAAAAGTAAATGCAGCAGGCGTAATGCCTATTATCTTTGCCCAAGCATTAATGTTCCTTCCAGCAGCAGTTGGTAACTATGCATCACCTGAAGGTGGTTCTGGCTTTTTAAATAGCTTGGCAGATTTTACTTCATTACCTTACAATATCATTTACTTTTTATTAGTAGTATTATTTACTTACGTGTATACTGCATTATTAGTGAATCCTACTCAGTATGCGGAGTATTTGAAAAGACAAAATGCATTTATCCCTGGTATCAAACCAGGTAAAAATACAGCTGACTTTATTGATTCAGTAACATCTAGAATTACATTACCTGGTTCTGTTTTCTTAGGATTAATTTCAATCCTTCCAGCCATTGCAGTTAATTTATTAGGAATTAATATTGGATTTGCGATGTTCTTTGGTGGAACTTCATTACTGATCTTGGTTGCAGTTGTTTTGGATACTTTACAACAAATTGACAGTCACTTGTTGATGCGTAAATATGATGGATTAGTGAAATCAGGACGAGCTCAAGGAAGAAGTAGAGTACAAGGAATTGGAGCAAGTATGTAATTTTTCAAAAAGTAAGATTGAAAACTTTTTCCATCTAAATCGGTTTTTATTTAAAAAAGAATGGTAAACGAATCTTACACATTGAAAAAGAAACCAATATATAAAACGGACGAAGAAGTAGAACTGATCCGTAAAAGTTGTTTGTTAGTTTGTAAAGCATTGTCTCATGTTGCTAGTGTCATTAGACCAGGAGCAACTGGAGCTCAAATAGATCGAGAAGCAGAAGAGCTTATTCGAGATCATGGTGCAGTACCGGGATTTAAAGGTTTGTATGGTTTTCCAGCAACACTTTGTATCTCAATAAATGAAGGAGTTGTTCATGGTGTTCCATCGAACTATGAATTCAAAGATGGAGATATTGTTTCTGTTGACTGTGGAACTTATATGAACGAATTTTATGGTGATGCAGCATATACTTTTGCATTAGGAGATGTTGATGAAAAAACAATGGAATTGTTACGGGTTACCAAAACAGCATTGTACAGAGGAATAGAAAATGCAATAGTTGGAAAAAGATTAGGTGACATCAGTTATGCCATTCAAGATTACTGCGAAAGGCAAAATAAATATGGCGTCGTTAGAGAATTGGTAGGACATGGTTTAGGTAAAAAATTACATGAACCACCAGAAGTTCCCAATTTTGGAAAAAGAGGAAGAGGTGCGGTATTAAGAGATGGTTTAGTTATCGCCATTGAGCCAATGATTAACCTTGGCCGAAAGGAAGTTCGCCAATCCAATGATGGACATACTATTATCACTAAAGATAGAACCCCATCAGCTCATTTTGAGCACACGGTTGTAGTGAGAAAAGAAAAGGCGGACATTTTATCGAACCATGACCAAATTGAAGAGAATATTAAAAATAACCCAGAAGTTAGGGAAGTTTCAATAAAAAGTTAGATATTTGCACTCCGAAATTTTGAGCATGGCTAAACAGGACTTAATAAAACAAGATGGTATTATCGAAGAAGCATTGTCGAACGCAATGTTTCGGGTACGTTTGGAGAACGACCATCAAATCGTGGCAACGATTTCAGGAAAAATGAGAATGAATTATATTCGAATTTTGCCAGGAGATAAAGTTGCAGTCGAAATGTCTCCGTATGATTTATCAAGAGGTAGAATTACCTACCGATATAAATAAATTCAATTTTGAATTTTAAGCGGTGAATATTTAATCATCCAAAATTCATTATTCAAAATTAACTATTATGAAAGTAAGAGCTTCCATCAAAAAACGATCAGCTGATTGCAAGATCGTTAGAAGAAAAGGAAAATTATACGTAATCAACAAAAAGAACCCTAGGTTTAAACAACGTCAAGGGTAATTTGATTATTGATTCAAGATTTGTCTGAATTTCTAATCTTGAATCATAATCCTTAATCCATAATCATAAAATAATATGGCTCGAATTGCAGGTAATGATTTACCACGTAACAAAAGAGGAATAATTGGTCTAACCTATGTGTATGGTATCGGCCCATCCTTAGCAAGAGAAATTTTGGATAGAGTAGAAGTTAGTGAGCACACTAAAGTTGGAGAATGGACTGATGATAATATCCGTGAAATTTCTAAATTGATTCAAGACGAATATAAAGTTGAAGGTCAATTAAGAGGAGAGGTACAGACGAACATCAAGCGATTGATGGATATTGGATGCTACAGAGGTTTAAGACATCGTAAGGGATTGCCTTTAAGAGGACAACGTACACAAACAAATGCACGTACTCGAAAAGGTAAGAAGAAGACTGTTGCAGGTAAGAAAAAAGTAACTAAATAATCATTTAGATCAAAAGATAATTGATATAGGACTTGATAGAGTCTTAAGTCTTGCATCTTAAATCTTATAATTCTTTATAAAATGGCAAAAGGAAAAAAAGTAGCTAAAAAAAGAAAGGTTAGAGTTGAACCAGAAGGTCAGGTTCATATCAAAGCTTCTTTTAACAATATTATTATTTCTTTGACTAATAAAGCAGGACAGGTGATTTCCTGGGGATCAGCTGGAAAAGCAGGATTTAGAGGTTCAAAGAAGAATACGCCTTATGCTGCACAAGTAGCTGCAACAGATGCTGCAAAAGTAGCTTATGAAGCAGGTATGCGTACTGCAATTGTTTATGTAAAAGGTCCTGGTTCTGGAAGAGAATCTGCGATTCGTGCAGTAGACAATGCAGGTATCAAGATTTCTAAAATCAAGGATATGACGCCAATTCCACATAATGGTTGTCGTCCTCCTAAGAAAAGAAGAGTTTAATTTTCCGAGTTATTCGGAACAAATCCATAGAAAATCATAATTAGAAATGGCAAGATATACCGGACCCACTTCCAAAAAAGCTAGAGCATTAGGAGAACCAATTTTTGGTTTTGATAAAGCTTTTGATAAAAAGAAATATCCTCCTGGGCAACATGGAAACTCTCGTAGAAGAGGTCAAAAATCGGATTACTCTATTCAACTGAAAGAAAAGCAAAAAGCTAAATATACTTATGGTGTATTAGAGCGTCAATTCCGTAACCTTTTCGAAAAAGCAACTCGTAAAAAAGGAGTTACTGGTGAAGTATTACTTCAATTTTTGGAAGCTCGTTTGGATAACACAGTTTTCAGATTAGGTATCGCACCTACCCGAAGAGCTGCCCGTCAATTGGTTTCTCACAAGCACATCATTGTTAACGGTATCGTGAATAATATTCCTTCTACTCAATTACGTCCTGGTGATGTAGTAGCAGTTAGAGGCAAATCACAAGGATTATTAGTGGTGAATGAAAGTGTTGCAAATAACAAAGCAGATGTGAGAAAATTCGGTTGGTTAGAATTTACTCCAGGTAAAATGGAAGGTAAATTCATGGAATATCCAGAGCGTGAAAATATACCGGAGAACATCAACGAACAGTTGATTGTCGAACTTTACTCTAAATAATAATGATTACCAACAATTAGCATCCTGCTAGTTGTTGGTAGTTCTAGTTAGATACAACTACACGATTTTATAAAATCATAATCAAAAACCAGTTGCTTTTCTAAAGAGTTTTTGATTTCTATTTTTCAATTTTTTCTTCAACATAATACCTCCAACAATATGAGCATTTTAAATTTCCAGAAGCCCGACAAGATTTTGATGCAAAAAGCTACTGATTTCGAAGGTACTTTTGAATTCAAACCATTGGAACCGGGATTCGGACAAACAGTAGGGAACTCATTACGAAGAGTATTACTT
>CAKZSH010000340.1 GCA_937918905.1 uncultured Saprospiraceae bacterium
ACTATCCCAATTCAACCAAACCTTAGTTCCATCATTTAACTGAACTTCTTTTACCTCATTAAAATCAGCTGTATAAGTCGTAATTTCATTTTGATTTATATTTTGAAAAACAAAAAACCCAATTCCTAACAATGGAATTACAATTGCAGCAATCGAAGCTAAACGTCGCCACATTGGAACCACTTTAGCAGTTGACTCGACTTTATCAGTATGTCCCAATATGGATTTTACTTTTCCCAAATCAGCTTCCACATCAATATCTAAATTAGAAATATCTCCTCCATTTTGGCTTAACATCCAACTCAATTGAATCTCATCGCGAAGCGTTCTGTTGTCTTCACTTTCTTTATAAAAGGCTTTTAACGTTTCAGCCTCCGAGTCTGAAAGTTCACCTTTTAGCTCTTTGTAAATTAATGTTATGTAAAAATCTTTTTCCATTTTTTATGCTTTAGCTACTAATACCTGCTAGTATCATTTGTAGGCTATTCCCCCTATTTAGAATTTTAGAAAATATTCCGCGGATGTAAATCCGCTGCTCTCTTTAATTTTAACATTGAGAGTAGTCGATTTATATCCACGTTTTTTTTTCAACAAATTCCCTCTATAAGAGAATAAAAAATAATGCAACTAGCCCAAGCAACCCATGCTCTTTCAATTCTTTCCGTAAAATTTTTAATGCCTTAGTCATCTGATTTTCGATAGTTTTTACTGAAATATTAAGACGTTCTGCTATTTCTTTATGACTCAATTGTTCAAATCTACTTAACTTAAATATTTCCTGACAACGATTAGGAAGTCCTTCTACTATTTTTTTAATCAATTGATTGGCTTCGTTAAAACCTACTTCTTCATCCACTAAATTCTTTGAAGAATGATCCAATGTCACCATCTCCTCTTCATATGAAATTTTACTATTTTTTCGAATACTCGCCAAACATTTATTAACAATGGCTCTCCTTAAATATGCTTTTGGATTTTCGATGACCACATCTTTTCGCCTTTGCCATACATCACAAAAAATCTCTTGTACCATGTCTTTTGCTTGATGATCGTCTTTGACATATTGGTAAGCAGTAACTACCAAGTACTTGTAGTATTTTTTAAAGAGGGCATCAAATCCTTTTTGATTGCCAGCCTTTATTTGCTCAACTAATTTGATGTCTTCTTCCAATCTTTTAATGGTGTTCAGCTTGTTAGAAAATTGTTGTCAAATGTAATCTTTTTCAATATTAAAAGAAAATGTAATTTTTTAAATAAAGAAACTCGCCACCTTTTCCATCACAGTTATTCGATCACCATTATTGAATCACAGTTATTCGAGCGGGGGGCGAGGCTTGTACTGTCTGAGCGGAGCGAGTTTACAAGGCTAGAGCTTTTGGTTACTTTTGGGGCAATGCCAAAAGTAACAATCTCACCAAATGTATTTTGATGAGAATTAAAAACTGATTTTGAAATAGCATTTTTGAAATTCTATGCTAAGTAGATTAATTAGGCGTTTGTTACTTTTGGCATTGCCCCAAAAGTAACCAAAAGCTCTAGCCTTGTAAACTCGCTCCGCTCAGACAGTACAAGCCTCGCCCCCCGCTCGAATAACTGTGATCGAAATAATGTGATCGAAATAAATATTTTTTTCAAAAAAAACCAAAACTAACCTACTGACAATCAACGCTTTACATTTTTAATAAAAAATAAATTAAAAAAAGATAGGGGGTAATCTCATTTCATGAAACTAGTAGTTGTTCGTATGCATACACACTATTTTTAAATCAATAAAATCCAAGTTAAGTCATGAAAAAGATTCAAGTATTTATCACAGTTCTATTATTACTTTGTGGACTTTACTCGTGTCAGAAAGATGAATTAGTTCAAAAAACTGAAACCATCGACATCCCAACTTCGCACCCTACAGCAAAACGAAGTTGTGCTTCACACGATCATATGGAAAAATTAATGGAAGATCCCAACTACAAAAGATTTCACCAAAATAAATTTGAAAGACTAAAAAAATTCAACCTCAATTCCGCACAAACGAGATCAATGTGTGCTAACCCACCAGTAATCCCAGTTGCAGTTCACTTCCAAGGAGTGAGCAATCCTGATGCGGTATGTTTAACACAATTAGCACAAACTCAAATCGATATTTTAAATAATGATTTTAATGGAACCAACGCTGATATTAGCAACTGGACAAATACTGCTGCGTCAAGTTTCCCTGGAGTTAGCAATGGAGAAACCTGTGTTAGATTTTGTCTTGCCGATCAAAATCACCCTTCAGGATATGGTTTGACCAATGGACAAAAAGCAGTTACAGTTAATACCACTACAGGAGACAATGATTCGCAATGGAGTGGTTACTTAAATATTTTTGTACAATTTAATACAGGTGTTTTAGGATATGCTCCACTAGGAGGTTCTGGAAATGGAGACGGAGTTGTAATTGATGCAGGTGCATTTGGTGACGGAACAACTTGTGGTGCGATAGGTGCAAGCGCACCATACAATTTAGGAAGAACAACGACTCACGAAGTAGGTCACTACTTACTACTCGACCATATTTGGGGAGGTGGATGTGGACAAGATGATGGTGTAGCAGATACGCCTGACTCTCAAAGCGACTATGGTGGTTGTCCAAATATCGGAGCAACAACTTGTGGATCAGTTGATATGCACATGAATTATATGGACTATACCAATGATGCTTGTATGTATATGTTTAGCGCAGGACAATCTACTCGAATGGAAAATTATTTTGCAAGTTCATTAACTAATTTGACTAACAATGCTTCCAACGTTTGCTCAGGTGGCGGTGGTGGTGGAAACCAACCGATTGATACTGATGGTGACGGAATAGTTGATACGGAAGATAACTGTCCAACTGTTGCGAATCCAAGTCAAGCAGATTCTGATGGCGACGGAATTGGAGATGCTTGTGATACTACTAATCCTCCAGTAGATACTGATAACGATGGTATCGCAGATGTGGAAGATAACTGCCCTGAAGTATACAATCCTGACCAAAGTGATATTGATAATAATGGAGTTGGTGATGCATGTCAAGAGCCTGCAAATACTACTGACTGTGGAGCTGATGCCATCAATTACTTTACAGGTGAGCCGCTTGAAATTAATGAATGTTTTGAAAATGTAATCGCAAATGATAGCTACTGCTGTGATGTAGAATTTGATTACTTATGCCAAATGACTTATGACGAATGTATGGAGGATGACCAAACTCCTCCGACTACAGATACTGATTGTGCAGTCGAAGCAATTGATACTTGGACTGGAGAATATTTAGATGATGCAGAATGTATTACTTTTGTTCAAGAGGAAGATCCTTACTGCTGTGAAGTTGATTGGGATGGCATTTGCCAAAGTGCATATGATGATTGCGCTGGATATGGATACCGAACGCCTTCTAATAACAATGTAAATGCAAAATTGATTACGGTTAAAAATAAGGTAACTGGCCAGTTGATGATTTCTTATCAAATCAAAGATTTTACACCTGGTATCAAGTTGAATATTCAATCAGATGAAGGTGGAAGAGTTTTCCAAAAAACAATTACAAAGAGAAGAGGTACAATTGAGTTAGATGGTAACCAAGCTAAATTCAAACCTCAGTTAGATATTGCTTTGGACAAAGGCAGTAAACGATTGGCGAAAGTTGTAAAAAGGAATTAGTAACGTAATGTAAATATGCAAGACCGAGACCTGTGGTGGATTTATTTTTACTACAGGTCTTTTTCCAAAAAGAGAGATAGCATCGTAGCATTGAAAAGTATTTTTAAATGCTAAGGGAGTAGGAAATAAATAACCTACCCATCTAAAGATGTTATCTTATTTTTAATTTTGTAAATAAACTGTTATGAAATTTTCATTTTTTTCGATTATCATGCTCACTATGTTTTCTTTTTTAGAAATGAACTGTGCTCCGCAAAAAGAAATTCAAATTTCAAATGAGGAACAACCAATCATTACTTTTTCAAA
>CAKZSH010000341.1 GCA_937918905.1 uncultured Saprospiraceae bacterium
CAACCTTGTGATTTTTGATTTTGATTGAAATTTTGATTTTGATTAAAATTCCGATTTTGTTTTATTCAATGAATACTGTATTTTTAGCCATTGATTTGAAAACAGACTATGGAATTTTTATTGACAAAACGTGCATAACTCATTGATTTTCAGTAAATTAACCATTCAAATTAATAATTTTTTTAAACTATTCCCTCAGTACTAATTTTCTCAATAAAATAAAACTACCGTATAGATGAGACTTCTATTTGGTTTATTATTATTTAGTCTTTGGGCAAGTTTCGCACGATACTATTATGTTTGTGAGATCAAACATATGTGTGAACCACAAGAAGAAATAATAGAAAGCCCCGAGCGACTTCAAAATCTTACCCTTCAATATGGGGATGAAAAAATCCTCGAAGATTACAATCAATTTTATTTCAAACAAGGAATTGCCCAACCCACTTTGGACTCTAGTAATACTGCTTTTCTTGAAGGTATCGCTTCTTATATGATTGATAATGAGGATAAAAAATTAAAAATCACAGGTCAATATTTAGAAAGTGAGGCAAACATTCCAGTCGGTTCTTTTGATAATTTAGGAATCGCTAGAGCTTCTGCTATTGAGCAAGAATTATTGGCTATGGGAATTCCTGATGACAGAATTTCTCTAGATTATTTTTTAGCAACAGGCGATAAATTGACAGAACCGATAAGTTTCGAAATCTTAGCAGCAACTGATGATGATTTGGCTGATGTGCAATTTACTTTTACCAATATGACTTTTACGGAATCTAATTTCAAATTCGATTCTGATGAGTTCACTCCAAAAGAGTCTTTTATTTTTTATGCTGATTCTTTAAAAACTTATTTTGAATTAAATCCAGATAAAAGTTTAACCATAATTGGTCATACTGATAAAATCGGGAAGCAATCTTATAATAAAACATTAGGTCTTGATCGTGCCAAAAGTGCCAAAGCATATCTATTGAAAAACATAGGTATTGAAACAGAAATTAATGTAGAAAGCATGGGAGAGAAAAAACCTATGGCTAACAATAAAACGGAAGCTGGTAGATCAAGAAACCGAAGAGTCAATTTTGTAATTGAGTAATATTTAAAATTATTCTCAATTCACATTTATTTTTTGAAAAAGTAACACTCAACATAATGATGGAAATATTTAAAAACTTTTTGACAGACCCTTTCAATGCTTTAAGTACAGATGACAGCATTGCAGTACTCGTTTTTTTAGGCGTATCTTTTTTACTAGGATTACTCTTTGGAGCATGGTCTCGAGCAGGGAAAATTAATAGATTAAAAAGAGAAATCGCAGCTAAAGATACTGAGCTAACCAACTTAAAAAATCAATACGATTCATTGGTAGAGCAATTTGAAAAGAAGGAAGAAGAGTTGAGAAACTCGGAAGCACGATTCAATGAAATGAGTGCCGACATCAATCGCCTGACCAACGAACGTATCCATTATCAAACAGAATTAAGATCAGCAAAAGAGCAACTCCAACGATTGCAAGAGGAAAACCTCGCATATGCTGCTCAAATAGAAGGTACAAGTTTGGAAGGAGAAGTGAGTGAAATTACGCCAGTTGTTTCAACTGGAATCAATGAAGGTACCAATTCAAGTAATGATATTGCAGCAGAAGTTTATGATGATCGACTTTCTATGATTGAAGAAAAATTAGAACGGCTTGTTTTGGAAAATGCTAACCTCAAAGAGGAGGTAGCAACTCTGGAACGTAATGCTGTTTCAGGTAATAATACAGGTGCTATCATTGCAGGTACTACGGGTGCTGTTATTGGAGGAGTAGCCACTTCTACAAGTACAGGTTCTACTGTTACCAATGTCGAGACAGGTGAAGCTGTTTTGGACTTGAGTGATACGACTGTTGAGGAAGCACCTCCAACTTATGAAAATGAAGTGATGGAAGAAGATGCAGGAGATATGTCGCCTCAAGAAAGAGCCGAAAGAGCAAAATCAAGAATTGGTAGTTTGTTAGGTACAAAAATTCCAAGAGTAGGCTTAGCTGAAAAGGATGATTTGAAAAAAATAGAAGGTATCGGGCCATTCATCGAAACGAAACTTAATGATGTCGGTATCTTTTCATACGAACAAGTCAGTATGATAGATGATGAATTGGCAAACTTGATAACTGATGCCATTCAGTTTTTCCCAGGAAGAATCCAAAAGGATGATTGGATGGGACAGGCTGCTAGTTTGATGGGCTAGTTAATTAATTTTGAATGATGAATTTTGAATGTGACGAAAAATCGTAGAAAACGAATAAGGAAATATTCAAAATTAATCAACCTAGAAACCCCCAAAATGAAAGCACTAAACGAAAAACAGACCTGATAAGATCAGGCAATATAACCATGTTTACACAAAGCGGATTGTTAATCAACAATTCGCTTTTTTTATGCCTGCTTACGAGTTCAAGGTTTGGCTTATAAGAACTTCAACAGAAGTCAAAGTCTACCTTTTCAAGTCATTCGGTGACTCCTCCTTGAAAGGGCAAAGCAGGTGGCGACTTTTCTATCTTCAATTTCACATTTCACAAAATTTCATTTCACAATGTAATTTAAATTACAAATTTTTGTCTGTTTAAAATTTAATCCTTAACTTCATCAGGCACTTACCGATTTATCTATGAAACATCTAAGATTAAAACAAAACTTTATTTTCTTAACCTCGGAATATTAAGAACCACCTTTTAAGTATGAACAAAAAATTTGAACAAATATGGCGGATTTGAAAACGGCGGTTAGCTATCACTAGCCGCCTTACCTAACTTTATCCCCCATCAAAAAAAAATGATTGAAACCTCAAATTGAAACCCATCTATTTTTTTCTTTTTGAATTTCGTCTCATTTTGACCTTCACTTTTTCCCTGTCCTTATTTAGAAGTTGAATATTTTTATTCCTACAAATTCAACTTACCTATGGCTTACGGTACGAAGAATATTCGCAATGTTGTACTCTTGGGACACCCAGGATGTGGTAAAACCACCTTTGCTGAAACTATGCTTTTTGAATCTGGCGCCACCACTAGGAGGGGTACGATAGAGGATCAAAACACAGTTTCAGATTACACGCACATTGAAATGGAAAGAGGTAATTCGATTTTCAGTTCATTGATGCACGCAAAATGGAGAGATTGTAAAATCAATATTATTGATACTCCTGGATTTGATGACTTTATAGGTGAAGTAATTTCTAGCCTTAAAGTTGCCGATACTGCTTTGATGATTTTAAATGCAAAAGGTGGAGTTGAAGTAGGAACAGAATTAATGTGGGAATACATCGAAAAATTTAAAACTCCCGCCATGTTTGTGGTCAATCAACTCGACCATGAAAAAGCCGATTACGAAAATACTTTAGAACAAGCCAAAGCTCGTTTTGGAAATAAAGTTATTCCAATTCAATTTCCAGTTAATGCTGGAAATGGATTTAACTCCATCATAGATTGTCTAAGAATGACAATGTATGTTTTCCCCGAAGATGGTGGAAAACCTGAAAAACAACCTATACCTGATGCTCACCTTGATAGAGCAAGAGATCTTCATAACCAACTCGTAGAAGCTGCTGCTGAAAATGATGAAGGCTTAATGGAAAAATTCTTTGAAGAAGGGCAACTCAACGAATCTGAAATGGCTCAAGGTCTAACTATTGCTTTAGCCAACCAAGGCATTTATCCAGTATTCTGTTGTTCTTCCACCAACAATATGGGTAGTGGAAGAATTATGGGTTTCCTCAACGATATCGCTCCTTCACCTGCTGATCGTCCTGAAGCAGAATTGGAAAATGGAGAAACTTTAAAATGTGATGCCAATGGCGAACCTGCCATTTTTATATATAAAACTTTATCAGAACCTCGAATTGGAAGAGTTTCTTACTTCAAAGTTTTTTCTGGAAAACTATCTTCTGGTTCAGAGATGCACAACCCTCGTTCTCGAAATTCAGAACGTTTTAGTCAACTCTATGAAGCGAATGGAAAAACTAGAGAATCGGTAAATGAGTTGGTTGCTGGAGATATTGGAGTTACCGTAAAATTAAAAGATGCCCTCACTAATGATACACTTGGCAACAAAGGTTCATCTATAAAAATAGCACCTATTGCATTTCCTGAACCTCGAATCCGTACCGCAGTAAATCCTCCGAGTAAAGCTGATATGGAAAAATTAGTAAAAGCTTTACATCAAATTGCTTCCGAGGATCCTACACTCATCATTGAGCAATCCCAAACTTTAAAACAAACTCTGATTCATGGGCAAGGACAACTTCACTTAGATATTACAAAATATCGTATCGAAAAAGTGAACAACATCACTATGGACTTTGAACGTCCAAAGATTTCATATCGTGAAACTATTACTAAAGCTGCCGATGACCACTATCGTCATAAAAAACAAAGTGGTGGTTCTGGACAATTTGGAGAAGTTCATTTGCGCATAGAACCTTATCATGAAGGAATGCCTGATCCAGCTGGATTGACGGTACGTAAAACGGAGGAAGATCCATTGCCTTGGGGCGGAAAATTAGTTTTCCTTTGGTGTATTGTTGGAGGCTCGATTGATGCCAAATATTCCAACGCTATCAAAAAAGGAATCATGTCTAAGATGGAAGAAGGGCCACTTACAGGTTCCTACTGTCGAGACATTCGAGTTTCTATTTATGATGGAAAAATGCACCCCGTAGATTCTAATGATATGGCATTTATGCTTGCCTCCACAACTGCATTCAAGAATGCTTTCAATATGGCAAGACCACAATTGATGGAACCTATTTACGAAGTAGAAGTACTTTGTTCAGGGGATGTAATGGGTGATGTGATGGGTGATTTGCAAACTCGTCGCGCCATGATTATGGGAATGGATGCTGAAGGTCATTATCAAAAAATCAAAGCCAAAGTTCCTCTAGCAGAAATGTATCAGTATTCTTCGACCTTACGATCTATCACTCAAGGTCGAGCGAAATTTACTAGAAAATTTTCTGAATTTATGGCGGTCACTCCTGATATTCAAAAAGAACTCGTTAATAATTATCAAAAGCAACTTCAAGAAGCTTAATCAACAAGTTCTGTTTAGCATACAAAAAAATGCCATCCTGAATTTCGGGATGGCATTCTCATGGGAAAAAGGGAAAACGGATTTATGATTTGAGAAGTTTTTCGAAATTCGGTGATTCTAACTTTCACCAGTATTCGACAATACTTCTCAAATCATAAATCCATCTTCCCTTTTTCCCATCTTCATTAGTGTTCTCCTGCTCCTTCAAATACATAAGTCATTTTTCCACATTGCTTTTTAGGAGCGGAATAATCTTTTGCAAATTTATACTTCGTAGTTAAACTAACCGCTTTTCGAATCACATCATAATCTTTAATCGTCGAAGCTTCCGTATCAGGTTTTGAAAAAACAACTTGTCCTCGCTGGTTGATACATAACTCTACTACAATTGTACCTGACAAGTGAGTGATCTTTTTCACATCTGCACGATAGATTACTTTTCTATTAAAAATTCCAGATCCAGCACTTTCTCCAAATCCATTTCCATTGTCTGCATTTCCACTACTAGCAGTTTCGGTATCAGAACCTATTTCAGATGCCTGTCCCGCTTCTTCTACTTCGCCTTCTCCTGTTCCTGGATCTTCGACTTCTTCCACTTCAGCAGGTGCTTCCTCTACAACTGGTTCTTCCACTACAGGTTCCTCTGCTTTTTCCTCTGTTTCAGTTGGCGTTTCCAAAGCAGGTTCTGGATCAGGAGTTGTCAATACTTTTGGAGTCGGTTTGGGTTTAACTTTAGGAGTTTCTTTTTTAACAGGTTTCTCCACTTTCTTTTTTCGCTTCTCTACCTTCTTCGCTTTTTTCTTTGGACTCTTTACACTTGATGAACTTTCTTGTTGAGAAAAATCGACAGTAATGAATGTCATTTTTTCCTCATCAATTGGGTCAGGCGACATCATACTCCCCATGAAAGGCAACAACCCTAAAATGATCAATGCAGCATGAAAATAAAATGCGATGATTAAACCACGTTTTTTATTTTTTTTCTCTTCCTCTTGGTGTACAGCGTAAGTTGGTGCATTCATAATAGTAACTTTTTTAATTCAAAAATATAGGGAGTAAAAATGTGAATTATACTAACGCCCTTTCGATAAAACAATATTGCAATGTTTCAAGGGAAAATACCGTTAATGCACTCTTAATTTTATATAAGGTTTTCTTAAAATGTTTAGAAAAAAGAATGCTACTCAATAGAAATAACTCCAAATCATTGAAAAGGTGACCTAATTCTATTTTACAATTAAAAAAATAAAAAACACCGAAACTAAAAAAATATATAAATCTAATTCACTAACTATCAATAACTTATGAACATTTTTACAAATTTTAAAAACTTTTTGTTTTACAATATTTGCATTATTGAAACAATTTGTTGTAAATTTGTTTTAGCTAAAGAGAAATGTTGGATGTAAAAAAAGGTTTTGTAAAAAATACCATACTCACCAACTAAAAAATTAAACATACTAAACAACATAAGGCTTCTTACTAGCCTGCAATGAAAGCTTCAGGAGTTTCCAATTAACATTGGAAAAGCATTACCTCATTGCAAAAAGTGGATAGTTTTATGGATTACTTAATTGGAAAAAAGGTCTCATTTTTTTTCCTAAAAAAAAGAAACACGATGCTTCAAAAGTTTATTCCCCTCACATTCAACAAGCAGCAGGTATTTACACAAACTTCAGAATGGGCACAACGCAATTGGATAAAAATGTTCGCATTGCTTCTCTTCGCCTATGTCTTATTGTACAAAGATTTAAATTTTCAATTAAACTTAAATGGTACTTCATCACCTGGTACTTACCAAGCGATGGGCATGATTCCTATTCCATCAGAAAAGGCGCCTCAATCAGTTGCCACCTCTGCTCCCATTGAAGCAGAAGAAAGCCCAGTTGAGGAACAAAAACTTTCTTTTGTACCGACTTCAAAACCTCAAAAGAAGAAAGCGGATGCT
Organism: uncultured Saprospiraceae bacterium; assembly: GCA_937918905.1. Lineage (GTDB taxonomy): Bacteria > Bacteroidota > Bacteroidia > Chitinophagales > Saprospiraceae > CAJQQY01. The sequence goes on from CAKZSH010000341.1 coordinate 7,018, forward strand.
ATTTCTAAAAAAGAAAAAGATGACAACCTTGCCAATACTTATTCTAACATGACTTATACTTTTGATAAGGCACTTTTAAAAAAATCAAAAAAGGAAGGTTGGGGTAAAAAAAGAAAAAAACAAGAATCTTACGTAAATCGATTCGCAGATGTGGCTCAAGCTGAAATGCAAAAATATGGGATTCCTGCAAGTATTACACTTGCTCAAGGATTGATAGAAACCAATGCTGGGGATAGTCGATTGGCTAGAAAAAATAATAATCATTTTGGAATGAAATGTTTTTCCAAAAGATGTAGAAAAGGACATTGCTCTAATTTTACAGATGACTCCCACAAAGATTTTTTCCGAAAATATAAATCCTCTTGGGAAAGCTATCGAGCACATAGCCAATTGCTAACAGGTAAACGGTACCAGCATTTAAAAAAATTAGGATCAAAAAATTATAAAGGTTGGGCAAAAGGATTGAAGAAAGCTGGATACGCAACCGACCGCCGCTACGCTGAAAAATTAATCAATATTATAGAAGAATTGAAACTACAACGGTTCGACAATGAGTAAACTAATCCTTTCTAAATGAATCTGGGAATGGATTTTATATTTAAACTTAGTCCTTGGTCAAAACAACTCCTCATTGAAGAACTAGCTTTGTTTCGTTTTAAAAAGAAGGTTCCCACTTTGCTTCGTGGGGCCTTCTTATGTTTTTGGGAAGAAGGGAAAAAGGGAAGACGGATTTATGATTTGAGAAGTTTTTCGAAATTCGGTGATTCTAACTTTCACCAGTATTCGACAATACTTCTCAAATCGTAAATCCATCTTCCCTTTTTCCCTTTTTCAAAAAAAATTACAGCGTCTTCACAAATCGTTTCACAAAGATTTTACCTCCAACCTGCGCCCTTGCAAAATACATTCCTTGTGCCAAAGCAACAGTATTCAATTGATGTGAAAACAATCCATTTTCTTCCTCCAAATCAAATGAAGTAATCACCGTTCCTCTCACATCAATAATATCAAAATAAACATTTGATTGATTTAACGCAGGCATATTAAAAAGAATAAAATCATCCGTTGGATTAGGATAAGCATCAATGAAGAAATTATTTTCTAAATCATTGGCACCTGTTGTGATAATTAAAAATTGATCTGTGGAGCTTTGTCCACATTTATTTTTTACAGTTAAAATTGCCTTATAAGTTTTTCCAGGTTCATATACATGCATTGGATGTTCTTCAGTACTCGTTGTGCCATCTCCAAATTCCCAAAAGAAGGTCTCTCCAAAAGTAGAATGACTCGTAAAAATAGCTAGTCCTTCATCCAAAGAATAATCAAAATCAGCAATCGGTTCATCAATAATTTTAACAACCGTTTCTGCGATATCATAACCTAACCCGTTAGCCACTCGAAGAAAAATATGGTAAGTACCTGTTGCTCCAAACTCCACGACATGCGGGCCGTACTCTGACGAAATTGAAGGAGATGCGTTTTCTCCAAATGTCCAAAAAAATTCATTCTCAGGATTGGAATTGGTCAAAAAAGTAACAGACTCTTTATTGATACAAAAGGTATTTGATTCTGGATAAAAGAACATTGTTGCTCTTGGAAAATCATCATATTCATACACTAAAAAATTATCCAAAAACAAATTATTTCCAAAACCATTTACATTGATAAATTGAATGGAGATAGAACTTCCAACATATTCACTTAAATCAATTTCTGCCGTTTTCCATTCATAACTTTTTTGTGGAAACCATGATGATATTTGATCGTCAACAGTTGCTAATTCTTCACCATGTTTATCAAAAATAACGTGCTGATAAGTTTCCCCACAATCAGAAGAAAGTGTCACTTCTAACCTATCTGCAAAGTTGCTATTGAACTGTGCATACGCCCAATCAAATCTTAAATAAGGTTTTTCTGCTTGGGTCAAATCAATGATTTGTGATTGGATGACATCTTTTTCACCATCCGTATTATAGCTATGATTATTCATAAAAATAGCTTGGGTGATTTCGCCATCTCTTCCAACGGTAGGAGTCATTGCCCACGTCGTATTGTTATCTTCATTTTGAGTAAACCACTTTTCTGAATCTAACAATGTACTTTCAAAACTATCTCCAAATGGAATTCCTTTCCCATTTGAAACAGAAATATATTGTTGTTTTGTTTCTTGAGTTGCTCCATAATCATTGGAGACGATTAAGGTAATATTGTAATTTCCTACTTCATTAAATTCAACTATCGGATTGGCATCTGTCGCAGAAGTACCATCGACAAATGAAACCGTATTTGGAGAAAAATTCCATTCCCATGCGGTAGGAACATTTAATGAATTATCAAATAATTGAATCTTTTGCTGCGGACAAGTAGATAATTTATCCGCTTTAAAATTAGGATAAGGAGAAGAGTGCGCATCAAATAATGCCACATTATCAATTGCAATATCTGTCAAATAACCAGCCCCTGTGACTCCTCTAAATCGAATATTAATTACTTTAGTTGCAAAGGCAGATAAATCAATTTCCACCTCTTTCCAATCATCCCCTTGCTCGCCCGTCAATGTAGGGAGAATGTTATAATACCAATTTAACCCATCAAATAAATCAACATGCAATCGTCCAATATCAGCACCTTTCATATGGTACCAAAAACTAAAAATAGGCTGAGTCGCAGCTGATAAATCAAAACATGGGCTCAATAAATTGGATTCTTTTTCTGTACATCCTCCCGAACCTTCGAGATATAAATACTTCCCTAAAACACTATTGGTATTTTGATCTGTAGTTGGTCCTGTCTCAGAGGTAACTGTTGCACCTCGATGAACAATCCAATCTGCATCATCACTCAATTGATTAGAATCATTGTGCCAACCCGATGAAAGTGGGCATTCCGCATCGCAAATGTTTCCAACTTCACAAGTCATAAAATTATCAAAATGTTGGAAGTAAGGGATATTGGCAGAAGTACTTGGAATTACTTTTAATTGAAAATCCATCGTGTCATTGAATGTCGCTTGATCCCCCATTTGATTCGCCCATACTTTCAGGTAATGATTGCCCAATTGGCTGACTGGAACTTTTTGATTAAACTCATAATTAATCGTAACTCCTGACGGGATTGTATTGTTATAAATTTCATTCACCACAGGTTGGTTATCAAATTGATAAGCAACTGGAATATTCCCTTGCATTACCGTTCCTGTATTTGTAATATTGATACTTACCGTTAGCGGATTTTGATAACAACTTTGTAAAATCGAATTGGAAGGTGTTGCAATACTGTGAATACTAATATCCACTCCCAAGTCACAATTCAATAAATCCATTCCATCACTTACTGCAACCGACCGTCTTCCTACTAAACCATTTTCCCCCAAGGCTGCTACGGCGTACCAATTTTCTTCCGTAGGTGAATCAATTGGCATTTCAAAATAAGGCATATTGGATGTTGCAAAAACTTCCATATACTTTTCACCCAATTTGTAGATCATGTAATTCTCTGCATTGGCTACTGGATCCCATTCTAATCGAACAAGGTCAGGGCACACTTCCGCAATATGTAAATTCTCTGGTGTTTCATAAATGGTGAACGGAGCTGAACAAACTCCCGTTTTATTATCTCTATTGATTTTTATTTTAGTTTGATTCGTAATGACTTGAGGTACTTGCCAAAGAAAACTTCTTTTATCGCCAGTAACCAACCCAATTACTTCCCACGTATTTCCATTGTTATAACTTACTTCTATTTCAAAATTCCCATCTGTCCCATAAGTGTCCCAATGAATTCTTTCCACTTCTCCCCCATTCCACTTTTCTCCTCCAAAGGGATAGGTAATCGTAATATCATTTTGAACAAATTCATAAGTCAAATAATAATTTTGAATGCCTTGGGCAACGATCGCACCTTCGACCAAAAAAGAATACAAGCCAGCCTCTGGCATATCAATAGTGATTTGTTCTACATTATTAAGATTGTCAATATTTCGAGTCGCAGGAAGTTTTAACAAATTAGAATCAGGACTTGAATTTAAAACCCAAGGTAAAAATATCTCTCCTAAAGCATTCGTAACTTTTAAGTCCAAATCATTCACCAATGCAGGGGAACTAATTGTTGACCCTTCAACATCATTCCAATATAACATGACTTTCAATTGCTGTGTCCCTTCTGGTATAGCAATAAAATGAGAGTGTGTATTGGTATGTCCAAGTGTTCCTTCAAGGTATTGATTATTTTCTATAACATTCAACGCACGTTTTGCATTTACTCTCCCAAAGCCATATGAAAAATCAGGGCCAGGGTTTCCTAAATCATCCGCAGTATTTAAAAGAATTGATTTTATGAGTCCTGCATTTGGATATACGTTTTCATTCAAATCATAAAATGCTTGATACAATTGTGCCAACACGCCAGCCACTCCAGGGGCAGCAGCAGAGCTTCCATTGGTTGGTGCATATGTATTATTAGGTTGAGTAGAAATTTGTCCATCGCCATTGGCTGAAATATCAGGTTTGATTCTTCCGTCATTTGCAGGGCCGCGGCTACTTGATGAAGAACGTTGATCTTCAGGATTAACATTGGCTACGGTCAAAACATTTTTTCCCATTTTAACACCTCCTGTAATATTTCCCCAACCTTCACCTGCTCCATATCCGCAATCTTCATTGCCAGTATTTCCAGCAGAAAAAACATGCATCAAAGAAGGATTCGCTCTTACTTGATAATCTGCCAATTGTGCCAAATAGGTGTACCCTCGATTACAACCATCACTATAAGATGTAGAAGTTATTTTTACTCCATATTCATTATAAAGAGCATCCGCCATTCTGACTGTTTCAAAATCATTCATCATATGAATATTCGCATGGCTTGCAGTTCCTTCCATTTGTGGGTCAAGATTACCTGCACCTGCAAGGATACCTGTCACCATCTCTCCATGTGTCCCTTGCAAATCACCCAACACATTGGTTTGAGATAATCTATTTTTGAAATCAATATGCGATTGAATTTCTCCATCATCACCTATTGCGATATTAATTCCCTCTCCATTGTATTGAGGATGACCTTCTATTTTTGGAGTAAGGACATTCGAGCGATGATTGTTTTTTCCAGGTACATATTCGGGCAATGCATCTCCATCTGCTGGAGAAATAAAAAATGTAATTGGAAAATTTGCAACTGTTTCCAAATCAGATGGATTGCAAATGACTACGGAATGAATTGGATTTAAAAATTCGTAAATTTCTATGTTTTTATTTTCCAAAAAATCCCTAACTACATTCGGAGAAAGATTTGGATAATATTGTAACACTACTTTTTCATTTTCTAAAATCGCAGGTGATATTTTTTGAGAAGGTTGTAATTTTGTGATAGAACGAATGTTCAATTCACGTAACTTATCATTGGAAAAATCTTTTTGAATAGCTGCCACATACGTGAGATGTGGAAGGTAATCAAAAAGCGTAATACCTGCCTCCATCAAAGCTCTTCTTTCGAAGTCATCTGGAATATCAAAAAATTGAACTATCCGATAAAATTGATTTTGAATGATTTCATCCCTTGCAATTTGAGGATGAATAAGAAATGACTCTAAATTTTCCGTAGGCGTAACCGAACCCGTCAATAGGAGTTGGTCAAAATTTCCGAGGTGCTTTTGGGAAAATAGCTGCCCACACATGCACATCAGAACTATCGAAAAGATTATAGTCTTTGTCCAGTTCATAATTTAGTTGTGATCTTGGTCGCGCGTCAATGTAAATTTCCTTTTCTTCTTTTTATAAAAATCAAAAATCCTATGAGAAAGATTTAAATAAAAAATTTAACGTTAGGGAGTAGAAATTAATTATTGAGCGATAATTTTATGAGGGTCGTAGAAGTGGAAATTATATGATGAAGATAGGATTAAATGATTGATTTACAAAGTGTTCAACATGCAATAAAAAATAATTAACAAAATAGAGGTTTGGACAAAAAACTTCTAAGATTGTTTTTTGGAAAATATTTTCGATCAAATTCTACTGCACCACAAAGCTTTTTTCCATTATCAAATTCACCCAATTATCAGCACTCACCCCCATCAATGTAAACCGATAAGTTGCTCCAATTTGCAAAGGCATCACCTGTCCTGCTCTAGTCACATTAAATACAACATTATCTACATTGTAATATTGAAAAGAAAAATCAGAAGTGTATGTTCCTGATAATGCATCTCCATTTTCAGTACTGATGACTTGAAAATAAATAATGTTATCATCTGCAATTCCATCCTCCCATGTGAAGATAGGTTCTTGTGGATTGTCCAAATTAATTTGACATAACTCAGGCGCAAATTGACTCGGTTTAGATTTATATTTTAATCGAATGGGTTTGCAATACCAAAGCGTATCATTTGCCATAAATGAAACTCTTGCCCACACATCTTGTTCAGGTTGTGGTAGAGGGAATTTTCTTAAAAACCCATTAAAAATTGGATCACTCAAAGCTGATTTTTCAATAAATAAATCCAGATCATTGGGATCATCCGAGCCACATTGTGTTTCATAATATTTAAAACTTGTAGCTCCTAACTCTGGATAGAAAAAAACATTCAAAGGCAAATTTTCATCTTCCAAAAATCCTTCTTGTCCACCTGCCGCACAGGCAACCAATTCATCAAAAGGAGTAAAACTAGTATTCATTTCAATATGGTTTTGGAGTGTCAAAACGGGAGGTCTTTCGTCACTTTTTTTACATGAAAAAATTAAGAAGGAGCATAAAATCAAAAGGAGTAGGTTATTTTTCATAAAAACAAAAATATTTATAATACATTGAATATCAGCTAATTAAGAACAAAAAAATCTATTTCAAAACGTTTTTTAAAATAAAAACTTACAAAAAGAAATTTTTTATAAAAAAATAAAAATAAAAAATACTTTTCAAGCAGCATTTTTCTAACCAAAGGGGTCTTATTCAAAACAACGAAATAACTTATTTTATTTTTAACAATCTTTTTAATAGAAGTTACAGAAAACTAAGCAAAGCGAGTATTTTGAGAAATGGGTATTTCATACAATATTCATTTCTCAATACTCTTTAAGAAATCCGGAATTATGATGAGATTAATTTTAAAAATAACTTTTTTGATGAGCATTTTGCTCTTTGCCTGTAATCCAGATAAAGACATATTTACTCCCGATCCTTTATTTCCTGAAGGCCTAGTTACGACCAGCATTTCGGGGCAAATAGTTGACATCAATGATGCCCCTGTAAATGGTGCTTGGGTAAGCCTTGGACAAAATAGTATTCAATCCGATGAAAATGGATTTTTCAATTTTGAAAATGTAGAAGTTGACGCACTAAGAACAATGTTGAATGTGAGTAAATTAGGTTATTTCGAAAGCGGAAGAGCCATCATTCCATCCAAAGAAAGTACCTCGCAATTAAGGATTCAAATTTTGGAAAAATCAGAAATTGCAAGTTTCAATGGTTCAACAGGAGGGCAAGTAGATTTGCCTGATGGTGTTATTTTTAATATTCCAGATAATGCTGTAATTGATCAAAATGGGGTAGGATATAATGATGAAGTTCAAATTTCTGCATATGCACTCAATCCTGAATTTTTGGATGGCTTGCAAAAAATGCCAGCAGATTTAAAAGGAATTAATTTAAATGGAGAGGAACAATTATTAGAATCTTTTGGGATGTTCACTTTTGATTGGAACGATGTCAATCAAGAAAAATTAAGCATCGTCTCTGGAAAAAAAGTGGAAGTGCGATTCCCTGTTTCTAACGGTTTAATCAACAATGCTCCTACCTCAATTGAGTTGTGGCATTTTGATGGAAATATTTGGCAAGAAGAAGGAACCGCATCATTAGAAAATGGAATGTATGTGGCTCAGGTTGATAAAAGTGGTTTTTGGAATTGCAGTCGTTCTCATGATTTTGTTTCCGTAAAAGGAGTATTAAAAAATTTGGCAGAAGAACCATTGAGCAATATGCCATTCAGTATCGAAATAGTTAATGGAGGCGTTTTAGGTTTTGGTTTCATTGATGTATTAGGAAATATTATTGCCAATGTACCTAAAGGCTTATCAGCAAAAATTAAAGTATTGGATGAATGTAATGATACTGATTATAGTACAATGATTGGTGCTTTGAACACAGATGCTTTGATTAGTAATATAAAAATCAGCAACAGTTCCGACTTTTCACATTTTACGGGAACATTGTTGGATTGTAATTTCGATATAGTTCAAAATGGATATATCATATTAAGTGTGGATACTAAAACTTATTTTTTCCCAATTTCAAATGGACATCTTGAAGTAGATATCAACGCTTGTAATATTTCAACAGCAACATTGGTCGCATATGATGTGGAAAATCAAAAAGAAAGTGAACCAATAACCGTTGATATTATCTCAAGTGTAACGATGGGAAATATTAATGTTTGTTTATAAAATGTTTTAATCAAAATCAAAATTTCAATCAAAATCAAAAATCATATATAATGGTGAATCACCTTTTGTAGTTTTTGATTTTGATTGTCATTTTGATTTTGATTAAAAAAGGGAACCAGTTCTGACAACAGCAACCAGAATCATAAAATGGTAAAATATATACTTCCAAAAAGAAGTATAAAATTAATTACCATCCCTTAAAAAATACGTAAGTCGAATCTTTAAAAAGTGCCGACTTACGTTATTTTGAAAACAAACGACCTGTTTAGCCTATTTTAATCAAATTAAACCAAAAGAGTGAGTTAGGTTTCGAATATTTTTTTCTATTTTGTTAGTGCTTAAGAGCTACCTAACAATAGAGAAAACCAAAATCCTACACCGTATCACATCTTTTACGACTTGATTTAAACAAACACTTTACCGCAAAAACGGTAGGCAAAACAATCACACTTGGACCAAAAAGAACTCATAGCTGGATGTATCCGTGGAGATCGTCAATGTCACCTAGCATTGTTTCAACAATACTCAGGTAAATTGTTGGGGGTGTGTATTCGTTATACTCGCCACCGTATGGAAGCAGAAGATATTTTGCAGGATGCCTTTATCAAGATATTTAGCAACCTTGAAAAATATGAGGGAAAAGGATCTTTTGAAGGTTGGATGCGTAGAATAGTCGTGAATACAGCTTTGAAGAATTATCATAAAAGTAGTTACCAAAAAGAAAAAATAGGACTCGAAGATTATCAAGGTGGTTCTTTGAATCCTGAAGTGATTTCTTCTTTGCATGAAGAAGAAATTTTAAATGTCATAGCAAAATTACCCGACGGGTATCGAATGGTTTTTAATTTATATGTTATTGAAGGATTCAGTCATAAAGAAATTGCCGAACAACTGAAGATTCAAGAAAGTACTTCTCGTTCGCAATTAGTGAAAGCAAGAAAAATGTTGCAATCTAAAATAACTCAATTAATGAGAATCGTAGCATGAAACAACACAAGAAAACAGATCAAATTATTAAGGAGAAAGTGGAGCAGTACTCCGCAGAAACTCCTATGCATCTTTTCGATGGCATCATGGATGCCCTTGATATTGAAGCTGCTCCTGCGCCTAAGGAAAATCCTTCGCGTAGAAATTGGTTATTATCATTACTAGCAATTGTGCTTATTGGCGGTGGTACGTGGTATTCATTTTCTGGAAAAGTACCAACGGATGCATCTATTGAAAAATTGACTATCAACGTTGATGAGAAAAATCAAAATACGACAACGGATAATGTAATTGCTAAAGAATCAATTACCTCAACTGAAAATACTAATAACGAAAATTCAAATACAAAAACTCAATTTTCAAATACAATTACAGCAGCTACTGATGTTCAAAACACATCTGTAAATACTGCTAAAACTTCAATCGCAACATCTAAATCAAATCATCTTTCGACCTCAATAGAAAAAAACAACAATACATTTACAAATAATTCATTTTCTATAACTATTCAAAATTTAGAAAATAAAACAGCCATTCAAAATGCTTCGACTTCAAGTTTCAACTTGAAGAAAGATCAATTAATGGAAAAAGGTGAAAGTTTCAACAATACCACTTCAACTCCTCAAAATCCAATAATTAATTCTACAAATAATATTTCAACCGAAAAAAATACAACATCATCCTCTTCTGCCCTTGAAAATAAAAAGGCTTCAATTAAAAATAACAAAGTAATTGCAAGTCGTTCTTCTGTAAAAGAATCTGTTTTGTTTTTACCTGATTTGAAATCGACACAACGTTTGTCAAGGAATTCTAAACCATACAAAATTGATGTAGAACCTCGATGTGGGTTAAAACCTGATGGTTCAAAAATTCGATTTACAACTTCAGTAGATGCGTTTTTCTCTCCAGATTTTGCTGTCCAAATGTTGGAATACAAATCTGAGAATTTTAAAGATCATGCAGAAATGAGAACCAATAGCGAAAGTCCTTACTACTCATTCAATACAGGGTTGCGAGTTAATTTCCTTACTGAATTTGGCTGGGCATTCCGAACAGGTGTTGTATACACTCAAATCAATGATGTTTTAAAAACAACGCACAGAGAAGTTGTGATACAATTGAATACAGTTGGAGATACGATAAGTATTGCAGAAGGAACTAGAGAGGTAAATATTCGGAACCGTTATAAAATGGTAGACATTCCAGTTCTCATCGGTTATGAAGTTCCAATGAAGCGTTTTACTTTAAATGTAAATGGTGGAGTTTATGTGAATATTCAATCAAAACAAAGTGGTGCATTCTTTTCACCATTGGAAGATAAGGTGGTTTATTTTACAGAAGGTCATCCCGACAATTACGATATTTTCAAAAACAATATTGGTCTAAGTGCATTCTTGGGACTTGGATTTAATTTTAATTTAGGTAAAAAAACACAATTGATTGTTGAACCGCATACCCGTTTTTATCCAAAATCATTTACAATGAAAAGTTATATTTTAAATCAAAAATATTTATCAACAGGTGTTATGATTGGATTGAGACGAGACCTTTAATCTCAATAATTTCACAAAAACAAAAAGCCATTTCGAATTATCGAAATGGCTTTTTGTTTTTGTGAAATTATTGAAAAGAAGAGGGGAACAAGGGAAGACGGATTTACGATTTGAGAAGTTTTTCGAAAATCGGTGATTCTAACTTTCACCAGTATTCGACAATACTTCTCAAATCGTAAATCCGTCTTCCCTTGTTCCCTTCTTCCCTATGGATTCGGAGTCATCGTATAAGCTGCCATCAACCGATCAAATCGCCCTCCAAATGGTCGATAATAAACTAAGATTGTATAATGATTTTCAGTTTCATACCAGTTCCCTTCTAGCTCTCCAAGATCAGGAATTTGATCTCCTTTCTTCGGAACTGTAGCATACATATAATTGTAGTAACCTTGTTTTAAAAAAACATCTGCAACATATGCATTTACCGCATTTTGGTAAGTCATTTTAAATTCATCTTTGATTTTCCAATCCGTAAAAGCACCAAAGATGTACACCTCTTTATCGTAAAGTGGTTCATTCATTTCTAAAGAAAACAATACATTTGCATAATCACTTTCTAAATTATTCGAATCTTGATTATCCATTATTTGACGGCGCAATGCAGCTATTTTTGCACGACGAGTATCTTCGCTATCATTATCTGAAAAAGTGATATTCAATGCATCATTATTGTCAATATTACCAATCACGAAACCACCATTCAAATCTCGTAAATTATAATACACAGAATAACCTCTCATTTTGTCCATGAACAGAGTAACATCATAACCATCTTTATATTCCTCTATACCTCTGACTTGATCTGTACGATACCGGAGTGTTCGAAGGTCAAAATATCGAAATTCTTTTCCCGCAGGGTAAACAATTTTATCTAAATAATCATAAACCAATTGATTGGTTTTTACAAATTGGGGAGAGATATTTTTAATGGCATTGTCCCAACGTCCATTCTGCATGACGATCACATTTACATCTTGACGAGGGTTAATCAATCGAGTACCTTCATGATCTATTACAAAATTAATCTCTTGATGAGTCCTCGCCTTGCTCACCATAGCAGGTCTTCTAATTTCTCCTCTAACAATAAATTTAGGTTCTACCACCATAAATCGTCTAGTCAAAACTAAAAACCGATCATCTTCATCATCATAAACTTTCAATAAATAATTTCCAGATTTGGTAAACTTAAAATCTTCATTAGGGATGTTGAATCGATAGTGCGTAAAATTATTCAAAGTATTAAATGAAAACTCTCCACTAGGAATTCGCTCTTCATTAAATCCTTCCATATATTCCATTTCTGTCAATTCCGAAGGTTTCCAATCTGCATTGCAATGCACCACCTTATAAACATAATCTCGATTATCTCCATCCAAATCATCAAAGGATAAACTCAATACTCCAGTTCCCAAATTAATAATAGGATAACTTACAAGAATTCCAGGGACATGTAATTTTACAGATTTTATATAATCTACATAAACGTAATCATCGTAAATAAGGCCAGCATCGGCTTCTTCATCTTGTGCGATAAGAAAATTAGCACTTATCAAAAGAAGCAATATCAAGTATATCTTTTTCATGGAAAAAATTTATTTAACAGTTTTAATTAAAACTTGGCTTGAAGGGATTTTATTCTTTAGGAAGGGAAAAGTTAACTCAATTTAAGGTATTTTTAGCAAACAAATAAGTTGTGTTTAGATGTTAATCCTTATGAATATCGAACGCTGCGCTAATAGAACTAAGGATGTAAGATTTGAGAAGTTTGTCGAATAACGGTGAATCACAATTATTAGACAAACTTCTCAAATCTTACATCCTTGTTCTATTAGCGCAGCGTTCGATATTCAAAAAGATTCGCATTACTAAAACTTTCGACTCATTCATAATTCAAAATTAAGTGTATGTCCATCAAAGAAATCCTTCTCTACCCTATGGCATTCTTTTATATTTATGCAGGGTATATGCATTTTAAAAAGGCTTGGTTCTTTTACAAAATTACTCCACCACTTTTACAACCTTGGAAAAAACCAATTAATATCATCGTTGGAATTGCAGAAATTGCAGGAGGCATTGGAGTGCTCATACCTGCTACCCAAACGATGGCAGCTTGGGGAATTATTTTATTACTCATTGCCGTTTTCCCTGCCAACATATATATGCTGACTTCCAAAGGGGCTGGAATAAAAATAAAGACTTGGTTTCTTTGGTTAAGGTTGCCATTGCAATTTCTATTGATTGCATGGGCGTACTGGTATGTTGGATGATTTTTTAATCAAAAAATATAAACTTTTTGATTATTCTTTTTATTTTTATAAACTTTTTGATTTAAATTTGTGTCATCAATTTATTTTCAAACAAAACGAAATAATATGAAAATTTTAAAAATAATACTTACCGCATTAGCTTTACTCATTGTAGGTTTTCTTTTGATGGGTGTTTTTAAATCTTCAGTAACCTATGGAAATGAAATTAAAATCAACAAACCAGCAAAAGAAGTTTGGGCTGTTATGATGGATGAATCCAAATCATCACTATGGTTGGAAGGTATAAAAAGTCAAGAATTGATAAGCGGTACAGCTGGCGAAGTAGGAGCAGTTTCAAAAATGGTAATGGAAGATATAGAAATGATGGAGACAATCGCTGCTATAACAAAAAATGAACATATCAATTTGAAATTTGATGCAGATATGATGACGCAGGATATGAATATGTGGTTTACTGAAAAAGATGGAAAGACAACCATAAAATCAGAGACCGTAGCTGTCGGAAAAAATATTTTATGGAAGTCTATTTTTGCAATGATGAATTCAGGGATGGTAGAGGAAGATTTGAAAGTTTTGACTAATCTTAAAAAAGTCGTCGAAGAAAATACAACTGATTATTTTCCCGCACCTATGGTGGAAACAATGGAAGATGCCGCAATAGATGCTAATCAACAATAAGAAATTTTAATACCTATGCTTATGAAAATAAATCCTTGCAAATTCTTTTGCAGGGGTTTTTTATTTTGACATTCTATCATCCTTGGAAAACACTTTCACCATCCTTACTACTATCAAAAACTCGAATTGCAATCACTTCTGCTTCGGCAGTTATCACTCCATCTGATTTTGCGATACAAGAAAGTACTACCTTTCTTCCTTTGATTTCTTTTACCGTTGCTCTCAATTCGATGGGTGTTTCGTTAGAGGTAGGTTTTAAATATTTCACATTAATCGTACCTGTTGCGTAGCGGTAAATTGGACTACTTTTAAGGGACCTGTTTTCTGCTTTATAGACGGCAGCCATTGCAGTACACATCGTATGACAATCAATCAATGTTGCTAAAATACCTCCATTTAAAATTCCTTTCCAACCTTGATATTTCTTTTGGGATTCCCAGATACAAACTGCTTCTTCCCCCTCCCAATAACTACTAATTTTTAATCCATCATGGTTGTTTCTGCCACATCCAAAACAAACGTTTCCCGGCATGTGATCTTGAAAATAATCTTTTTCTTTTTGCATTTTTGAATTTATTTTTTGTAAAAATTCCACCCCCCGCCAGCGGGGGTTGGGGGTGGAATTCAAAACTTGAATATTTTCTATCCTCTACCTAATCATAAATTTTAAAAGTCAATCCCGCATTCTTTTCTAATCGTTCTAACAATACATCTCCAAATGCAGTTGCAGGTGTCAACATTCCTGATACATCAGGAGTTTGCCCTTTATCTTTTGCCAAACAAACTGCACACTCCGAAAGCATCTTGCTCGTAGAACCATAACCAGGATCACGATCACCTGTAACGCTTCCAGTAAAAGTTGTTCCATCTGCAAATTTCCCAAGCAACATCATTTTATAAAAACCTGCTTCTCTTTCTTTTTTGGATGGCCCTTCGCCAGGTTTTGGTAAAAAACGATCTACTGTTTTTCTCATAAATGAGCCAGGTTTTGGAGCCATCACTAATCCTATTCCAGCAAGCATTGCCCCTCCTTTCATCCTTCCTGAAAATCCACTTCCAGTTAACATCGCTTCATCATACTGAAAATTTTCTCCATAAGGCAAACCACTCAACGCATGACTTCTACGTACTACTTTTGTATTGATACCTGCCATGATGAATGGTGCAATCCAAGATTTTGCATCTTCATCATATTCTATTTTTTGCAAATCCTTTTTGTCTTTTCCTTTTTGCATCCCCTTGGGATTAAGGCTATATGGATTGATTAATACTTCGTAAAGAGATTTATCTTGCTGTGCTTCTTTTAGCACATTGCTCAAACTTGCATAAGTTCCTCCACTCATTCCTCCTTTCATGGCTTTGACTCGAAGTTTGATTTGTTCGCAATATTGCCCTGTTCTATCTTTGGCTTCTTTTTGTAAAAAATAAACGCCCATGTCCGACGGTATAGAATCAAATCCACAGGTATGAACAATTCGAGTTCCATTGGCTTTGGCAGCTTCATGGTGTTGATCAATCATTCTTCGCATCCATTGTACCTCGCCTGTGAGATCGCAATAATCCGTCTGATGCTTCACACATGCTTCGACCAGTTGTGAGCCATATTGAGCATACGGCCCAACTGTTGTACAGATTACTTTGGTTCGCTGAACTAGTCTTTCGAGAGTATCCATTTTTTGACTATCTGCAATGATAATTGGAACACCTTCAGCACCTAGTTCTTTTTGAACTTGTTCTAATTTAACAGCATTTCGTGCGCCCATAGCCCATTTTACTTCACCATTCTTTCCATATTGACGAAGCATATATTCAGCGACTAGACGTCCTGTAAATCCTGTCGCCCCCCAGATAATAATGTCAAATTCACGATTGTTTTTCATTTTATTTTGCTTTTAAAGGAATCGAATATCAAAGTTTTTAACTTCAAACAACTATCCCCTACTTTTTTAACATAAATATCTAAATTAATATTTATCAACCTAAATTTTAATTTATATTTGCGGTCTCAAATTGAGCATTTAGTTACGGAAAGGAAAATATCTCGTCTAAATGATGTCTTTATTATTATAAAAAAAATATTCTAAACGATGTTAAATAATTTATATCAGCTTTCGGAAGACGAAAAACAAGAATTATTCGATGCTATTCCAATTATAACTTTATTAATCGCAGGAGCAGACGGTAAAATTGATAAAGAGGAATTAGAAGGTTCTGAAAAAATCACAAGAATCAGAGGTTTTTCAGGTCATGAAGTCATGCAAGAATTTTATGATAAAGTAGGAGAAGATTACTCTGAACGATTAGCTCGATGGTTAAAAGTTGTTCCAACTGATACTGCGGAACGTACTGCTGATCTTTCTTCTAGAATCGAAAAATTAAATCCTATCCTTGCAAAGTTAGATCAAGAATGGGGTGCTCGAATGTATGAAAGCCTAACTTCATTTGCGAAGCATGTTGCTAAAGCATCTGGTGGGTTTTTAGGATTTGGTAGTGTGAGTAAAGAGGAAGCTGCTTTAATGGATTTGCCAATGTTGACTCCTATTGAAATGCCAGAGGAAGAAGCATAGGGAAATTTGAAAAAGGGAAGACAGATTTACGATTTGAGAAGTTTTTCGAGATTCGGTGATTCTAACTTTCACCAGTATTCGACAATATTCTCAAATCGTAAATCTGTCTTCCCTTTTTCCCTTCTTCAAAACCCGTCGCCCTTGATAGCCTGCTGTCATTAAAAAAAGAACTCCCATCAAAATAAGCATCGCCTTTCCTTTGTCTTTTAAAAATTCCACTAACAATTCTCCTACAATAATATATAGACCATGCATGATTACTGTTGCAATGCCTACAGCAATTACAAATGGTAATATTTTAAATTGAACTTTTCGAGTAACTAGAACGGTATTCCAAGCCAACCAAAAAGGAATCATACTTGGATAAAAAAATCGAATCCCCATTCCAAAGAAAAAAGTAGGAATCATAATCATAGGTGTGATTACATTTTTTGTTTCTTCTGAAAGATGAAACGCAGTATAAAAACAAAACAAACTCATCCCTAAAAACAAAATCAACAACACCCATTCCATTATTCGAATACCATTTTTTTGACGTCCTAGCCATTGTGTAAATGGAATGACATACCATACAAACAATGCTTCTACAAATGCACAGCCGCTTGAATATAAAATAGCGGCCTGCCAACCTTTTTCGATATTAATTTGAATAGCAATAAGATGAAGTGCGCCCAAAACCATTGACCCTGAGGCACTTATGACTAAGCCCAAAAGGAAGGATTGCAATAAACCAAAATCTGATTTTAAATATTTGAGGAGGGACTTTTGAAGCATAATTTATAATGAATAGTGAACAATTAATAATGAATAATATCGAAAATCGTGAATCACCACTTAAGAAAATTATTCATTATTAATTAGACTTGTTACCCTTTAAAAAGCACTCATTTGAAAACATCTTTTTCTGCTATTTTTCCTTAAAAAATAATTCAATAGAGCGACTATTCAATGATTTTTTAAGAAAAACTATCAAAAAAATCTGCTTTTCAACTAAGC
>CAKZSH010000342.1 GCA_937918905.1 uncultured Saprospiraceae bacterium
AAAAATATAATAATCTAGTTTCGAAAATATATTGAGTATTGAACGCTGAGTCGCTGAGACACAGAGTTGGTCGAATAACTTATTGAGGTCGCGGAGGATTTTTATTAAAATAAAAATGAGCTGAGATGCAGAGATTTAAAGTGTTCTTGATAAAAAGGCTTAGCGAACTCTGCTTCTATTTTTCAAACCTGCTTGCCGCAGGCAGGGAAAAATACTCTGCGGCTCCTATTTATTATTCAACTAACTCTGTGTCTCAACGACTCAGCGTTCAATACTCAATATATTTTGTGCGTAACTTCAGTTACAAATTAAGAATCTTTCTTTTGAAATAGGGTTAAAAGAAGGCCGTTTATCTTGTCACATTATATTCTTTTTTTTGTAAAAAGAGACAGGTGTAATATTTAAATACAACATATGTTATTTAGAAAAATATATGATTTTTTTGCAAATATTGGGATTGATGAAACACTTCCTAATGATTTAGTTCGAAGGATTAAAATGCATAATATATTGGGGCTTGTATCGATGATTTTAATGACTGTTTTCCCAATTACATTTGCATATTTAGAACTGTATGAAGGATTTTATTTATTGGGAATAGGAATGATTTCTATGATCTCACCTTTACTTTTTAACTATTTAAAGTATTTCAATTTTTCTAGATTTTTCGCCATTGTAACAGGCGCATTTACCTTTATGTGTGGAGTTGTGTTATATGGTTTTGATGCTGGATTTATTTATGGTATCATAGCGATGATGTGTTTACCTATTTTATTTTTTAAAGAAAAACGATTCCGAATATTAACATATTCAATTATTTTTTTTCTAGGACTTGTTTTATATTTTATTTTTAAAAATAATATTCCATTAGTAGAAATTACTGCAGAAAAAGTAGGTCTAAATATTTTGTTGTTAGTTTCTTGTACTGCTTTGATAATTATGTACTTCATCAGTTCAGCATCTATTAATGACTTTTATGAAAGAAAAAGCATTGCATTAGTTGACCAGCTAATGAGTAGGAATAGAGAGTTGAAAAATTTTTCTTACTCTACTTCTCACGATTTAAAACAACCTTTAAGAACTATTTTAAATTTTATTAATGTATTGAAGAAGAAGAAAAGGGATCAATTGGACGAGGACGGACAACATTACTTGGAGTTGATTGAAAATTCTGGGATACGATTAGAACAATTGATTGATGCGCTTTTAAGTCATAGTGTATTAGGCCAAACCATTGCATTTGAAAAATTTGATTGTAATAAATTATTGAAAGATATTATTGCTGATTTAGAAGTAATAATAAAGGAAAATAAAGCAAAAGTAACCCTTGCCAAACTACCTGAGGTCGTAGCAAATAGACATGAGATAGGAGCCGTATTTCAGAATTTAATCACTAATGCCATAAAATTTAAAAGAGAAAATATTTCTCCTGTCATTCAAATATCTGCTATTGATGATGGTGCTTTTTGGAAATTCATTGTTAAAGATAATGGAATCGGAATTGAAGAAAATTTACAGGAGAGAGTTTTTCAAATGTTTCAAAAAGGGCATGACAATCACTTAATTCAAGGTACTGGAATTGGTTTAGCAAATTGCAAGAAAATTGTTGAGCACCACTCAGGCGAAATTTGGATCGATTCAAAATTAAACTATGGCAGTACTTTTTCATTTACCATTCTAAAAGCTCCTAAAGATGTGAGTTATAATTAGCACCTGTTTAGATTTTGATATGTTTCAAAAGCTTTCTGTAATTTATATTATATCGCATTTTTCAATTTTTTAGGTTTTAAAACTTCAATGGATTCACCAAAACCTAGAATCAATCTTTCCAATTCATAATTATGATGCAGCCGTAATTTTATTGTTACACTACCATCTTCAAATTTTTCTGTTGTTTTTTGAGAATGGTGAAAAGGTTTCGTAATTACGTATGGTGCATTATATCTATCTATTTTTAATACAACATTCACCAATTGGCGATCCGTCAATGCTCAATATATTTTCGATGGAAGATGATTGGCTTCTTGCTTAACTTCTGTGAAATTGAAAATTGTGGATAACCAAAATCAAAAATAGCTTTGCATTCTAGCCTTTTTTTATACATTTGCATTCGTTTTAATGCGTTCTTTTTAGGTTTATTTTTTTATATATGTAAGATGTTGAATATCAGTTTTTTATAAAAATTATTGAATTTTATCATTTTCAGCGTTAAAAAAAATAAAATATTTTTAAACTTTTTACACAATAAACCTTTATAGAATAGCATTAAGCAAAAAACAAATTGGAAATTATCCAATGTATTTAATTCCATAACATATTTACTTCTTTCGAAGAGACAAAAACATATCACAACCCATAAACCGAAAGAAGTACAATACTGAATTAGTGTTGAGATTTTATCCTAATCTCTAACTAAAGAAGTATTGGAAAAAACATGAACAATCATGAAATTTATCCCAATGATGGGATTGATCTGCTTATCTTTTGTATCGGCACAATGTCAATCTCAAACCGGACCTTTTTGTTATTATCAAGAAGACCTTATCTTACTCGCCAGCGTTATTAATTCTGAAGCAAGTGGCGAATCTTACCAAGAAAAATTAAGAGTTGGAAATGTTGTTTTGAATCGAGTAGATTCAAAAAGATACCCAAACAATCTCTACGATGTAATTTACCAGCGCAAGCAATTTTCAGGTATTTGTTCTAAACTTTTTAGGTATGATCCTAAGGGGGATAGAGGTGATATTGAAAGCATCAAAGCTGCAAAAGCATTGTTATGTGGTGACCGTGTTTTAAAAGAAAACATTATTGGATTCTTTAATGAGAAAAGAGCAACGAATAAAAAGTTTGTAGCGAGAATTAAAAAGAAAGTGGTTTTTACTTCTGATGCTCATAGTTATTTTAGGACATAATTTGTTAATCAGTTGATTGGTGAATTGGGGTGAATATTTAGTGGCCACTTAATAAAAAATGTTCCTAAAATATTTGACCCTAATTGGGAGTGTTCATGAATGTGTGTCTTTGAACTTGTTCTTCTTAGCCGTCGGATGTAAATCCGACTCTCTCATCAAAAAACGTATGATCTAAACTCCTGATTATCAATGTTTTAAAATCAATTTTATTC
>CAKZSH010000343.1 GCA_937918905.1 uncultured Saprospiraceae bacterium
ACCCACCTGACGGCTTCTTTTTCTCTTTGACTTCATGAAAAAATGAAGCCGTACCGCAGGGTATGCCTTAATTTTTCCATTTCCTCAAAGAAAAAAACAACCTCGTCATCTGGGTAGATTATTTAATTCCTAGTCCCTAAAGTGAATGTTTGTATCCATAACATGAGGAGCGATTAAAAAAAAATTAGCCGCTCTTCCTTCTGCTTTTTTTATAACATTAAAATTACAAAATATGAAAATCAATTATCATGCACCATTTAGTATTAATCCTTTTCTTAAGGAATTTGCAAAACAAAAAATGGAAAGATTAGAAAATCTAAATTTAAGATTTACTGAGGCAGATATTTTCTTTAAACTAAAAGAGGGAGATCAGGTTGCTGAAGATAAAGAAATAGAGATTAAAATTCAGGTACCGAAGCAAACTCTTTTTGCGAAGAGCTATGCTGATAATTTTGAGAAAGCCATTCCGCTTGCTGTCGGAAAAATCAGAAAGCAAATGATTAAGTATAAAGAAGCAAATGAACCCAAGCGATCATCAATATTGAAATGACTTTATAAAATTTCTAAAAAATAAAAGGTGACAAAAATCACCTTTTTAGGATGATATTTCTCATTTTCTTCGAAAAATGGAGGTTTTATTTTTGTAAAAAAATAAAGTGCTAGAGTTTTTTCTAGCACTTTATTCTATTTCTAACTATTCAATTCTTTTTATGTGAAAGACTCAAATTTAAATATTTCGGTGGATGGCCAATTATTGAATGCCATTTTCGAAACGGCAATTGATGGAATAATAATGATAAATAATAAAGGAATTATTTTAAAAATAAATCCTGCTGGGGAACAATTATTTGGCTATGCTCCAGGTGAACTGATTGGAAAAAAAGTAAATGATCTGATGCCAATGCCTGACCGAATTAATCATGATGTATATCTTTATGATTATCAAAATACAGGAGCCAAAAAGATGATTGGAAAAGGAAGAGATATTGTTGGATTAAAAAAAGATGAAACTACCTTCCCTTGTCATTTAAGCGTGAATGAATTTTTTATGAATGAGGAACGATGTTACGCAGGAATTATTCATGATCTCACCCACCGCAAAAAAGCAGAAGAAGAAATCATTGAATTAAATAAACAATTGGAAGAAAAAATAAAAGTAAAATCTAACGATTTATCTACAGTTGTAAATAAATTGTTACAAACTAATAAGGATTTAGAAAAAGAAATTTCAGTTCGAAAAAAAGCAGAACAAGCATTAAGAGAAAATGAAATAGAAATCAGAACAGCTCTTAAAAAAGAAAAGGAACTAAGTGATCTTAAATCAAGATTTGTAACCATGGCTTCCCATGAATTTAGAACACCTTTAAGTACTATTTTATCTTCCACTAGTTTAATTGAAAATTATAATAAAAAAGGAGAATTTGAAAAATCAGTAAAACATTTTAATAAAATAAAATCAGCGGTTAAACATTTAACAGAAACATTAGATGATTTTCTTTCTCTCACTAAACTTGAAGATGGAAAGCTAGAACTTCATATGGAGTCATTTATGCTATTGGAATTTTGTGATGAATTTATAAAAGAAAACCAAACATTATTAAAAAAAGGACAGACTATTGAGAAAGAACTGCCGAAAGAAAACATTGAATTATTTTTTGATAAAAAATTATTAAAGCATATTGTTTTTAATTTATTTTCAAATGCAACAAAGTATTCAGATGAAGGAAAGGTGATTAAGTGTAAAGTGAAAGTTGTTGATAATCAGTTGATTATAAAGATAAAAGATCAAGGCATTGGAATCCCATCCAATGAGCAGGAGTATCTATTCTCAAGATTTTTTAGAGGTTCGAATGTTATCAATATATCAGGTACAGGTATTGGGTTGAATATTGTTAAAGAATATTTGGACTTAATAGATGGTTCGATTCATTTTGAAAGTATAGTAAATGAAGGCACTATTTTCACCATAATGATTCCTATAAAATAATCATTTTTTAAGATGTAGAAGTATTGTTTTATTTTTTAACTCTAGTTCTTTCTTTTTCATAATGATTATAAACCGTATTGATAAATGCTAGAATCATTCCCACTCCCAATATGATATAGAATATAGTAAATAGTTTCCCTTCAGTTGTTTCAGGAGAAAAATCTCCGTAGCCAATGGTGGTCAACGTGATGATAGAAAAGTATAAAGAATCAACATAATCCCATCCTTCTAAATAATGATAAGACATCATTCCTAGAAATAAGATAAATATAGTAGTGAAAATTAGATCTCGATATTCAGGATCATTTAAAAAAGAAACTAAGGTTTTTATAAAAATCATGTTGTATTCTAGTTTGATACTGAGGTAAAATAAACAATTAAAAAGACTAAAAAAACACCCCAGAATCCATATTAAATGAACTAGGGGTAACTTTGGTAAAGCCTGTGTAAATATTTTGTTATAAATTAAGGGGTGTTGTAATTCTGATAATTTCAATTTGAGTTTTATTATTAGAAATAAAAACTCTGAATCTTTTATCCTTCGTAGTAATTAATTCACCAATCAAATAATAGTTATTTTGTTTTTCGTTTGTCCCGTGATGCTTGACAAAGAATTTTTTCGGTGTATAATTTTGGCAAAACTCAAGCAATTTATCTTGAGCTTCTTCTTTTGAATAGAAATCACTTTCTTCCAAAATTTCCAAGGATACTTCTTCATCAAAATATTCAGCTAATCCCGCTACATTTCCTTTTCTAAATTTGACTACAATTTCTTTTTGGAATTTAGTTAGAGAATCCCCTGAGTTAGAAAAGATATTTTGAATATTGACCTTTCCTGCTGAGACCCTTTGGGTATTCCAAAACCCTCCAGCAACCAATAAGATGATTCCTAGCAACCAATAAATTTTAAATTTATTTTTCATCATTTTATTTTTTATTTAACTATCAATGTTGGAAAAGATTGATTTAAACTCAATACTTTTTCAGTAACACTTCCCATTAAAAACAATTCTAACTTAGAATGTCCTTTGGCACCCATCACCATAAAGTCAACTTTATGGTTGGCTGCGAAGCTATAAATGTAGCCTCCCAGATTGGAAGAATCTTTGAAAAGCAATTGCATTTCTATTTGATCCATTTCTTCTGGTGTATATTTTTTTAAGAAATTTATAAAACTACTTTTCACCTGTTCCTTGATTTTGGATTTAAATTTAGAACGAGATTTAGTAATTCGGAAACTGCTAAAGTTGGGCAACTCAAAAACATTAAGTGCAATTAGTTTAGCAGGTTTTTTCAATTGTTTTTGAATGCCGATGGCAGC
Organism: uncultured Saprospiraceae bacterium; assembly: GCA_937918905.1. Lineage (GTDB taxonomy): Bacteria > Bacteroidota > Bacteroidia > Chitinophagales > Saprospiraceae > CAJQQY01. The sequence goes on from CAKZSH010000343.1 coordinate 3,309, forward strand.
TTGCAAAGCCCTTGCAGAGTTTTCTGAAAAGTCAACTGGAACTAAAATAGTAGTGATTTTGCATTTTGATTTTTCAGGAATAACTAAAGCATTTCCTTTAGTTTTTCTAGCAAAATTTTTTGCTAAAATACCATGATGTTTAGTTCCTTTTTTTTGACCTATTACTACCAAATCAGCATTTAAGTCTTCAGCAGTATCCAAAAGAATTTCTAAGGGATCACCATTTTTAAGATCAGACTCAACGTACATTTTATCCTTTTGTGGGAAGTATTTTTCTATATCCTCCTTAATCCCGTTTTCTATTTGACTATTGAAAAAAGTCATTTCATCTTGATAAAAATCCTCTGTTTTTAATTCTTCAAATTTTTTAAAAAAGGTTTCTGCATGAATAAAAAATGCAGATGACGTAGGAATATTTGTTGTGAAGAAATTAAAATATTTTAATATCGACTTATCGGTTTTACTCGCTTCTACACCTATCACAGCTTGAGTGATTTCATACGGAGCATTAATTGATTTTTTAACTAAAGTGGCACTATCATTTTTCATAATAAACGTATTTTAAAATTTTATTTAAGAGAGAGCTGGACAAAAGCCCAACTCTCATAACCCCTTTCCTCCCTATGAGAAAGGAGGAAAACCAAATGAAAACAATCTTCATTTATTTGTGTATTTATAAGCTTGGAGTAACTCTTTAAATACAATTCAAAGGTAGTATCAAGTGCTTTAATCGAAGATGACTTAAATCATATTGGATGGTGATTTTTGTCACTTGTTACATTTTAATATTTCGTTTTCTTTAAAAGAAAAAGAAAATGCTAATCCAATCAACAAAGCAAAAACAGAATACTGAGCGACATCAAAGGCAATGATTTGACTCGAAATAGTTGTTCCAATATTGGCTCCCATGATAATGCCAATCCCTTTTCGGAAATCCAAAATTTTGGCATTGATAAATACAATTAAAATGATGATTACGGTAGAGGAAGAACCCGACAATATAGTTGCAATTATTCCTATAAAAATAGCTGCAAATATATTGTTAGTATATTTTTGAATAAAGAGTTTTGCCGTTTCTGAAAATGACTTTTCAAGAATACTCGATAATTGATGAATGGCAAATAAAAATAAAGCCACTCCTCCTAACAACATAGTTACAATACTACTCATGGATCGTTTGTTTTTTCAACTATAAACTTTGGTCAAAAATAAATCTTCACGCTCCCTGAAAAGGTGATAAAAGTCATTTCCTGAATTGATAAAAGTCAGTTATTCCAGATCAATTGATACTTAACTTTATGGTATAATTAAATAACAAAATAAATATATCATGAATAATTTAAAAGCCTTTGATTTGAACTTTGGAACTGTAATTTTAAGATTTTATCTAATGATGGCGGTCGTCATTACTGCAGGATTTACAGGTTTATGGTTGTTAGGTTTATTAGCACTTCCTATTTTTATTTCAATAATGATGGGGGTCAGTTTTAATCCAAGCGCAAAATTTGAGAAGAAATTAAATGCGAATACGATTACATTAAAAAATACTCGAAAAGAAAAACTTCAAGAGGTAGCGTAAAAAAACTCAATGTAATTTGGAGCATTTATTTTTCCCAACTTCAGTTTGTAGATTCTGGAGTTGGGTTTCTTTTTTTTAATAGTGAACATAGAAAAACATGAGTCATCCCGAATTTTCAATAAAGTGACTAATGAATGATTGTCTAATTGTTTCGCTTCGCTAATTGTTAAATTGTTATCGAAAAACGTAGGAATACCATATTTTCGATAACAATTTAACAATTAGCGAAGCGAAACAATTAGACAATTACAATGTTACCACCAATTATTGAAGGAATATTTTGAATATTCTTGTTTATTAAAAATTTGGGATGACTCATGTTTTGTTGTATTGATGATGTTATTTTCTAACTAGGAAAAACTTTAACCTTTTTCGTTTTAAAAAATAACAAGTAACAATACCTCACCAAAAGAATAAGAAAGATTGTTATAAAAATAACTTGATTATCTTTTACAAACTCAGGAAAGTAAGCCCCAATTAATAATCCAAAGATTCCGCCATAAGTTTTTAGCAAACCATAATCCCATCGAGTGAAATTATTATGCATTTGGCTGTACATTTTGTCGATAAAATTTTTCATGATTTTTTAATTTAAAATTAGGCAAAAAAAATCCTCTCCAAAATGACTTTTATCAAAGGAGAGAATGATTTTAATCAATTGATTGGTAATGATTTACCCAGGCAAATCATGTAACTTTTCTAAATTGACAATAGTAATCGTACCATGATCGATTTCCACTAGACCTTCATTTTTAAAATCAGTCAAAGTACGAATAACACTTTCTTTTGCCGTTCCGACCATGCTTGCCAAATCTTCTCTTAGAATAGTAACCTTTGGTTGGTCGCTATTTTCTGATTTCTTTTTACTCAATTCTACTAATGCTTCAGCTACTCTTTTCCGAATAGAATTATAAGCAAGGCTCAATAATTTTTCTTCTTGCTCCTCCATATTCTTTGCTAACATTTTTATAAAACGAGCTGCAAAATTTTGATTATAATGAAGCATTTTAAAAAAGTCCTCTTTAGGAATATGACTTAAAGTTGTTCCTTCCATCGCAGTTGCCGATTCTGCATAAGGTGTTTCTTTTATCAATGACAAGTACCCCACAAAATCACCAGCTTCATGAACACCTGTGATATATTCTTTTCCCCACTCATTGGTTTTATAAGTCTTTACTTTACCTGTTGCAACAAAATATAATTGCTTAGGACGTTCTCCCTCTTGATATATTTTTTCTTTCTTTTTGTATTCCTTAGTGGTTCTTTCTTCCGTAAGTTTTTCAATTTCTTTTTGACCACGAGCCTCATTGATAAAAGCAGTTAATCCTTGATCGGTACCATCAAATGCTTTTTTGATACGCTCACTTTTTTGGATTCTTCTTTCAATTACATCGAGTAATTCAGATTGGTCAAATGGTTTAGTGATATAATCATCTGCACCTAAATTCATTCCTTTTCTAAAATCACTTCTTTCCGCTTTGGCAGTTAAAAAGATAAAAGGGATTTCTGCAGTTTTTGGCTTTTTACCTAAAATATTTAAAACACCATAGCCATCTAGTTCGGGCATCATGACATCGCAAAGGATTAAATCAGGAGTATCACTTAATGCTTTTTGGACTCCTATTTTTCCATTTTCAGCAGTAACCGTTTCAAAATTTGAAAGCTCTAAGATCTCTGCCAAATTTTCTCTTACATCTAAATTGTCTTCTATGATTAGAATTTTTTTCATAATAAAATCTTTGAAGTGGTGTAATAAATAAATCGTTGCAAAGTACTTGAATTGCGTTTTTCTCAAAGGTGACAAAAATCACCAAAAGGTACTGATATTTATCAATTTTAAAAAAAATAAAAGTCATCAACTTGTGCTTAGATTTTAAGAACAGAATAAAATATTAAATATTAATTTCTGTTTTGTAATCTTAACTTATTGATTATCAAGGTTTTAAAATAATAATGAAATGAAAAAAATACTTGTTCCAACAGATTTTTCCAAAAATTCCCGTTCCGCCTTTTTATATGCGGTTGAACTTGCGGAACGATTAGATGCCTCTATTACCGTAGCACATTGTTATCATCCGACAGCCAATCATGTTAATGAGCATTTCTATATTAATGACGAGGAACTTGAGAATCTAAGTGCTCAACAGCTTGATCTTTTTGTAGAAAAAAGTTTTTCTAATTCCATGGAAGATGTCATTGTAGCGGATATGGTAGAACAAAAATTAGAGATTGGTTTTGCTGCTGACAAGTTGGTGGAAATGTCGAAGAGTGGAGATTACGATATGATCGTGATGGGCGCAACTGGCTCAACAGGAATACTTGAAAGAATTTTTGGAAAGGTTTCTCTTTTTGTGGCCCAAAATTCTAAATGTCCAGTTTTATTAATTCCAGCCGGTGTAAGATATCGTGAAGTCAAAGAGATTATGTATGCGAGTGAATATGAAATAGGAGATGGGAATATATTGTTACAACTAGGAGAGATCGCTGATAATTTTTCTTCAAAAATTCACTTAGTTCATGTGTACGATAAAAATAAAAAAGGCCCACAAGGGTTTGGTCATTTTTTATTGGAAAAGATGTTTCAAAAGAAAGCACCAGGTTTGAATTTCTATATGGATTCTATTTCAAGTGATACAGTTGCTCACGGACTAGAAGAATATGCTCGAGAAAATAATATGGATTGGATGGTTTTAGTGAAGCCGCATCGTAATCTTTGGCAAAGATTATTACATCGAAGTAGAACAAATGAAATCATCATGAATCCTGAAATTCCTTTAATGGTGATGCATTAATGCTTAGTCAGATTAGTAATTAGTGGCTGGTGATTCGTATCGAAAACTGTTGAATTCATATTTCTTAAAAATATGTAGGAACGAGTCACCAGTTACCATTTACTTAATTGACACAGTCATAATCTTTAGAGAGTAAGTTTTAATTATCGAAAAAAATAAATCATGAAAAAGATATTAGTGCCTACAGACTTTTCCGAACATGCCAATAATGCATTACGCTATGCTGTAAATATTGGAAATTATTTTGATGCTGAAGTTCATGTTTTACATGTTTATGATTCCATATCTACGACAGGAGCTTATGATGAAGCAAGAGAATTTATTAAGGAGAATGCGGAAAGAGATCTCTCTGACAATATCCGTTCTTTTAAAACCTCAATCCACGGTCGAACCATTTTAGAAGCAAGAGCAATTGATGGAAATGTCATTGATGTGATTTGCAGTATTGCAAAGCATGAAAAAATGGATATGATTGTTATGGGAACACAAGGAGCAAGTGGGTTAAAAGAAATCTTTCTTGGAAGTAATACTTATCAAGTGATGAAAAAAACAGAAGTTCCTCTTTTAGCGATTCCAAATAAGTTTAAATATCGAGCGATTAAAAATATTCTTTTGACAGTCGATGATGGAATTGTTGCAGATTCAGATGTCTTGAATCCTTTGATTGAATTATCCAAAGCTTACCGTTCAAAAATTAAGATTATGCACCTTGAAACTGAAAAAGTGGTAGTAGGTTTTGATCCTGGAATTGATATAAAATTAGGAGATATCCCTCATTCTTTTCATCGAGTATTTGGTTCAAATGACATCAATGGTGTTATTAATCTTTATGTAGAAGAAGAGCACTCTGATATGCTTTGTATGATTAGACGTAAGAGAGGATTTTGGGAAAGATTTTTTCATAAAAGTGTTACCACAAAAGAGATATTTGATAGTCCTGTACCTTTGTTAATATTGCATAGTGAATAAAAATTTAATCGCCCTATAATCGGTTAACAACAATATTTTTTGAAATGGTTTTTCTCCATAATAAGGATGAAAAACCATTTTTTTTGATTGTAAGTCTTTGAATTTCAGCAGGTTATGGTTTTGGTGATAAAAGTCACCTTGTTCATTGATTATAGTCATAATACGCTTCTGTAAACCGCTGTAAATTTGAAGTATAATTAATTTACAAACGAATAAAGAATATCCAATGAAATCTATTTATCAAATAATCTTAGTTTTTGTTTTTATTATTTCCACAGGAAGCTCATGTGAAAAAAAAGAAGTAAATGTATTGTTACAAGATATGGCATCATTTGATCGAGCCTTTATTCCAGTCCTATTTTATGTTCGTCATGGTGAAATGGACAATGCAAGAAAATCTGTTTTTTTCTTAAACCATACTTGGAAGAGATTTAATGAAAAATATAAAAACTTAAATCCTGAAAATGATAATTGGGGGGAGGCTTTTAGGATGGCAGATGCTTGGTTATCGGATGCGTATACCTCTATTGATGCTAGTTCTCCAGAGGATACTTATATCTTTCTAGATCATGTTCGGTATCAAATGGTAGAACTCAGAGAACAAAATAATTTTGAATATTTTTTAGATGATGTTTGGGAATTTGAAGCGAGACTTGACTTGGTAGAAGAAGTAGCGGTAGATCAAATGTTATGTCTTTTGGACTATTGCGAATTTGAATATTTAGTAGCAGATATGAATGATGCTTGGGAAGTAGTAGAACCTACCATTGTTGATGTTGAATTATTTGGTTTGGATGGGAAAAAAATTAAAGAACTGAATTATAATGAAAGCAAATTAAAATCTGCATTGCGTGAATTTAATTTAGCCGTAGAAGAAGCTGACGGAGAAAATCTTGCGGTGACTGCTGCTTTTTTAAGAGTTGCTTACTTAGATTATCTATCTAGTTATGGAGACTTCATTAGTTCTAAAAGTTATTTTGCTTCACTTTAAAAAGAAGTTGACGATCCATGATATAATGACATAAGTATTTACAGATATTTCTGTTTCGTAATCTTTAAAAAATAAAAATTATGCTACCAAATATTAAAATTAAAGAATTAATGACAACTGAAGTTGTTACTGTTAGACCAGTAGATTTAATGATAAAGGTTAAAGAAATTTTTGATGCTAACGACTTTCATCATGTCCCTGTGGTCAATGAAGATGGAACGCTTGCAGGAATTATTAGCAAACATGATTATAATATTATGTTGACAACTTTTTCTGTTTTTAAAAATTCTAGAGCTGATATAGCCAACCGAAAATTTATGATGTCGATGATGGCAAAAGATGTAATGACTAAACAAGTTGCCAAATTAAGACCTGAAGATTCGCTAAGTATTGCTGTAGGAATATTTAAAGAAAATTTATTTCATGCTCTACCAATTGTAGATGACGATGATAAGATAATTGGTATTTTATCGACTTACGACTTGCTGAATTTTGCTTTTGATAAAAAGAATTTGATAAGTTCAATGTGATCTTAGTGTTTGTATTATATAGAATTTCAGCAGTAGCTATATACGAGTCAAGGTCTGACTTTTTAAGTCAGGCTTTGACTTATATTTTTAAGTCACGCTTTGACTTATATTGATGTTCTTATAAGTCAAGGCTTGACTTGAAAAGTCAAACCTTGACTCGTGTACAGCCAATGCTGAATAATTACGAATTTTTATTCTTTCCTTAGCAAATAAAAGCAGAGGCTACTTCCAATTGGGAGTAGCTTTTTTATTGATTCATGTTACGCAGATTTTACTTTTTTAAATGATAAAAGTCCTAAGCGTCTGTGGTTCGTTAAGGTGACAAAAATCACCATTTATGTTGAGAAATGTCATTTCGTTCAGAATAGAAAAAACTGAACTTGTAGTCAAATAAAACTCGATAATATGAAAAATATATTAGTACCTACAGACTTTTCAGCATGTGCGACCCATGCAATGGATTTGGGATTTGCTTTCGCTGAATTTTACGATGCTAAATTGCATTTTTACAATTGTATAGATTTGCCTAACGGTTGGGATGAAATGACTGAAGAGCAAAAAAATGAATTTCCAGATAGCCAACAATTAATCAAGAATGTAAATGTAATGTTTGAATCTTGGAAATCTAGAGCAAAGCGCGATGGAATTCGATTAGAAATAGTTATTTCTAGCGGAAATTTCATTAAAGAATTGGAACGAAAGGTAATAGAGAAAAAAGCAGATTTTGTTGTGATGGGATCGCATGGAACTAGCGGTAAAAATGAATATTTTATTGGTTCAAATACCCAAAAAGCCGTTCGAAAATTACATGTTCCAGTTTTTGTAATTAAAAATCCACTAAAGGAGTATGCATTTAAAAATGTAGTTTTTGCTTCTAATTTTGATGCAGATGAAAAAGTTGCATTCTTAAAATTTCTAGATTTCATAAAATGGTTTACACCAGAAACTATCCATTTATTGGCGATCAATGTTTCGGATTGGTTTAAGCAACCTTCCTTTTTGATGAGAGAAGCCATGAAAGATTTTAAAGCTTTATGTCCTGACTTTAATTGTAAATCACATTTCTACCGAGACTTTTCAGTTGATGCTGGAATACGACATTTTGCTGAAGATATTGATGCGGATTTGATTGTCATTTCTAATCATAAGCGACATCCTTTAAAACGGCTTTTTTCAGGTAGTAGCGTAGAAGCATTAGTTAATCATTGTGATACTCCGATTTTAAGTATTGATTTTGAAGAAGAAAAAGTAAAAGTGTATAGTTAAAAAGTAACTAGGTGTACACGAGTCAAGGTTTGACTTTTCAAGTCAAGCCTTGACTTATAAGAACATCAATAAAAGTCAAAGCCTGACTTTTAAGTGTCATGGGGCACAAAGTTATGACCGAATAATTAGTCAAAAAGTTGTGACCGTTTAGAATAATTAAGAATTATTCTTGAATGAAAGTCTACTCTAACCGATGGTTTTTATATGCCGTTCCTCTGGAACTCTAAAACTAAAAATTAGCTTTTTTTCATGCTTGCTCTACCAATATTTCGTACCTCTAGTACTTATCTAAATCTTGTAAGTGCCAGAGGCACGAAATATCGGTAGAAAGAAAATAAGCTAATTTTTAGTTTTAGATTTCCAGAGGAACGGCATATAAAAACCATCGGGTAGAGTAATGAAAGTCATAACTTTGTGACCCATGACACTTAAAAAATCAGGCTTTGACTTTTATTGATGTTCTTATAAGTCAAGGCTTGACTTGAAAAGTCAAACCTTGACTCGTGTACAGTCCTATTCCCTTTGTTGCATTAGATGGAAAACCATCAAAGGGAATTTGGTATCTAAAGCCATTTTTTTAGTTAAGCTTAATTGGAATAAATTATCTAAATAACTTCGTTGACGATTAACTAAAACAATTAAATCTACATTGTTTTCATCAGCATATTGCGTCAAACCTTCAATAACAGGTTTGTTTTTAATATTGACAATGTTGAAAGAAAAAGCAGGGTCACCTTTTTCAAATAATTTGTAAAAAATTGTATCTTCTACAGTTTCGTAATTGTCCTTATCATCCACATGTACAAAGTGCATAGTTGCTCTAAAAACATTGCCAAAATCAATGACTTGCTGAATTAATTCTTCATCCGCAGATTCATAATTACTGGCATAAAGTACATTTTGAAAATCTTTATATTTTAATCCATCAGGAATTAAAACAACAGGACAATGCGCCCTTTGCGCAACAGCAGAAGAAATGCTTCCCAACATTTTATTTATGATATTTCCAGCCCCTGATGTACCCATCACGACCATTGCAATTTTTGGATCTTTAGTCAGCTTTAGGATTTTGTAAGATACACTCAATGCTAAAACTGCTTCTGTTTTAATTTTGGTTTGAGTTAACACAGAATTGTTTTTATCATTTTCAGGTATTGTATTTACAAATTCCTCAAGACGTTCTTCTAACGATTCCTGTCTTGTCTTACCAGGACGTAAAGTAAGAGACTCATTTGGGTTTAAATTCCCTGTATAAACATGGACTACATTTAAAGAAAACCCAAGTGTATTCGCTAAGTTTTTAGCGAATGAAAGTGCATTTTGAGAACACTTAGAAAAATCTATTGGTACTAATATTATCTTTTTCATGGTTTGAAATTTTATTGTTATAAAAAAAATTGATTTAGGAAATATTTTTTATTTGAAAAAAATCCGTAATTATTCAACATTGGCTGTAGAGGAGTCAAGGTTTGACTTTTCAAATCAAGCCTTGACTTATAAGAACATCAATATAAGTCAAAGCCTGACTTAAAAAGTCAGACCTTGACTCCTCTACAGCTACTGCTGAATAGTCACAAAAATCCTTAATCAACTTTAAGCTTAAACCGTTACGTTAGAGGTTTCATCATTAAGTTTTTTAATGATGTCGTAGGTCGTAACGATTCCTACCAATTTACCATTTTCAACTACAGGTAATGCTCTAAATAAATTTTTACTAAAAATATCCAAAGCGACATTGATACGATCTGTAGGTTCTAATTTTCCTACACCTTTAGTCATTATCGTTTCAGCGTTGTAATTATTTAGGCGAGTGATGTTGATGATTTTTTCTAAAGTATTTACACCCAACCCTTTCTTGAATAGCATTAAGTCAGACTTACTTATGATACCAACGACCTCTCCAGATCGTACTACAGGTAGGTGATGAATATTGTTGTCGTTAAAGATTTCGTCAACTCTTGCTAAACGATCACGTTCGGCAACATAGATTACATCTTTTGTCATAATTGTTGAGATTGGAGCTAAAACATTCATTTTTTTCTTTTTTAAATTAAATAATATTTTAGCTACAAGTTGGAGAGGGTTGAGAGAGAAAGAGGTGATTTTTGTTTTCTTAAAAGGTGATTTTTGTCAACCTTCAATATTATTGTTTAGGTTTTTTATTTTAGAATTGATACAAAGAGTTGAATCATTAAGTAACGGTCAAATAATATCGTTTATATATTTTTGAAATCGTTGCCCAAATTCCAAATAAACATCATACTCTTTTTGAGGATTAGATGCTTGATCTGCTAAGTGAAAAACTTTTCCCATATGCGGTTCTATCGCAATAAATCCCTGATAATTTATTTTTTTCAAATCAGAAAAAATCAAATCCAATTGTGCATCTCCTTCCCCTGCAAAAGTATATTCAGGTTCGCCATCCTCTCTATGCATGATCGCATCTTTGACATGAATATGAGCAATCGCATGTTTTACTTTTTGATAAAATTCGAAAGGCTTTTGCCAAGGATGTGGATCTGGTTTTGAGCGATCTCTCTGAAAAATAGGATTCCCCGTATCGAAAACCAATCGCATATCAGGTACCTCCTCCAAAAGTCGTAAAGTGTGTTCTGCCGAAAAGCCTCCCCAGTTCATACAGTTCTCATGCAAGGCTTCCAAACCTGCATCTTTAAACCGAGCAACAATTTCTCGTAACCTTCGAAAGCGTTCTTTTTCCGCTTGATTTTCTCCCCAGTTATTTTGTGCATACGACATAATTCGCGCATATCGTACACCTAATTTTTGCATCCGAGGAATACATCTTTTCACTTCTTCCAAAGTAACTTCCCAGTCAGAATCAATCGTCTTCGACCAGCTTCCAATCAACGTTCCGAATTCTGCAACTTTAATGTTAGCAACTTCTAATTTTTCACAAACCTTTTCAAACTTAGCTTCAGAAATATCATGAATATTTTTTTCTCCAATTGTCCTTGCAGATAAATATTCCCAGCCTAGTTCTTTCGTCACTTTAATTTGCTGATCCAAATCATTGGATGCCTCATCTGTAAATCCTGTAAGTATCATGTTATAAATTTATTAAAAAAAATGAATATCGAACAATAGAACAAGGATTTATTGTTCGATATTCAAAGAACCACCCATTCTCCTCCACTCCTTGCACTTCGATAAATTGCATTAATCAACCGAACCGAACGCATCGCTTCTTCCCCCGTAACCAAAGGCTTCCGCCCCGCTTCAATCGCTTGAACGACATCCTCAAAATTTCGTTGATGCCCAATAAAATTAATAGCTTTGGGATCATTCGCTCCTAGACCAACTTCATTCGACTGCATCAAATTTTCTTTTACGTAAATGTCTTGCCTGCCTGCCGAAGAGGCAGGTTTATTTTTTTCTTTAAAATCCCAAACTCGAAATCCATCATCTTGTAAAAAAACCGAACCTTCACTCCCACACAACTGTACCTCCGCAGGATGCCCCGTTGAAGACCAACAAGATGTTGATCCTTGAATCGTTCCTCTAGCTCCATTTTCAAATTCTAAAATCGCTACGGCAGTATCTTCCACTTCGATATTTTCATGTGTCAACAAAGCCATTGATGCAGAAAGTCTTTTTACATTTCCCACCAAATATAACAACAAGTCTATCGTATGTATGGATTGATTCATCAATGCGCCGCCGCCATCCAATGCCATCGTTCCACGCCAAGTTGCTGAATCATAATAGGCTTGATCTCGATACCATTTTATTTGCGCATCGCATAATGACAAAGTACCAAATCGCCCTTTATCTACTGCTTCTTTTAAGGCTGTTACCGCAGGGTTAAATCTTCGATTAAAAATACCTGAAAGAAGAACTCCTTCTTCTTTTGCAACATCAATCATTTGTTGGATTCTCGCAGGAGTCACCTCCAATGGTTTTTCGCAAATGATATGTTTTTTGGCTCGTGCTGCTGCGATGGTTGGTTCCAAATGTGCTCCTGACGGAGTTGCAATCGTAACAATATCTATGGAGTCGTCCGCTAAAAAATTATCGAGATTCGAATAATATTTACAATGAAAACAATCGCCTAATTCTTTTGCTTTTTGCGGATTACGGGCGTAGATGGCACCAAGTTTTCCTCCTTCCATACTTTGAATTGCTTGTGCATGAAATGCCGCTATCATTCCGCCGCCTATGATTCCAAATGTTTGCATGTATATTGTTATTTATTTTTTTGTGATTTTTCAACGCGGAGACGCAGAGGCGCAGAGAATTTTTCTTTGAAAAATTTCAAAACCTCTGTGTCTCTGTGTCTCTGTGTCTCTGCGTTGAAAAATTTATTGGCGTAAGCCAATACTAAATAATTATCCTTTTTCTTTTTTAAAAAAACTAAAAACACCAATCAACGCCAACAAAGTTACTCCTATAATTCCGACTAACCCAAAACGTTGTTCATAAATATTGTTACTCTGATATTTCCCAACCAATGCCCAGTAGGACGCAAAAAATGCAATCAAAGTAGCCACTCCCATCAGCACATTTATCAGCAATCTTTTCTTCGGTAACTCTTCCCCCAAGGCTTTTTTGGAATTCATCAAAAGCAAAAAAACTAAGTAAGCAATCGGTAACAATGTAGTTGCAATTACCGATGCGGGAACAACCAAAGCTGCCTTCACCGTACCTGCCCAAATGATTGGAGAAAACAATCCAGTCAATGCAGGAATGGATGCGCCCAACAAAAATAATTTCCGTTGCCCAGGTTGTCCAAGTGCTTCACTCACCGCATAACCATTCATCATCATATGCACCAACATTGTACTCAAGGCCATCGCTAATATTCCTATTCCAAAAATCCATTGCGACCAATTTCCTAAAAATGGTGTCAATGCTTTTGCTAAATCATTTGCATTTCTTTTCGCCAGCATCACACTTAAATCCTTATCGACTTGAGGTACGTTATTTCGTAGTTGAGTTATTTTATTTTTATCAAAAGAAAAAAAATTAGCATGTTCCGCTTGAAGCCTATTATCTAAAACTTGATGGTAGGCAGACTCATTTACAATCCCATCTTTCTTTGCATGAAATTGTGAAGCGGTAGAAATAATCAAACAAGATGCACCTAAAATAAATGGTATCAATAATCCTAAAAACAAATCATATCGTGCCAATTCTCGATGTTCTTTTTTCCATTTTTTCTTCATCAAAGAATAAGGCAATAGGAAAGTCATATTAATTCCCACAGCAGTACCGAATGCTCCGATGATAATATTTCGTTGGCTATTGGAAATATAATCATTCCAAAAACTACTGTAAGCACCCGCCTCTGAAACATAGGTTTGGTAAGAATCCGTAGGTCGAAACAATGCAGAAAAATCTGGAATCAATCCTGAAAATAAAGCACTCCAATCAATGGCTTGACTCCACATCAATTTAATGACAACGCCCATAAATGCCAATACAATAATCGCTACCAAACTTTTAATAACTGTATCAATAATTTTTGAAGCCTTACCCTCTCCTGAAAACAACCAAATTAAAAACAAACTAATTACAAAAAGAATGGAAGTAATAACATAAGGATTGACTCCACCGCCACCGAGATTTCCCTGAATCGCATCAGCCCCCAAAGCAAATTGTGCAGCACAAAAAACTACATTCGCAACAATGGTCGCAATCAACCATCCCCATGCTAACAATGGAGATACATGTTTTTTGGCTAACTCAAATGGACGGTCTTCTAATTTGTCTTTACTCAAAGTCACATAGCTGATTGCAGAAAGCATGACGATGCCACAAAGCATCGCCAAAGGTTGCAACCATAAAAATTGATAGCCACCAATCACTCCTAAATACAATGCTCCTACCAAGGTACCTCCACCAAGTGTCACGGCTGCTTGAATCCAGCCTGGCCCACTCATTCGAGTGTATAAAATTAATTTTTGGAAAAAACCTTTTGAAGCGATGTCTTTCAATCTTTTGTCTTCTCTCATCTTTTTTTGATTTAGATATAACGTTCCTAAAGATCGAAAAAAAACAATAATTATTTTTAAAAACTTTAGCACTACCAGAACTCTAAATTCTGGTAGTACTTTCGTTTAAAACCCAACCTTATACATCAAAGAAGGCAACAAAGGCAATGCCTTACTATTTTGTAACATTGTAATTTCAGAATCAAAATAATCTTCTTCTAGGTAAGAAAAGAAAATATTTTCTCGATTATAAATGTTTTGAATTCCAAAATTCAACTCATGATGAACCTTTGGGTTTTCCTTTCGCCAAACGATTCCTACATCCAATCTATGATAATCAGGCAACTGATTTTCGTTCACTTCCGAAACGCTAATATCAGGTGGTGGGAAAAAAGTATCCAAAGGTCGAAAAGGGCCATAACTCGAATATAAAGTTTGTCGAAGTCCATTGTAAAAATTCCAATTGGCATACAACCAAAAATGTTGATTTAATTTTTGATAATGATTGATGGTCAATTTGTGGCGTTGGTCAAACTCAAACGGAAAGGTTTTGTCATTATTAAAACCTTCGAAAGTTCGATCTGTTTTGGAAAAAGTATAGGCTAGTGAAGTTTTAAATTGTTGAGTTTGATAAGCGATTTCTGTTTCGATACCTTTTGAAATTCCATTTCCAATCACCACTTCTGATTCCCAAAAATCGCTAAAGAAATTAAATAGCGAAGGGAGCGAACTCATCTCTTGAAACTTGACCAAGTTATCCATTTTTTTAAAATAACCATCCACCGCAATGCTCAATCCTTTGCTCGATCGGTAATCCAATCCTAAATTTATTTGATTGGCTTTGGCAGGTTTTATATTTTCAATGGAAGGCAACCAGAGATCATTTGGAAAACCAATATTAGCCGTTGACAACAGATGAACAGGTTGCTCCGTATGATCCAAAGAGAGTGTGGAAGAAAAGTTTTTTGACAACGCCCATCGCAATGACAAATTCCCTTGATACACATTGAACTCAGAATTAGAAATAAAAATTAAATTCTTTGAATTAAATCGCGCGACTCGTCCACCTATATTTAAATGAAGATTTTTTCGGATTCGCCATTTATCATTGATATAAAAATGAACTTCATCACTCGCGTATCCATTTTCCAAATTATCATCAAAATATTCTAAATAAGGATCTTCAATATCATTGCTTGAAAACGAGTCCAAAGAATCCTGCCCAACTCCAGGTCGATAAATAATATGATGATACCCTAAACCAAAAGTAATATGGTGATTATTATTTGGGAAAAAATCAAAATCTATATCACCACCAAAGTCTGTTATTTTTGAAAAAAATCGAATCAAACTATTTTCTTCATTTTCTCCAAATCCTAATTCATAATCATATAAAAGTTGCTGGTAGGTACTTTTATATTTATGACTGGTGTAACTTAAAGTTAGGTTGGAAAATAATTTTTCATTGTACAAATGATTCCATTTGAATGCGCCTAATTGATTTTGCCAATCCACATAATTTCGAATCACATCATCAATTAAAAGAGTATCGTCCTCATAATAAAAATCTGTTCGGTCTTCAAAATCATCTTTTCCACTATACATGGTTAACGAAAATTTATCTCGCTTCCCTACTCGATGATTGAGCTTGGCATTGATGTCAAAAAAGTAATGATTCGAATATCCTTCTTCTCCATATTCTTCTTTTTTGCCTTTTGTAATATTTTTAAAAATAGGATCAAGATGAGTTCGACGTGCATAAAGAGAAAGGCTAGTTTGATTTTTTTTAAGAGGGCCATTCACACCCACATGAGTCGCAAGGGTGCTAAAACTAATCTCGGAATTCCATTGATTGACATCTCCTTCTTTAACATTCATTTCCAAAACCGATGACAATCGTCCACCGTGTCGAGGGTTGAAACCGTACTTAGAAAAATTCGCATGTTTGAGTTGGTTCGCATCAAAAATCGAAAATAATCCTAAACTATGAAATGGCATATAAACTTTTACTCCATCATATAAAAACAAATTATGGCTCGCATCTCCTCCCCTCACATGTACGCCACCCAAGCCATCAGGCCCTGTTGTAATTCCAGGTTGGGTATATAAAAATTGAAAAACATCGGGTTCACCACCTGTTGCAAAAAGTGTTTTGATGTCATTGGTTATCAAATCTTTTTTGCCCAATTCTTGCTCAACTGCAATCGTCTCTTGATCTTTGGTAACGATGATGTCACTTAATTTTCCATTCCTTTTAATTTTAATATTGATGGGAAATGATTGAGTTGCGTCCACTTCAAATTTTTCTACCGCATAACCAACATAGGAAGCCATCAGAAATTTATTCTCAAAGGGAATCTCCAAACTAAACAATCCAAACTCATTAGTCAAAGTCCCAATCCCACTCAAAGGATCATAAACCGTCGCAGAAATTAAAGCCTCTCCCGTGTCCATATCTAAAATATAACCATAAACTTTTCGTCGTTTGGTGAGGATGATATTTTTTCCTTTTATGGAAATATCAACTTTGGTATCTGCTAAAATTTGTTGGAGGATAAAATCAATAGATTGGTTTTGTTCTTTTACGGTTACCGTTTTTTCATCAAAATAAGAACTATTGAAAATAATTTCATAACCATGTTCCACAGCTAAATCAATCAGAACATCTTCAATTTTTTCATTTTC
>CAKZSH010000344.1 GCA_937918905.1 uncultured Saprospiraceae bacterium
ATTTACAAGGGCTTAAATTTTTACCTGTAGCGAGAGGGAGACTTGAACTCCCGACCTCGGGATTATGAATCACGCGCTCTAACCAGCTGAGCTACCTCGCCATAAATTGAATTTGCAAAGTTGCTTTGCCTGACGAATCAGGGAGCAACTTCGCTACGCTTTTAGGAAGCGGCTGCAAATATAGGTGTTTTTTAATTTTAAAAAAACATTTAACAAGAGATATTTAATACAATTTTTGAAAATTATTAGTTCATTGTTTTAATATAATATGAAGAAACCTATTTCTATCACCGTGTCTTCACTTATTGAAAATAAGGTATTCCCTTTTTTAAAAACAAAAAATTGTCATACTTTTAGCCAAACAAAAAAGAAAAGATAAATGGGAAACATATTTACGATTTTCAAAAAAGAAATGCTGGACATGCTTCGGGATCGAAGAACAGTATTGACTATGATCGTGGCGCCTATCGTTTTGATGCCTCTAATGATATCTTTGCTGTCTAAAGTCACAAGTGACCGAATGAAAAAAGCACAAGAAAAAATTATCAAAATTGGTGTTATCACAAATGACAATGGTGCTGGACTCCACGCGCGATTAAAACTAAAAAAAGATGTAAAAATTATTGCAGGAATAAATAAAGAAGGTTTTGAGCAACTTATTCGAGATGATAGTTTGGATGTAGTCGTAGAAATAAGTGAAGATTTTGACCAACAAATATCAGGAGGAAAAACAGGAAAAGTCAATGTATTTTATGATTCTACTGATGAAGGAATCTTTAGGGATAGGGCAGAAAATATAATAAAAGAATATAGCGGTGTTGTACTCGATGCTCGGTTAGATTCTATAGGTATAGATCAAGCTATGATAGACCCTATTTCCACTTCAAAAAAAGATGTATATACGGATAAAGAATCTTTTGGAAAAATGGCGGGTGGAATGTTACCCTATGTTTTTGTTTTATTTTGCTTGATGGGAGCGATGTATCCTGCTATTGATTTATTTACGGGGGAAAAAGAACGTGGTACTATTGAAACGATTTTAACTGTTCCTGCTAGCCGATTGCAAATACTTATTGGAAAATTATTTGTTGTTGTGATTTCAGGAGTCATTTCGGGAGTACTCGTGATTTTTGGAATGTACCTTACTTTAATATTTAATCCTGATGTTCCACAAATGGTTTTAAATATTGTTAATCAGATTCTCACACCTTATAATATAGGATTGATTATTTTGATGTTAATTCCATTGACCACTTTTTTTGCTGGGATTTTAATACCGATAAGCATTTATTCCAAATCCTTTAAAGAAGCTCAAAGTTTAATCACTCCTTTAACTTTTGTAGCAATATTTCCTTTGATAATAGGAATGATTCCAGGATTTAAATTAACTGCAATAACTGCACTTATTCCTGTTGCGAATGTAGCTTTAGCTACTAAAGAGATTATTGCAGGTACCATCGATTATGGTTTATTAGGACTGGTATTCCTTTCCCTATTTGTCTTTGCAGCCATAGGGATTGCAATGTGTGTCAAGTGGTTTGGCTCTGAAGGAAATATATTAAGAACTTAACTGTGAACTGATAACGTTGAACTGTTAAATAATAATGGTGAGTTTCAAAAATATTGAGACTCACCATTATTATTTAACAGTTCAACGTTCATCATTAAAAACTCATCGTTTACGAATCAGCATTATTCCATCTCGGATGGGTAACAATACATTTTCAACTCGATCATCTGCTTGTACTTTTTTATTAAACTCATCTAAGATTCGCGTGTCCGTATTTTTCTTTTCTTCGACAACTTTCCCATCCCAAAGTACATTATCTACCATCAAGTATCCCCCACTTTTTATTTTATCAAAAAGCAAATCGTAGTAAAAAGCATATTCCCTTTTTGCAGCATCCATAAAAACCAAATCAAATTGTAAGTCCATTGTTGGAATTACCTCTTTTGCATCGCCAATGTAGAGTTTTATTTTATCTTCTAAGTTGGCTCTTTTGACAAAATCTCGAATAATATATTCAAATTCTTCATTGGCCTCAATGGTATGAAGTACGCCATCTTTATCCAATCCTTCTGCCAAACATATCGCAGCATATCCTGTAAATGTTCCCACTTCCAAAATAGATTTTGGTTGAAGCATTTGACTGATAAACTGAAATAACTTTCCTTGTACCGCTCCTGATGCCATTTGAGGAGCAAGTGTTTTAAGGTGAGTAGCTCGATCAAGATCATACAATACTCTGGACGGTGTTGTAGTATGTGATTCGCAGTAACGATTAATTTTTTTTAGGGAAAAATGCATTTGTAATTTTGAATTTTATTTCAACACTTTTATCAGATGTTTTACTTTATCTGAGAAAATAATATCTGGATGTTTTTCAATAGCGTCCAAATTATCATTTTTCGAGTGCAATCCAAAAAGATAAATCTGGAATCCTTCCTGATGGGCTTGTTGAATCTGTTCTTTTGTTATTTTTTCATTCTGAAATACCATTGCATGAGCATCTAGTTCTTCTGCTAAAACCAACCCTTGCTCAAATCCTGTACTCACCGCTAATTTAATATTTGGGCGAAGGGATTTTAATTTTAAAAGATACTCAGTTCGATAAACAGTAGGCAGAACATAATCTTCCATTTGATGCTTATCAATAACTTTAATCAAGGCATCTATAAAAGTAGCAACGTAACTATCAGAATGATCTGATTGATATAATTTAAAATCCAATAAAAATTTATAATCCTTTACATTTTTTAAATGTTCAAATAACTGATCGAGCGACACAATTTTATATTCTGCAAAAATTGGATTTTTGTAAGTAGCTTGTTGGATGTACTCCCAATCGTTTTCAAAAATTTCTCCTCCTAGATCTGTCTGTTCTTCTAAAGTACGATCATGGTAGAGTACAATAACTGAGTCCTTAGTCATTTGAATATCTATCTCCACTCCTTCCGCTCCCAAGTTCAAAGCATTGCTAATCGACTCAAAAGAGTTGATTGGAAATTGCGAAGATATACCCATTCCTGCATGTCCAAAAGCAGAAATTTTATTCCCATTTAAATTATTGACTTGAGAAAGATCAACATCATTTTTTCCACAGGTGAAAATGAAAAGAAGTAAAAAAGATATTGAAATTAAATTTTTCATGATTTACTATTTTGAAAAAAAGAATATCCAAATCCTAAATTTCCCCAATGACGAAACCTTTCACCTTGTTGAAAAACAGGTGTATAATTTATTTGGATGGAAAAGGGTTTATTTCTTCTTTGAAAACGATAACCTAAAATAACACTTGGGTTAAGACTTGTTTTTCTAACTTTTGAACTAAAATCAGATGATGCTTTAACGATACTTGAAACAGTTTGCCCAAATCCAAAAACAATAGAATGGTTTTTATATTTTTTTATAAAATGAATACTGATTGGAAATAATAAATCTGGATTAAATTTTCTTTCAAAATCTTTAAATCTAAAAAACGAAAAACCTACTCGATAGGAAAAATGATATTTTGTTTTGGAAATAAATAACCGTTCATAATTTAATGAACCAAATCCTCCAATGCCTCCTGCTTCTAAAATGATGGAATGTTTTGGAATAAAAGTTTCCTGACTTTTGGATTGGAAAAAGAAAAATAAAAAGAGAAAAAGTAAATATTTCGTTTTGAGACGCATATCATGTTAATTTAGACTTCTCTTCTGCTTTTCGATTTAAAATTGGATTCAAAAAAACCGCTCCTAAAATAATTACAACTCCCAAATAAAACCCTGGAGATAATTTTTCTCCTAAATAAAAATACGCCAACAGTATTCCATAAACAGGTTCTAAATTATAAGTCAACATTGAAGTAAAAGCAGATAAATGTTTCAAAGCACGCAAGGAAAGCACATAGGCAAGTGTTGTACAAACTAATGCCAAAACCAACAAATAAAACCAATCCTTCCCTACAGGCATAAATGCTACATTCTCATCAAATTGAATTACAAAAGGAAGTATCAAACTAATAAACAACCAGCCACTACTCATCTCCAAAAAAGTAATATCTTTTGGATCAGCTTTGTCAATAATCATTTTATTCCAAACCGAAAATACCGCAGCTAAAAGTGCTGAAAGCAATCCAACCACAATGCCCAACCACATATCAGAACTTACATTTCCTACGACCAATGCCATTCCTGGAATAACTAAAATACCGAGTATTAAATCCTTTTTTTGAAATTTAGTTTTTAAAACTAGAGGCTCAATGAATGAGGTAAAAAAAGCCACCGTCGCCATACAAACTAAAGTGACCGATGAACTACCTGCTAACTTTACCGATCCAAAAAAACAAATCCAATGCAAGGCCACAATCACTCCAATGGTCATGTATTGCCAAATATATTTCTGAGGAATGTCTTTTAATGATTTTCCAAAACGAATTAAAAAAAATAAACTTATAGCCGTAAAAAGTACTCGCCACCAAACCATCGAAATAGCAGGAAGCGAAATCATTTGATCATTTCCCAAAATAGCAGTCAAACCAAAAAAAAGAACGGCTATATGAAGTTGAAGGTATGCTCGTTGTGTTTGATTCATTCAACAATTTTTGTTGTCGTTTGTTAGTTTTACTTTAAGGTTTTAAAAACTGTCTCACCGTTAAATTTTACGTTATTCGAGCGGGGAGCAAGGATTGAACTGTTTGAGCGGAGCGAGTTTTCAAGCCTTGCTCCCCGCTCGAATAATGTAGCACCCAAATATTTAATAAATTTTTAGAGTCTTAAAGTAGAATTAGGAATAATAAAATAAACCTTCCTTATCTTTGCGCAAGTTTAGACAATATTTTTTCATAAAAAAAATCAAAATAAGATGGAAATTAATGTAGGGGACAAAGCACCCAATTTTACACTAAGAAATACTGAAAAAGCCGAAGTATCATTGGAAAATTATAAAGGTAAAAATGTGGTTTTATTATTTTTTCCTTTAGCATTTACAGGCGTTTGTACTACAGAATTATGTACAATGCGTGATGATATTGCTACATATGAAGGATTGGATGCTGAAATTTTAGCAGTTTCTGTCGATTCATTATTTACACTAGAGCAGTTTAAAAAGGCCGAAAATTACAATTTCACCCTACTTTCTGACTTTAACAAAAACGTATCTCGGGCATATGGCTCATTATATGAGGATTTTGTTTTAGATATGAAAGGGGTTTCAAAACGATCTGCATTTGTCATTGATAAAGAAGGAGTTATCAAATATGCCGAAGTTTTAGAGTCTGCTGGAGATTTACCGAATTTTGAAGCAGTTAAAAATACTTTGAATAATTTGAACTAAAAGTACACGAATTTACGTTGATTTTGACGTTAAAGCGTGTGCATCTAATATCAAATATATTTCGTCTTATTTATATACGTTTAAAAAAACTATATAAATAATTCAAAAAATAGAAGCTTTCATAGCAGCAGGCCGATATTATTGCAATTGCTTTAAATTTTGACATTTTCCAATTGCTTTTTCCGATATTAATTTCTTATATTTGAAAAGCAAATTTGTAAATCCGAATTAATTAAAATCAATATGATAAAGTTTCACACACAGGAAGAAACGGATGTAGCAATCCTAGAAGAAATCTTAGAAGAAGTAGGAAACCAATCGCAACTCGTAGTATATAATGACGATCATAATACTTTTGATTGGGTAATAGAATGTTTTACAGATATACTAGAACATTCATTTGAACAAGCCGAACAGCTGGCCATGATTATCCATTTTAAAGGAAAAGCAACAGTTAAAACTGCTGTTTTTAGTGAATTAAAGCCAAAAAAAGATGCTTTAATTGATCGTGGACTTTCTGCTGTTATTGAAGAAATCCCTGCTTAATCTTCAAAAGAACTGAATAAAAAAAGCGATATGTGCATGGCACATATCGCTTTTTTTATTCAGCTCTTTTGAACGGTGGACGAACTCCCGAAACTTCGGGATCGACGATAAACGGTCGTTCACTTCGTTCTCTTGACGGTCTACGAATTGTGAATCCGTCAATCGAAGCGACCGTCTACCGT
>CAKZSH010000345.1 GCA_937918905.1 uncultured Saprospiraceae bacterium
TATGAAAATTTTTAACCGTTGGGGCGCATTGGTTTTTGAATCAGCGGATGTTGATACAGGTTGGGATGGGCGATTTAAAGGGAAAGATATTGCCGAAGGGGTTTATGTTTATCTACTTGAATTTCAAGTGAATCAAATGGGGGAAACATTGGATCGGCAGTTATCAGGGGATGTGACGGTTACGAAGTAATCACCAAATCATTTCAGCAATTTCTTATATGGAAAAATGCCGTCCCCTCTGGGACTTTTTGAAAAAATGAGATAAACTTTTCTACCGATATTTCATCCCCCTGGGACTAATAATAAATCAAAAGTCCCAGAGGGACGAAATATTGGTAGAAAAAAATCATGTAAAAGTATTGTTAAGTCCCAGAGGGACGGCACATTTTTCCAAATAAGAAATTGCTAAATTCATTTAGCGGTTACAATATTCAACGAAAAACTAAAGTTGCATGAAATCTTTTTTAAGAAAATGGAGGAAAGAAAATTTAAATAAGATAGGAAAGTATCTTCTTTACGCCCTTGGCGAAATATTACTAATCATCATTGGGATATTAATAATTCCCTTGTTGAAACTCGAAAAAAGATTTGATACTATAAATGATAAAGTACGAAGTTATTTTGATAGTAAACTTTATGACTTTGATCTTAATGAATTAAAAAATGATAGGCAGTTTAAATTTGTAGCAGCTCAAAAATATAATATTAGCAAAGCGATGAGAAATAGTTATGAATATATTTTAAAAGAACAAAATGAATTAAAAAAATTAATTGAAATGGAGTTGGAAGAAAAATGTAATATAAAATAGTAAATTGTGTTTAACAATATATTTACATCACAACCTGCTAATAATCAGCACTTTACAAACATACTATTCAACCATGAACCCTAATCAAAAACTAATAATTTTATTTCTTTTCTATTGGTTGAATTGTCCTTTAGGGCTTACTCAAGTTCAAACCTCTTTTACAAATCCCGTTGAAGTCTGCGTAGGAGAAACATTTTCCATAACCAATACCAGTCAAAATACGACTACTCAATTTTGGAATTTTTGTGGTATTGATCTCAATAATCCGCTGGAAGGATTTTCCATAAATGACCCTGAATTTTCCTCTCCTGTTTTTATGGACATCGTTGAAGATGGAAATGAGTACCAAGGATTTTTGACCAATAATAATGGCGAACTGATTCAAATGAATTTTGGAAATAGTTTATTAAATATTCCACAATCCAATAGCCTCGGTAGCCTCAATGCATTGAGCACTCAAACTGAAGCCATACAAATTATCAATGACCAAGGCAATTGGAGAGGGTTTATTTTAGGAGGGCTTATTTCAGTTTCAGGAGAATTTTTTCTTCGATTAGATTTTGGAAATTCTCTTAACAATACTCCTACGGTAACCAATCTTGGCAATGCTGATAATCTTTCTTACCCACATGACATTTATATCTTTAAGGAAAATGATCAATGGTTTGGCTGGACGGTGAATAGATTATCGAGTACCTTAACTCGTTTAAGTTTTGGAAATAGTTTAGAAAATATTCCTCTTTCTGTTAACATTGGCAACCTTGGAAACATGAATTCGCCTTCTGGATTTCATCCTATTTTTCAAGATGGTAATTGGTTTATTTTTGTGGCCAACCAACATAATAATTCTCTAACAAGATTAGATTTTGGAAGTCAACTTTCCAATATCCCAACAGGTCAAAACTTAGGTGATCTTGGTATGCTTCAAGGGCCACGGGATGTTTTAATAACTGATGTATGTGGCAATTTTGTAGGAATAGTCGCCAACAAATATAACAATAGTTTAAGTTTTCTAAATTTTGGGAGTGACCTTATGAGTACGCCTACTGCGATTGATTTGGGAAATATTGGAAATCTTGATTTTCCACATTCTTTTTCCAAACCCTTTAGAGTTGATAATGATATTTATTTTTTCATTGTCAATGTCGATAATAATTCGCTTAGCAGAATGAAAGTTGCGGGATGTAACAATGCTTCTACAAACTCATCTGATTTATTCTCGCCACCTGGTATTTCCTATAATAAACCTGGTACTTATATCATCCAGCTTATCACAGACATCGGACTTCCTACTCAAGATGCTTATTGTAATACTGTCTATGTTCAACCTGGGCCACAACTTGATTTTGGAAATGATACTACGATTTGTTATGGAACAACTTTGACATTATCAAGTGAAGATTCCAATACCATTTGGCAAAATGAATTTGAAGGAAATTCTTTTGAAGTAACAGAAACAGGTTTGTATTTTGCGGAGCAATCTTATCAACAATGTATCAGTAGAGATTCTATTTTTGTAACTTACGAGGATTGTGATAATTGTATATCTTTCCCAAATACTTTTACACCTGATGGGGATAACACTAATGATATTTTTCAAGCGGTGGTAGATTGTCCTTATGATGTAAAAAATTACGACTTGATCATTTTTAATCGTTGGGGACAAAATGTTTTTAAATCAAAAGATATTTTAGAAGGCTGGGATGGAAAACATAACAATAAAAATGCAAGTTCAGATGTGTATGTTTGGTCGGTAAGTTATACTTATTTTAATGGGCATGAGGTTTTGACAAAAAAAACTAGTGGAGATTTAACTTTGATTAGATAATTTTGATAAATAGATGTTAAAAAAAATCGCTTCTTACGAAGTTTACCTAACAATAATTTGGCTGCTATGTATTCTATTGGTTAATCCAATAGGCGATTTTCCATTAAATGACGACTGGTCGTATGCCCGCAATGTCAAATCTTTAGTGCTAGAAAACAAAATATTTTTCGATGATTGGGGCGCAATGACTTTAATTGCACACACCCTTTGGGGCGCATTTTTTTGTAAAATATTTGGGTTCTCATTTACGGTATTAAGGTGTTCCACTTTGTTCCTTGGTTGGTTAGGTTTGATCGCAACTCAAGCCTTTTTTAAGGAAGGAGGCATGTCGAAAAAACAAGCATTTTGGGCAACACTTTTGGTCGCATTTAATCCATTTTATTTTACCAATGCGTTCTCCTATATGACGGAAGTTCCTTTTTTATGTTTTCTAATGTTAGCAGCTTTATTCGCATTAAAAAACATCAATACCCAAAGGAATATTTATATTATTTATTTGACTATTTTTTCAATAATTGCAACACTCATTCGTCAACCAGGAGTACTTATTCCAATCGCTTTTTTCTTTACTTACCTCTTAAAAAATAAGTTTTCTTTTTCCAATCTTATTAAGGCTACAGCCCCCGTATTTATTACATTTTTAAGTCTTTCTAGTTTTACTTATTGGAGGAATACATATTATAGTTTATCTGTACATTTTGGAAAAACAGAACAACTTTTAGATAATATTTACAATGGTAGTTTTGCACGAGCGATTGAAGTAAGAGCACATGGATTTTTTGCTTTGTGGGGATTATTTTTGATTCCTTTGCTAATCATTCTAATTCCATATTTTTGGAAAAAAACAACGTGGATTGTTAAATTTTTTGTCGTAGGAATCGCTCTAATAATGAGTTATCCCTACTTACAAATCCTTGATAATATTTATCTAGGAAATACATTTGATAATTTTGGAATGGGGCCAATGGTTCTTCCCTCTGAATCAAAGATCTCACCTCCAAAAATTCATTGGAAAGATTGGAATAATGTTTTTATGGTTGGTTTTGCATTTGGTATTTTTTTACTACAATTTATCCTATTACGCACTTTTCAAATTTTCAATTTAATAAAAAATAAAACTTCTCCATCCGTAAATTGGGGAAGCGTTTTTTCCTTAATTGCTGCATTTGGATATTTTGCATTTTTAATGTTAAATAACTTTTATTTTGATCGATATAATTTAATTGCTGTTCCATTTCTGATTTTATTAATTGCTCCGCTTCCTGAATTTTTAAATCCACCAAAAGTTTTCCGTTGGATAGGAACGTTAGGATTTATCATTATCATGTTGTTCTCTATAGGTGCTACACATGATTATTTATCTTGGAATAGAGCAAGATGGGAAGCCCTCGATTTTTCAGAAAAAGACCTTCAGCTCCAACCAGAACAAATCAATGGTGGATTTGAATTTAAAAAAATGAATAAAGTCGAATCAGGAAGAACTACAGGCTGGCAATATTTTGAAGAATGGGATTCGCATCCCGAACAATATATCCTTGCTCATTCTAAAATTTGTAAATATAATGTTATTAAAACATTCCCACATCGACGATTGATGCCTCCTAGAATGGATTCTATTTTTATTTTGCAAAAAGGAAAACTAACAAATTTTGATTCCTTGACTTGTGGTGCTGAAGTGATTACTGAAGATGGAAAACACTTTATTACTAATCAAGAAGGTATCTTGTTACAAAATACAGAAACCCAAGTTTCTGACCGTTCACACTCCGGCAAACATTCCATATTGATACATCGAGGTAGCGAATATTCATTTACATTTACGATGAAAGATGTAGTTCCTTGCGAAAAAATATCAGTCACTTCATGGAAATATCCTCCGTATAATGCCATCAAAGCTGTGATGATCATTGATGGAAATGAATATATTCACAACATCGATTATGTAACGGCATATGAAGAGCATACAGGTTGGGGGAAATGTGCTCAAGAATTTACCATCCCAACTCATATAAATAATAATGAAGTTAGTTTCTTTTTATATAATCCTTCCCATGAAAAAGTTTGGTTTGATGATTTGACTATTGTAAGAATGAAGTGATTAGTCACACAGCGTTTCGCAGAGAAAACACAAAATTACACAGAGGGAGATTTTGCTTTTGTATCTTTTATTTCTTGAATAAAACTACTTGTCTGTTCTCCTAATTTGATACTCATAAAATCATATGGACTATAAAAAACTTTTACCATTTTTTTCCCAAAAAGCGTTTTCCCCTCTTCTAGTTTTTCAATATCTCGCAACCAGATTTTTTTATGCGTTTTTCCAAAAGTAGAAACGGCTATATGATTCGATTTTACTTGATAAGTATTTTTAAAAAAAAAGACAAGTGGAATTAATGGAAGGGTCAAGTAGGCAGCCACCTTAAAATTAGAAGAAAGCCATTCGAATACGCCAAATCCTAAGATTGCAATTAAAGCAGCAGTTGCAGTTATATAATTAAATGAAGTATATTTCAAAATTAAGTTGTTTTAAGATGCAAATCTAAATGATTTTAGGTGAATTGATTAAAAAGTTAATTAGGTTTTATAAAATAAAACCTAGAGAAACCTAAAGTTACTTTTTGAGGTTTATATCTTAGAACAAACTCAATTTTATTTTGTTTGGAAAAGCTTATTTAATTTACATCAATTGTAGATAATTGGAACAAGTCACAAGGTGAATATCTCAATTAGATTTCCTGATTTTTTAAGGTTAGGGAGTAGGAATTAAATAAAAATTCACCTTGTGACTCTACTGCTATCCACAACTTGGATTGAATAAAGAAACTTAAATTTTAAAATTTTCTAATACACAAAAGAAAGACTAATATTTGAGGATTTTATATAAATCAGAAGTCTTCAATAAAATGTGTCCATAATATTTTGACACTTAGCCGTCGGCTGTGGGGAAATAATTTAGATGCACCTCAATAACAAAGAAAATTCCTATCTTCAACCCATATTTTTTTTATGAGAAAAATCAATTACTATGTTAAGATCTATCCTATGTTTTAGTTTTTTATTTCTTTTTAGCTGTAAGGCTCCATCCAAAATTGTAAGTAAAAAAACTTCCAATCCTATTTCAAATACTATCAATACGAGTGCAGAGAAAAAAGCAGGTTTTTTCAATTTCACATGGAATGAAAAAACGGGAACAATCATGTTGGACATTGATAAATTTGATACCGAATTTTTATATGTCAATTCCCTACCTGCTGGTGTGGGCTCCAATGATATTGGTTTGGACAGAGGACAATTGGGAAATACTCGAATTGTAAAATTTGTAAAAGTAGGACAAAAGATATTGATGGTTCAACCCAATTACGATTATCGCGCCATCAGCGACAACCCTGCCGAAAGTGAATCTGTGGAACAAGCATTTGCGCAATCCGTCATTTGGGGTTTTAAAATAGAAAAAGACAACGGCGCATCCGTTACGGTGAATGCAAATGATTTTTTATTACGAGATGCTCATCAAGTCAGCAACCGATTACAACGTAGCCAACAAGGCTCTTACAAAATTGATAAATCTCGTTCTGCGATCTATCCACCTATGTGTAAAAATTTTCCAAAAAACACAGAACTGGAAGCAACGATCACTTTTACGGGTAATCCAAAAGGAGGATATATTCGAAGTGTTGTACCGAGTCCTGATGCGGTAACGGTTCGTATGCATCATTCATTTATCGAATTACCTGATGCGGATTATCAACCTAGAATGATGAATCCTCGTAGTGGATTTAATTCCATTGATTATCAAGATTATGCGACGCCTATCGATCAGCCTTTGGTCAAAAGATTTATAAGAAGGCATCGGTTAAAGAAAAAAAATCCTGAATTGGCAGTAAGTGAAGCGGTAGAACCTATCGTTTATTATGTGGATCGAGGTGCACCTGAGCCGATTCGTTCTGCATTGATTACAGGTGCAAGTTGGTGGAATCAGGCTTTTGAAGCAGCAGGTTATAAAAATGCTTTTCAAGTAAAAGTACTCCCTGATGATGCCGACCCGATGGATGTTCGATACAATGTAATTCAATGGGTACATCGATCTACGAGAGGATGGTCGTATGGTGCAAGTGTTGCTGACCCTCGTACGGGTGAGATTATTAAGGGGCATGTTTCGTTGGGTTCGCTTCGAGTTCGTCAGGATTTTTTGATAGCACAAGGTTTGGTGGCTGCTTATGAAGAAGGTAAACCTGTTTCGCCTGAGATGTTAAAAATGGCATTGGCTCGATTGCGACAACTGTCTGCACATGAGGTAGGACATACGATTGGATTATCACATAACTTTGCGGCAAGTACCAATGATCGGTCTTCGGTCATGGATTATCCGCATCCATATATCACATTAAATAGCAATGGTACTTTAAATTTTGAAAATGCCTACGATGATAAAATTGGAGCATGGGACAAACGAACAGTACTTTATGGTTATCAAGATTTTCCAAAAGGTACTGATGAAGCAAAAGCATTGTTAGAAATTTTAAACGAAAATGATCGAATGGGATTGCGATACATTTCGGATAGAGATGCTCGACCTCAAGGAGGTGCACACCCGTACGCTCACCTTTGGGATAATGGAAAAAACCCCGTTTCAGAATTGGAAAGAATGATGAAAGTTCGTGCTACTGCTTTAAAGACTTTTGGAGAAAATAACATTCCTATGAATGCTCCAATGTCCACTTTGGAGGAGGTATTGGTTCCTTTGTATTTAGCACATCGCTATCAGGTGGAAGGTACCATAAAAATGATAGGTGGTGTCGAATATAGTTATAGTACAAGAGGTCAGGCGAATACAGATGTAAAACCACTAGCTACTCATGAACAAAAAAATGCCATCGCTGCCGTGATGCAAACGCTTCAGTCAGAGCAATTGGCGATACCTGAACATATTTTAAAATTAATTCCTCCAAAAGCTTTTGGCTATGATAGAGGAAGGGAAAGTTTTAAAACTAGAACTGGTTTGACACTCGACCCAATGGCTGCGGCGGAAAGTGCAGCCAATCATATTATTGGTTTGTATTTGAATCCTCAACGTGCTGCAAGATTGATTGAACAAAATGCAATGAATAGTAACTACCCTGGTTTTCATGATGCTGTAAATATATTGTTGGAAAGTACTTGGTACATTGAGGATAAAAATAATTACCATGCTGCCATAGGTAGAGTTACTGAAAAAATGGTACTCCAACATCTTATGAAAACTGCGGTCAACGAAAGTGCGAATGAACAAGTCCGTGCGATTGCTTTTTTAAAAATCAATGAATTAAAAGATCGCCTTTCGAAAAAAACTAGTGGAAAGGATGTGGAAAATGCACATGTTCAACATGCTTTATTTTTGATCAATCAGTTTGTCCAAAATCCAAATGAATGGAAAAGTGCGATGCCAAAAGATATGCCTGATGGTTCTCCGATTGGGTCGGATGCATGTAGCCATTGAGTTATTGACGGTTGACGGTCGCTGCGCTTGACGGTAGACGGTAGACGGTCCACGAATTTAGAATCCGTCAAGAGAACGAAGTGAACGACCGTCCACCGTCAAGTGCAGCGCAGCAAACGACCGTCAACCATCTTCAAAAAATTCAGTAACTTCGCTTTAGATTTATACAAAAACAACAACCACAAACCGAATTCAATGAAAAAACACTATCTCACGTTTTTCGTCATATCCGTTATATTGTTTTTACTGAGTTGCAGTCAAAAACAAAAACTTACCTCTAAATCTCTTCAAGGAGAAGAACCTCGTCAAACCAGT
>CAKZSH010000346.1 GCA_937918905.1 uncultured Saprospiraceae bacterium
GAGAGAGTCGGATTTACATCCGACGGCTAAGAAGAACAAGTTCAAAGACACACATTCATGAACACTCCCCATAACTATTCTTTAAAACTTATCTCTTCTTCATTTTGAACATCATTTTTTTCATCAAAAATCAATTTTGAAATTAAACTTCCGTCAAAGTTGCCCCACAAAAAATTGAAAATTGTTATCAATGATAAGGAACGATTCAATAATAAATATCCGTTCCTAAACGATATTGAGAAGCTTTGATTTTTCTTATCAGACTCTTTTCATTTCTCATAGAACTCACTCTTTTCCACAAAACGTAACTCATTCCAGAATGAACATTTTCATCCTTTATACTTTCTATAGAAGAAGGAATATAGTATTTACATAAATCTCAGTCTTCAATAATATATATGACACTAACATTTAAAAAATATCATCCCCACAAATTCATCAAAAGCCTTGCTAGACAATTGAATACTACTTGTCATACTGATTGTCTGGAAGAAGTGATTGAATTGTCAGGGAAATTAGGACATGGAAAAATCACAGGGTTTTTATTTAGTGATGGTATTTCATTCCTTGTTTTTGACTGTATGATTAATGAAGACTGGAATTTAAATTTCATTAATGATTTCCCCTCCCCTCTTCAATTCAACTTTGAGATCGAAGGAGAAGTATGGCATACCTTCAACAAGGGAGACATTCGTTATCATTTAAATCCATTGCAAGGAAGTATTACAGCATGCCCTACTGATAGTACACAGTCATTAAAACTACCTAGTAATCGAAAAATTTTATTTACAATACTTATGATTAATCGAGAAGAGTATTTGAAAAAGATAGATTGTATCGTAAATAAAATGCCAACTAAGCTAGCTACTGTTCTATCAGATTTGGAAGCATCTAAACCATTTTTCTACCAAGGTAATTATAGCATTTCCGCAGCCGAATGTATAAAAAAAATCACAGCTGATAATCATGATGGATTAGTCAGGAGTACTTATTTAGAGGCAAAAGTATTGGAATTATTAAGTAAACAAGTGAAGCAATTCAAAGATGATTTACTGACGCCTAACCGACAAGTGATGCTACGTAAATATGATGTTGAAAAAATAAAATATGCTAAGACGATATTAATTGAAAATTTAAAGAACCCTCCTACTATCGAGAACTTAGCAAAGATGGCAGGAATTAATCAGCAGAAGTTAAAAACAGGATTCAAAGCAATTTTTGATAAAACTATTAATCAATATTTAACAGAAGAAAGAATGGATTTAGCCTCTATCCTTCTACTAAAAGATCATTCCGTAAAAGATGTTGCAACCGAAGTGGGATACTCTAACCATAGTCATTTCGCTAAAAAATTTAAAGCAAAATATGGCGTTTTACCTAAGGATTATTTGAAAAGTATTCAACGAAGAATAGGCCAAAACTGAGTAAATATAAATAAATCTACCCCTAGAAAGTTACACCGAATTTAATAAGCGGTGTTAATTTGAAATAAAATAGCTTTCGAAAATCCACTCTCATCTTGTATCTCGTACATAGATGAAATAGAAAAGAACACAAAACGAATAAATTACTTCCAAATGGAATATTCTTGCTTCCAAATGGAATAGAACAAAAAAGGATTCAAACATATTTTTGCAGTATAAAAGAAAAAACCAACCCAACTAACTTCTAACATTTATTTACCCTTAATCAAAAATATATATTCCAATTTTGACAACCTGTTAACATGTTGTTATAAAATCTATTCCCTTGTCATATGCACTCCCAAAAGAAATTGAGAAGGGATGATAAGAGCTAATCCAAAGAAACTTAATTCTTAATGGGGCTCTTTGACGGCAGTTAGACTTTAAGTTTGCTGTCGTCACCTTCTTATTCTTGGATCATTCGATCCAAATAATTTCGTCAACACGGTAGAGCTACATTCTCCTAGTTGTACGAAATAACTAAAAGACAGTATTCCTTTAATCAGGGATGCTGCTGTTTTTTTTATCCTTATACCGAATTTATAAAAAAGCATTGAACATATTCAGCCCTCATACTTTATAGAAAGGAACACAATTTATATTTTTCAATAAAAAAATTAAAAGAATGAGTACTGCAAATCAAAATACCATATCAGGATTAAATCACTTGTTGGCTAGAAATATGGATGCGTCAAATGGATATGTTGAAGTTGCTAATAACATTACTTTCACAAGCTTGACAAAATGGTTAATTGACAATGCAAAAAATAGAAGAAGTAATGTTGAAGAATTACAAAATATTATTAATATCATTGGTGGGAATCCTATCGTCGATGGAACATTTTTAGGGAAGCTTCACCATATTTGGATAGATCTAAAAGCTCAATGGACAGATGATAGTATAGAAGCATTACTTGATGAATGTATACGCGGTGAGGAAAAAGCACTTGAAGATTACACAGAAGTTATTGCTGTCAACATAATGCCAGATTATGCAAGAAATATTTTGGAAAATCAAAAAAATCAAATCATTGCCGCAATCGAAGATTTAAGGTTATTGAAAGTGGTCTACATGAGGGAGGAGGAGATTATAACTAACAAGTAGTCTTATGTTGTAATTAAAACTCAGTTATCCACACTTAGAAAAAGTAAAAAAAAAAGAAGCATGAACTATGAGGCAACCTTTATTTTTAGAGTCTCATGTAGAGAAAATATTTTTTGAAGAAATATAGCAAGGCTTAAAAAATAAAAAACACCTGTCTATTTGTTAGTGTTTTAACACTGATGAAATGATAAAAGCCCGATAATCAACTGATTATCAGGCTTTTTTTGTAGCGGAGGCAGGACTTGAACCTACGACCTTCGGGTTATGAGCCCGACGAGCTACCAACTGCTCCACTCCGCGATATTGGACTGCAAAAGTAAATTCTTTTTTTATTAAAACAAACAATTTCGAATATATTTCTACGGTTATTTTAAAAAGATTAATTTTGCCATCCTATTCGAAAACTTAAATCGCAAACATGCAATCCATCTCCCGTTGGGGTATTTTACTAATTGATATTGGAATCGTAGTGTTTTCATTGATTTTAGCACACTTGCTAAGATTCAATTTTGATATTCCTACAGAGGAGAAATTCTTTGCCAATATCAAATATGGAGTAACGGTTATGATTGTGATTCGGGTTTTAAGTTTTTTGATTTTTAAAACCTATGCAGGCATTATTTTATACACTAGTACTGAAGATGCATTAAGAATTCTTTGGGCAGTTTTGGGAGGTAGTTTGTTTATGGCTACAATTGTTAATTCTATTTTTTATTATTCGACTACTCATTTTGCGCTACCCTACTCCATCATTATCATTGATTTTTTAGTCACACTATTTTTCCTTACCGCCTATCGTGCATTGGTAAAAATCCTTTACATCGAAATCCGCAATAGAAAAATTGATAAAAAATACGTAGCGATTTATGGGGCAGGGGAAACAGGAATCACCACTAAAAAAGCATTGGAACGAGACATTGGAAATAAATATTCAGTCAACGCATTTTTTGATAACAATAGTAACTATAGAAAAAAGAGATTACTCGGAACACCTATTTATCCCGCAAAATATTTATCTCGATATTTGCTTTCCAATCAACCTCAACTTTTAATTATTGCAGATAACAATATATCTACAGAAAAAAAACAAGAAGTCATAGAACTATGTTTAGAATATAATGTCAAAGTCAGAAATGTACCACCAGTAGAAAAATGGATCAACGGCGAACTTAGTTTACAACAAATTAAAGAAGTAAAAATTGACGACCTTCTCGAACGTGATCCTATCCAACTGGACTTGGATAAAATAGAGAACCAACTCAAAAACAAAACTATTTTAATCACAGGAGCCGCAGGCTCAATTGGTAGTGAAGTTGCGAGGCAGATTACTCGTTTCCATCCAAAATTATTAGTCCTACTCGACCAAGCAGAAACACCTTTATATGAATTAGACATTGAGTTAAACAATGCTTTTACATTTTCAAAACATGAAATCGTCATAGGGGATATTCGCAATCAAGAGCGAATGGAAAATGTTTTTCGCACCTTCAACCCTGACATTGTTTATCATGCTGCGGCCTACAAACATGTCCCTTTGATGGAACACAATCCATCGGAAGCGATCTTCACTAATATCAAAGGAACTAAAAATATTGCAGATTTAAGTGTTCGATATGGCGTTGGAAAATTTGTTTTTATCAGCACAGATAAAGCCGTAAACCCTACCAATATCATGGGAGCAAGTAAGCGCATGGCCGAAATATATGTGCAATCTCTCAACCATCATCTCAAAGAAAAAAATCTACCTATTCGGCAGACAGGCAATACTTCTACAAAATTCATCACTACTCGATTTGGAAATGTTTTAGGAAGCAATGGTTCGGTCATTCCTTTATTTAAAAAACAAATCGCAGCAGGTGGCCCAGTTACTGTTACTCATGCTGAAATGACACGATATTTTATGACGATTCCCGAAGCATGTCAGTTAGTTTTAGAGGCTGGCGCAATGGGAAGAGGTGGTGAGATTTATGTTTTTGACATGGGTAAATCCATCAAAATTTTAAACCTTGCAAAAAGAATGATTCGCCTTTCTGGTCTTGAATTAGGCAAAGATATTCAAATCACATTTACAGGTTTACGCCCAGGAGAAAAATTATATGAAGAACTACTCAACCCTGCGGAAACAAGTCTACCCACTCATCATAAAAAAATACTAATCGCAACTGTCCGTGAATATGATTTTGAAAAAGTAAAAAATATAGTCGCTGAACTTTCCCAACTTTTCAGTCAACAAAACAACAAAGCATTAGTAGAACTTTTAAAAAAATCCATCCCTGAATTTAAAAGTAACAATTCGATATTTGAAGAACTAGATTAATTCGAGTATTGAGATTATGAGTATTGAGTTTTTCTGAAGTATTCATACACAATACCAACAGTTTCATTACCAACATTCCTTTGTCGCCTATTTTCTAAAACACCTTCTCCTCCCTTCTGGCAATTATTGGTTGGTACTATAAACCAAAAAATTCAAAAAGTCTTCCCAAATTAAAATCCACTAATTTTATTAAAAAATATATTCTTTTATAAGAAAAAATCTACTACTTTTGATTTTTTCTAATACTCGCCTAAAGAAAGTACTGCAGAGGTTCTAATTTGCCTATGCAATTCTTTACTATTTGATTCCCTTTTCTGGATTTTTAGATAAAGTCAAAGATTCTCAATTCTATTTTTGAATCTAATATTTTTATGCTCATTGGACAACAAAAAAGTATTACAAACTCAGATAAATGAATTTTAAGCCCCTTATTTCTATATTATTGTGTTGTTTACATTTGACAATTTATAGCCAATCTTCTTCCCTTTTAGATCAGCTTCATGATACTAACAATGACTTGGAACGAATAGATATTTACATACAATTATCTCAAGAGTATATCTTTACTGATTCTGAAAAAAGTGTTGAATACGCAAAAAAAGCAAGGGAATTAACTCAACTTAATCAGGTATCAAATGAGATAAGATACCACTCCATTAATCAATTAGGAAAAGCATATTTAGTACTTGGAGAATATAATCAATCTATTTCTATTTTAAAAAATGCCCTTACTGATAATACGGTTACTGATTCTATCAAGCTTGAATATTATGGCGCATTAGGTATGGCTTATCATATGATTGAAGACTATACTGATGCTATTTTTTTCTCTCAACAAGCAATTCGATTATCAGAAAAACTCAATATACCTGAAAGATCAATCATGGTAAGAGGTACTATTTCTGCTATTTATAAAAAACAGAAAAAATATAAAGAAGCTTTAAAAGTTATAGATGAAGCCCTGAAAATATCTTTACGTGTAAATGATAAAGACCAATCAAAGGTTTTAGCTTTTGCATATAAAGATATTGGATACATCCAGATGAAATTAAACCAAATGGATGAAGCGTTTTTAGCGATTCAAAAATCAATTGATATCGCAAATAAAAATCGACATTCATACATAGAAAGTGAGGCTAGAAATAATTTAAGTAAAATATACTTAAAACAATCTAATCTAGATAATGCCATACAAGAAGCTTTAAATTCAAAAAAATTAGCTATAGAATCAAATGCGAATAAGCTTATTTTGGAATCCACTTCAACTCTCCTTGATTGTTATCTTGAAACCAAACAATTAAAAAAAGCAAAAGTCATCGCTAATGAAATGCTTGATCTAGCAATAAAATTTGACTTTAAAAATGAAATCATATTTGCTAATCAATATATTTCAAAAATAGCTGCAAAAAATAATGACCATAAAAAAGCATATCAGGCTCAATTAAAAGTAACTGAACTGGTAGAACAATCTTATGAAAAGGAGAAACAAAAACATTTTCAATTAACCGAAGAAAAAATTAATAGGGTTAAAGAGGATCTCCTCATTCAACAGATGAAAGAGGAAGCAAAAACAGATAAAATAAACCTAAGAAGAAGCAAAGCTTTTGGAATCATCATGGTGATTACTTTTCTATTTACTATGATCTGTAGTTTTATTCTTTACCACTATGGGATAATCCAAAAACAAATTTTTAAGACTTCTTTTTTTAAAAATGAAACTGAGGTAAAATTACAGTACATTAAGCAAGCATCTTTCTTTTCCACTATATTATTATTACCTCTCCTTTTATATTCTTATTTGTGGGAAAATTATACAGGAGCTTTCGCAACAGGCATTTCTATTTCTATTGTTATAATTGCACATCTTTTTGCTAAGGCAAAAAAAATTAATTATACCTTTTTTACCTTAATCCTTTTATATGTAATGGTCGCTATTTCGCCATTAACATCAGGTGCTATTTATTCTGTTTTGATACTAAATTTTGGAATATTTTTAGGTATTCACTTTTTAAAACCAGAACCAAAGTATCAACTGATTAACACTTCTTTTGCAATTACTAGTACATTTTTATTTTATTATTTCATTAGAAATTATCCTTCTCCTGATGTTCCATACCCTGCTGATTTAGAACTTATTATTAGTGCTATTGCCTTTTTCGTAGCCAATATTACGCTATTCTATTTTTCAAAAAATATAAGTGATTACAAAGAGGAACTCATCAGTAAAAATAATTTCCTCATTCAAATTGCAGATGTCAATCCTCATTTAATATTTGCTAAAGATATAAATCGAAAATATTCTTTTGCCAATAAAATATTATCTGAAAAGTACCTGATGTCTAAAGATGAATTTATTGGAAAACTTTATGAAGATTTTGAGAATCATGACAAAAACTGGGCTGCCCAAGTCAAAGAAGATGACTTGAACATTCTTAACAATGGAATTTCAATTATTGGAAAAGAAGAAAAAATATATAATTTCAATGGAGAATCAATGTGGGTCTCCACTACTAAAAAACCTATTCTAAATCAAGATAACGAAGTAGTAGGTTTACTAGGTGTGACTATTGATATTACGGAAAGAAAACTACGAGAAGACCATTTAAAAGAAAGTGAAAGCAGATATAGAGAACTCTTCAATTTAAGTTTTGACGGTTTGTTTATTATTGATATTGATGGCAAAATCTTAAACATCAATGCTGCTGCTAAAAGTTTGTTTAATATTAGAAAAGAAGATTCCACTCAAATTTCAGATTACTTCCCAAATATTCATGAATTGATCGATCTAAAGAAATTCCATCAAAGCCTAATTCATTTCGGCCCCCTTTCAAGGGTAGATGGAAAAAAAGAATCAAATGAAATGGTTCCTTTAGAATTGATTATTTTTAAAATCCCATATTCCAAAGAAACTAAAATTGCTTTTGCCTTCAAAGATATTTCCAGTCAACTTAACCTACAAAAGAAAGAACAGGAACTAGAAAGTTTAAATAAAGAATTTGTTTCTCAAGAGATATTTGCAAACACTAAAAACAAATTACTCTCTGAAATCAAAAATGATGTTGCCGATATTATTCCACACATTAATGGAAAAGGTAAACAAGAACTCAACAAACTTATTCGAAAGATAGGTAGCAATATTAATGATGAAGAAAATTTTTTCTCTTTCAAATTAAAATTCGAAAAATCACATCCTGAATTCTTCGATTCACTCAACAATCTCAATCCTAAATTGACCAATAACGACTTAAAACTTTGTGCCTACATGCGCTTAGGTATGACTTCTATGGAAATTTCTAATCTCCAATTTATCGAAAAGAAAAGTGTCGAAATGTCTAAGTACCGCCTCAAAAAGAAACTCCAACTAGAAGCAGAAGATGATTTAAATACTTTTATCCAAAATCTCTGAAACAACCCGAAACAATCAAAATCAAAAGTCACAAAATTGTTGATTCACAATTCGTGTTTTGATTTTGATTGTCATTTTGATTTTGATTGTAAAGAACTTACTTTTGCCCCACTATCATATTTAACCAAATTATAAAAAATTGAATTCAATGAAAGAAGTTTATATCGTATCCGCCGTACGAACTCCGATGGGAAGTTTTGGAGGAGTTTTATCCAAATTCTCTGCCGTAGAATTAGGTTCATTTGCCATCAAAGGAGCCTTAAAAAAAGCAAAAGTTGCCCCTACTAAAGTAGAAGAAGTTTTAATGGGAAATGTAGTATCTGCCAACCTAGGTCAAGCACCTGCTCGTCAAGCCGCACTAGGTGCCGGTATCAAAAATAATGTCCCTTGTACGACCATCAATAAAGTATGTTCATCAGGTATGAAATCCATCATGTTTGGAGCTGCAAATATAATGTTAGGACAAGCCGATATTATTGTAGCAGGAGGAATGGAAAGTATGAGTAATATTCCCTACTACGTTCCTGGAGGAAGATGGGGACATAAATTTGGAGACGGAAAATTCATCGACGGATTATCAAGAGATGGTCTCAAAGATGCTTACGGAAATATGCCAATGGGCGTTTGTGCAGATGCAACTGCCAAAAAATATAAAATCAGTCGAGAAGAACAAGATGCGTTTGCTGTACAATCTTACCAACGTGCTGCTGCCGCAACTTACGAAGGTTGGTTTAAAGATGAAATCGTACCAGTAAGTGTTCCTCAAAGAAGAGGCGATCCAATTCTCGTAACTGAAGATGAAGAATACAAAAAAGTAAAATTCGAAAAAATTCCTAACCTACGTCCAGCTTTTTCAAAAGACGGAACAGTTACCGCTGCCAATGCATCTACCATCAATGATGGTGCTGCTGCTGTTGTTCTAGCAAGTGCTGCTGCGGTAAAAAAATATAAATTAAAACCTGTTGCAAAAATCATCTCTTTTGCAGATGCTGCACACGAGCCAGAATGGTTTACAACGGCCCCTCCTAAAGCTGCTAAAAAAGCAATGAAACTTGGTGGTGTTAAAAAATCAGATATTGATTTTTACGAAGTTAACGAAGCATTTGCAGTAGTGACGATGGCTTTCAATAAAGAAATGAAATTGAAAGAAAATAAAGTCAATGTATTTGGTGGAGCTTGTTCATTAGGTCATCCACTTGGAGCATCAGGTGCTCGTATTATTACTACTTTAAATAATGTTTTGCATCAAAAAGATGGTTCCATTGGTTTAGCAACACTTTGTAATGGCGGCGGCGGTGCTTCTGCAATCATCATTAAAAAAGTGTAGCACGGATAGGTGGGGAAGAAGGAAAAAAGGATTTACATACCATAAAAAAAGTAGGCTTAGTTTAATCTTTGGAGTATTCATTGGATTGGTTTTAGTCGAAACATTTGCCTTTCATATTTTGGTAGAACGATGGAGTCCAATTGTAGCATGGATAGGAACAAGTCTGAGCCTCTATTCTATGATTCAAATTATTGGGATCATAAAATCTGCTTCTCGAATACCCATTATTTTAGAGGATAAAAAAGTATTGTTACGGTTCGGTATCATGAGTGAAACTGAAGTACTTTACGAAGACATTAAAAAAGTAAGGTTTGACTTTTCAAGTCAAGCCTTGACTTATAAGAACATCAACATAAGTCAAAGCCTGACTTAAAAAGTCAGACCTTGACTCGTGTACACCCAATGCTGAACAGGTACTAATTAATTTTGAATTTTGAATCTTTCAAAATTATTGATAATGAAAAATTCTATTCTATCAAAAGGAACAATAACTTGGCTTTGGTTCATTTGTTGTTCCTTTCTTTTTAATTACTATCAGACTTCTTGCTCAACTAAAATTGATTCACAAGATATATCCAACATATCCACAGAGCAAGTTACTTACCGCAACCAAAAATTTGATATTGTAACAATTGATTTACAAAAAACACCTATTCAGTTCTTTTGGAAAAATAAAGAAGGGAAACTCATTCGAAGTTTAAAAAATCTTAAAACAGTTGTTGAACAAGATGGGAAAAAATTACAATTTGCAATGAATGCGGGAATGTATCAGCGTGATAGAAACCCACAAGGTTTATATATCGAAAATGGAAAAACCATCAAACGATTAGACACCCTTCAATCTGGTTATGGTAATTTTTATTTACAACCCAATGGTGTATTTTTTATTGAAAATCAAAAAGCAGGAGTTCTTCCAAGTACCATTTTTTCCAAACAAAATATCAATCCTACCTGGGCAACTCAATCTGGCCCGATGTTAGTTATAAATAATAAAATCCATCCTGTTTTTAAAGAAGGTTCCAGTCACCTCAATATTCGAAATGGTGTAGGAATGATTTCAGAGCATGAAGTAGTTTTTGCAATTTCTCATGGCGAAGTCAATCTTTACGATTTTGCGATGCTTTTTAAAGAAAAATTAAATTGTAAAAACGCCCTTTATCTTGATGGATTTGTCTCAAGAGCCTATATTCCTTCACTCCAAAGATTAGATTTAGATGGAGATTTTGGAGTAATCATAGGTGTGACGAATTAGAAATGAAATGGTCTTATGCCATGTACAACCTAAGGAATCTGTTCTGAATTTTGAGCTTTTTGTTAAAAATTTCATAATTATCCGCTTCCTCTTGTAAGGTATGCCACAGTTTCCAAAAATTCCTTATTTTTGCCCCTTGAACATTTTAAAATAACACTACAGCAAATTATAGAATGAAAGTAACAGAATATTTTGAGAAGGCAGATGGAAAAACACTCATATCTTTCGAGGTTTTGCCGCCACTCAAAGGAGGTAGTATGCAAGCCATCTTTGATACGCTCG
The DNA here is from genome assembly GCA_937918905.1 of uncultured Saprospiraceae bacterium. Taxonomy (GTDB): domain Bacteria; phylum Bacteroidota; class Bacteroidia; order Chitinophagales; family Saprospiraceae; genus CAJQQY01. Next base: position 11,153 of record CAKZSH010000346.1, read on the forward strand.
ACCCCCTAATGGAATTCAAACCACCATTTATCGACGTAACCTATCACCGAGAAGATTTCACTTACAATCGACGCCCAAGCGGGTATTATGAAAAAACAGCAATCCGTAAACGTCCAGGAACTGTAGGAATCTGTGCTGCTATTATGCATCGGTATGGAGTTGATGCTGTTCCACATTTATTGTGTGGAGGTTTCACAAAAGAGGATACCGAAAATGTATTGATTGATCTCAATTTTTTAAATATCAATAATGTACTTGCCTTACGTGGCGATGCACGAAAATTTGATGGGAAATTTGTCCCAGAACCTGATGGGCATAAATATGCCATCGACCTAGTACGACAAGTTGAAGATATCAATAATGGAAAATATTTGGACAAAAATATTGAAAATGGCATCTCTACAGATTTTTGTATTGGAGTTGCAGGTTACCCAGAGAAACATTTTGAAGCACCTAACTTATCTACAGATTTAGAATTCACTAAACAAAAAGTGGACGCAGGAGCCGATTATATCGTTACTCAAATGTTCTTTGACAATGAGAATTATTTCAAATATGTAGATTCCATTCGGGCTTTAGGAATTAACGTACCAATTGTACCAGGTTTAAAACCACTAACTAAACTTTACCAACTCAACTCTATCCCTCGGTTATTTTATATTAATATGCCTGAGGAACTTTCCAAAGGAATTATGGCAGCCAAAGATGCAGCCGGTAGAAAAGAAGTAGGTATTGAATGGTTGATTCATCAATCTAAAGAATTAAAAAAACGAGGAGTACCTTGCCTTCATTATTATACCATGGGAGATGTTGAAACCATAAAGCGAGTTGTAGAAGCTGTCTATTAATTTACCTCTAACTAAAATCAAAATCTTGCGGAATATGAAAATCATCAAAAAAATAAAAAAGGCCTCAATGAGCAAAAGTAAAAAAGACAAAAAAGCAATCTCTAAAAAAATTGATAAAAAAATTCTAAAGGCTTTAAAGCAACGATACCTTAAAGCTAAAAAAGATAAGAAAGAAGCAAAGGCTGCCTATAAAATGGCAAAAAGTTTTTTTGAAAAAAACCAACCTCAAAAAAAATCTAAAGCAAAAGCAAAAGCAAAACCTAAGGTTGCAGTAAAAACTGCTGCTCCAAAAACAAGAGTTCAAAAACCTAAAAGTAATGCAACTGTTACAACATTGAGTGAATTAAAACCCACTCCATCAAAAGTTGCAAAAAAATTACCTAAACCTTTAAGAGTAAAAAAACCTAAAACCACTCTAAAGAAAGATAAACCTGTTGCTAAAAAAGTAACTCCTCGAAAAGTAGTTACTACAAAAAAAGCTACTCCTAAAAAAGTAGCTTCAAGACCTACGCCAGTAGAAAAATCGACTCGAAAGCCAATACCTAAACCAGCACCTGTAATCTCCAAAAGACAAATGGAAGATTTAAAGGTAGTGGAGGGTGTAGGCCCAGCTATTGAAAAAATTTTAAAAACCCAGGGCATTAAAACTTTGGAACAATTATCAAAAGCGCGAGTCGCTACACTTAGGAATATTTTGACCGAGGCCGGCAACCGTTTCCGTTTTCATAAGCCCGATACATGGGCTCGCCAAGCAAAATTGGCAGCGGCAGGACGCTGGAAAGAACTCGAAGAACTACAGCAACGCCTCGATGGAGGTAAGAAGAAATAACGGTAAAGTTTGGAGTTATTGACGAGTCAATAACTCCAAACTTTATCACCATGAAACATTAAACAAAAATAACTATGTCTCCCAAAATCACTTTAATTTTTACACTCACACTTTTTTTATTCCAAACAACCTATTCACAATGGCAACCTCACGGTATCGGATTACTTCCTGATACTCAACGTGTTGCGTCTATAGACATCCTAAATGAAGATGTCGTTTGGGGAGTTTCTTTTTACGATAGAACTCCTGCACCTGTACCCAGCGATCTTGTTCCTCATGTTTTTCGCACTACTAATAGTGGCTACACATGGGAGGTTCAACCAATCATGGAAGCTCAAGGCAGAATTTGCCAAGACATTTTTGTGGTTGATGATTCAACCGCATGGATTACTACCAATGGTTTGACCTCAGACAGCCTCCGTGGACTTTTTAAAACCATAGATGGAGGTAAAACTTGGGAAGAAAAATTCGACAATCCTGCTGGAGGTGGTATCATTCATTTTTTCGATGAAAATGAAGGAATAGCTATTCATGAAAATTTCATCGCATTCACTTTTGATGGTGGAGAAAATTGGGATGACGTTTCCCCTCAAAATAGTCTCCCCTTTCAAGCATTGGAAAGTGTATTTTATACCGCAGCTAACAATGCTATTGCAATTCAAGGTGATTCACTTTGGTTTGGGACTACGCATGGCAGAGTCTTTCGAAGCACTAACAGAGGAGGAAATTGGGAAGCCATTTCTACTCCATTCGAAATGGAAAATGTAATTCAATCCATTGCTTTTCAAAATGCTCAAGAAGGAATGATTATTTCTTATGCAAAATTTGACCAAGATGCTATTTCATTTATGGATAGCACTAGAATTGCCTTGACTTATGATGGAGGCGAAACATGGGAACTAGCAGACACCTTGATGAATTTCAAATTAAGTTGTATAACTGATATTCCTGAGTCTGATTTCAAATTTCTTGGTGTCACGAATGGGCTTTCCACTATCACTTCTGATTCTGCTCAGACCTGGGAACATTTTAGTTACCGACCATATAATGCTGTTGATTTTTTCAATAGTGAATTAGGTTGGGTTGGGAACAGCCAAGTTTCTGAAGATTATCCTGCTATCATGTATAAATGGGAAGGGGTTGTTTCCTCTAACAAAAATGTAAAAAGAGAAAATCTTGATGTCCAAATTTTCCCAAATCCTTTTACGCACTCTTTTCAATTTGAAATGAGTCAATCCGATTTTGATAAATATCAAAAGGAGAATATTACGATCAGTTTCTATGATGTTTTGGGTAAAAATATTTTGGAACAAAAAATTACTACTTCAAAATCAGAAATAAATTTTCCAAATACTGCTAATGGTATTTATTTTTATTTTCTAAAAACGCCTACTGAATTTTTAGCTAGTGGACGTTTGATGAAAAAGAAATAAACGTAGGGGCAATCCCTTGTGGTTGCCCTAAGGAATGGTCGCCAAACTGTTATAAGTTATTTTTTCACCATTCCTAAACTGTTTGATATTTCACCTGATTCGTATTTCTCAAACGAAGGGCAACTACAAGAGATTGATTGCCTTTCGTTTGATTTTATGTCTGATTGATGGTTCTCTTAGTAGGGCAACAACAAGGGTAGGGCAACCACGATGTAGGGCAATAACAATGTAGGGCAACCACAAGGGATTGCCCCTACGTTGAAAATTTCACTCCAAACTTCCCTCCCATCGTTTTTTCACTTTCCAACATCACTAATCCATCTCGATTATTAAATGCATCAATATTACATGTCATTGGTTCTATAGCGACAGATTTTCTAGTAGGTGGGGTGAAGATTTGGAAAAAATTCCATCGTCGTTCTCCTGCTTCTTGCCAATAATTCAATTTTCCTAATTGACCTTGTAACAAAACATTTGCAACACCATCTTTATGCTTCAATTCAAAACAAGTATCTAAACTACGCTCCCCTATTTTTTTTATTTTATTAAATTCTTCAAAAACTTTTTTCTTACCAGTTGGAATCATTTTATCATTAACCACCACTTGTTTACATTCTGGCATTTGCAACCAACTATCATTTGATACCTCATCCAACTTAAAATAGGGATGCCATCCCAAACCTACAGGAATTGCAAAAGAGGTATGGTTGATAAAATTCATTTCTACTTCAAAATCATTCGAATTTTTTATTGTAAAAATAATTTCAAACAAAAAAGAAAATGGGTACGCATCATTTTCGCCTTCACTTTGATACACACATGAAATAGAAGCAGAATCTTCCTGAACGGACATACTTTTTATTGCAAAAGGTTTATCAAATCCTAATCCATGTAATGCATTATTTCTACTTTTTTCATTGATTGGAAATTGATAATTCATTCCATTTACCGAATATTTCCCATCATTTAACCGATTGGGAAATGGAAATAAAATCGCACTTTTTGACCAATCCCTACTTGCCAATTGTTCAGGAGTTTTATAGCTATCTAAAATATTTTTCTGTTTAAAATTCAACTCTAACAATGTTGCCCCAAAATCTGGAACTAAAGAAAATCCGTTTCCAGTCTTATCGTCAGTAAAAGAAATTTTACTCCATTTCCCAAAAGGCTCATTTTTGTATTTGTACATCTCTATTGAATTATTTGTGGTTCATTTAATCGCAGCAAATATAAGAGATTGCTTACAAAAAACACTTCAATATATACTGTCACAAATCATGATTTCTCTAGGATATTAAATAAAGAACAAAAATTATCTTTCAGTCAGCAAAAAACACCCCTTTTCTACGCCTACCTCTGGATTTCAGACGGACTTTTAAAATTAATATTAAAAGCATTTTAAGTTAATTTAACTATGAACATTAAGATATTTACATTTTTTATTATCATCCTTAGTCCTATTTTTCTATTTGGATTTTCTTCTAAAAATGCGATGGATTGTGAATTAGAATCAGAAACGAATTGTATAAGTTTTGTTTTTATTCCATCCAATTATAATGGTCAAACTATTAGTTGCCCCAATGGAAATGATGGAAGTCTTACCATCAATGCTTTTGGAGGAGTTCCTCCATATAGTTATTTATGGGATAATGGTTCTACAAGTTTTGTAAGACATAATTTAGGTCACGGAACTTATAGCGTCACCGTAACAGACGCAAATGGATGTAGCCTAAATTCCTCGTTAAGCTTACAAGCACCTTCTGCAATATCCGTTTCCAAAACAATTGTAAATGGAGTAAAATGTATCGACTCTTCAGATGGGATTCTTTCCGTTTCTGCTTCTGGAGGAACGCCTCCATATTCCTATAATTGGGATACTGGTCATCAAGGCCCTGTCGCAAATAATTTATCTTGTGGGTTACACCTCGTAAGTGTTACTGATGCAAATGGATGTATGACTACCATTAATTTTGGATTAGAATGTCCTAATGTAATGCAAGTTAACATTACTCCTACATCTGATTATGGGGGTTACCATATCAGCTGTCCTGAATCAGATGATGGTGCTGCAAATATAAATATACAACATGGATCCCCTCCATATTATTACCAATGGAGTTCGGGAGCATCTACGTCTACTGTTTCCAATTTAAAAGGAGGAATCAATAGTCTTACCGTTACCGATTCTTATGGATGCTCTGTGATTTCATTTGTTGATATGAGTGTCCCAACTGCTATGGAAGTTAGTTCAACTATTACTTCTGATTTTGAAGGATATGCCGTTAGCTGCGAAAATGCTGAAGATGGAAAAGTATTGTTAGAAGTATCGAATGGTACTGCTCCATATGCTTACCAATGGGAAAACGGAGGCAACCAAGCCCAAGGAATAAATCTTCCATCTGGCTCAAATAGTGTAACGATTACAGATGTCAACGGATGCTCCGTAGAAACAAGTGTTGAACTTTCAGCATACGAAATTTTTATAGAACCTGAAATCATTAGTAATCTAAATGGTTCACCCATCAGTTGTAATGGTGCAAGCGACGGAATCCTACAAATGAATGTTGTCGCAGGAGCATCTAGCCCACCAAATGTTACCTACTTATGGAATAATAATCATAATGAACCTCTTCTGGAAAATGTTTCGGCAGGTACTTATACTATAACCGTAACGAGTAATTTTGGATGTACGGCTTCCGCTGAAAGTACGATTGAAGAGCCTACCTTGGTGGAAGTTTCGACTACCATTTACTCCGATTATAATGGATACAATGTAAGCATACATGGAAGTAATAATGGGGTTGGAGAGGTTCTTCCCTCTGGAGGCATTGAACCTTATAATGTTTTATGGAATAATGGAATTACTACACTTACCAATTTCCAGCTTTCAGCAGGAACTCAAAGTGCAACAATTACCGATGCCAACGGATGCACCACCACCGTAGAAATGACTTTGACAGAACCGACTGCCCTAGAGGGATTTGCAGATATATTTTCAGATTTTAATGGTCAAGACATTTCATGTAGTGGCGAAAACGATGGAAAAGCAACTGCTTTTGCATCTGGTGCTGTTCCTCCTTACACCTATCATTGGTCTAATAATACCTTTGGAGAAATTACTCAACAACTTGAAAAAGGTACTCACCAAGTAACCATCACCGATCAAAATGGAGCAACCCTTGTTTCAGAAGTTACCATCTCCGAACCTGAACCAATCTCATTGGAAATGAGAAGTACAGACTCCTCCAATCCTGCTGATGGAACGGCTGGCGCAACAGTATCAGGTGGTACTGCTCCTTATACTTTTACATGGAATGATCCATTTGAAAGAAACGAAGAAGAGATTGACCACTTGGAAGAAGGCTGGTATCGTGTAACGGTAACTGATGCAAACGGTTGTACCGCCCTTGACCAAATCGAGGTAAAACAATCCAATGAATTATTTTGTATCAAAGAAAATATGACCATCACTCCAAACGATGATGGCAAAAATGACTACCTCACTTTAGGATGTATTCATCCTTTTAATAATACTGTAGAACTATATGATCGCTATGGCAATCTTATTTTTCAAACTGCCAATTATGATGGTACTTGGAATGGATTGAACCAAGGTAGGAAAGTACCCGATGGTGGCTATTTCTACATTATAAGTGTTGCTTTACCAACAGGCAAAAGATCATTTAAAGGGTCGTTAACTATTCTTAGGTAATTTTAAAAATGTTCTATCGGTTTTGGATTTAAAATCATTAATCAGCTTTCCAAAACCTATTCAATTTACTACGAACCTATTCAATAAATATCATGAAAAAAATAATACTCATCGTCATATCCATTTTCTGTTTTGGAAAAGTTCATGCTCAACAAGAAAATGTTTTTGCACAATATCATTTAAATCCGTTTTTAATAAATCCTGCAGCAGCAGGTTCTAATGATTTTCATACTGTTTTTTCACATTTACGATTTCAATGGACAGGTTTACCTAATTCACCTAAGACAGGATTGGTCAGTTACCAAGCTCCATTAAGTAATATCGGATTAGGAATAACTGTATTTTCTGATCGAGTAGCTTCACTTAATCGCTTCGGAGCAAATTTTGCCTACGCCTATCGAACTAGGATAAAAAACTATCGCTTGGGCATTGGGTTGTCAGGACATTATCAAAGATTTTACTTAGATCAAAATGCAATCCAAGGAGTTGAAAATCCAGATGATGTTGTAGTCAATGATGCCATCAATGGATTAAATGTTTACGATGCTAATCTTGGGATTTATTTTTATAATGAAAAAATGTACGCAGGATTTTCAGTTCCAAACTTAGTACAAGCAAGGTTGAATACTATTGGTACTAATCTCAGTACCATTTCTCAATTAAGTCGTCAATATATTTTCACTACGGGCTATAAATATTTTCCTCCAAAATCGATGTTTAGTGTAGAACCATCCATTTTGTTACGAAAGATTGAAACCCTTCCGCTTCAAGCATTATTGACCATTAAACTTGGTATGATGAATGATAAGTTTTTTACAGCATTCACTTATGGAACCACAGATGTGGTAACATTTACAGCAGGTTATCAAGTAATGGCTGAAGGGAAAATTGCATACTCTTATGATTATTCTTTAGGCGATATTTATAGATATACGCGTGGTTCTCATGAAATTTCATTCATCTGGGAATTTGGAAAACCTGCTTATGAAAACCCCAATAAAAATTCTATGCTGTTTAAAAAGTAATCATGTATTAAATGTGTACACAAGTCAAGACCTGACTTTTCAAGTCAGGCCTTGACTTATAATAACATCAATAGCTTTGGATTATAGGAAAATCAACAGAAGTCAAAGCCTGACTCGTTTGAATGACCACTATTAAATGATAAAAAAGGGTTTTAAAACCTCTACTTTTTTCATCATTTTTTTAAGTGAGATTTTTTTTAGTAAAGCCATTCTAAGTAGCATAGAATGGCTTACTTTTTTGGTTATTTTTGCAAAAAAAACAAAATGGTCAATATTTCAATATCTCCAGAAGTAAAAGCAAAATGTCCACTTCTTCAATTAGGTTGTATTCAATGCCAACTCGAAGTAAAAGATGACTACCCTGAATTGCTACAACTTATCCAAACAGAATTAGCTGAGCTCCAACAGCGTTTTGAAGTAGAAGACATCGCTAAAATTTCAACCATCCAAGCATCTCGATTGGGCTATAAAGCTTTGGGGAAAGACCCTGCACGTTATCGCCTTTCCGCAGAAGCATTGTTAAGAAGAGTAGTCAAAGGAAAAGGATTATATCAAGTGAACAATGTTGTAGATTTATTAAATCTTACTTCTGTAAAATCAGGTTTTTCTATAGGTGGTTATGATGTAGAAAAAATTCAAGGGAAGGTAAAATTAAGTATTGGTCAAGCAAATGAACCATACGAAGCCATTGGAAGAGGAACATTGAATATTGAATACTTACCTACATTTAGAGATGAATTAGGAGCATTTGGAAGTCCAACAAGTGATTCTGTTAGAACAATGGTAACTCCACAAACTCAACATTTCCTTATGCCTATTTTTAATTTTGCAGGAGAAGAAACTTTGGAACAAACAATGAAAGATGCAATTGTTTTGTTAGAAAAATATGCCAATGGGAATAACTTTGAACAAATAATAACTACCTAATCGTAAGGCAAATCTATCACAGTTCACAGTTACTTTTTAAGATCTTGAATCAATTCCTCACGATCAATAATAATCCAATCTTGAATTGAAATATTAGATAGCGGCATTTCTGAAGATTTTTTTCGCCCATGCTTATATTCATAAATAACACCTTCGACAATAACTGTTTGGTCAATATTATCTTCTTTTGCCATTTCATACATGAGTTTCCGATCCGCTTTTCTAACAAAAGTATCCGAGAAAAATTCAACTCTTATTTTTTTTTCAAAACGAGATAACATTGCAAATCCAGAGTATTTGTATTTTCTTTCAGCACCTCCAATTACCTCAACTCGTTCTACTTTTACATCATTTAGTTGAAGTTTTAAAATTTTATCTTTGGCCAAATAATTATCGTATCGCTCCTGAGATAAATCCTTAAATCGCTCCGATACTTCAGTATCTTCATTATATAAAGTATCTAAAAATTGATCCGCAGATCTGACAAATTCTTCAGAATTGCCAGTTGTTTCGTAAGCAATCATTTCCTTAATTCCTTCTATTCTTTTCAAAAAAGAAAGATCATATTCCGCTTCCTCTTTCTTTATTCTTAAAATCCGTTCTTCCCTATATTCTAAGTCAGCAGAAGATAATTTTTTATTAATTTCTGCAATATCTTTTTCCAGTATTCTTTGGAGTTCATAAAATGGAGTACTGATTTTTCCCACAGTTTGATCTTCAACAGATAATGCCTCTATTTTGGTAGAAGTAATTTCCGATTGCTGAGGATCACTTTTAACTACTACTTTTGGAACAATAGGTACAGGGATTTCTTCAAAAGGTAAGCCTTCATAGTTGGTAACACCTTTGGCAGTTTGATTTGCATTTAAGGTTGCTGTCGAATCTTTAGCATTTTGTCCGAATGAAACAATTGAAACAATTGACAAAATGATTAGGAGGTAGTTTTTTTTGGATTCCATGGTAACTCTTTTTTGTAAAGCTGGAACTGGGATAATAGTTTAGTTAGTCTAGCGATCAGTTAGAGGGGTTTCTATAAATTTAATATTAAACTGAATGATTATGTGAAATATTACATTTTTAGGGTACAAATATTAACAATTTTGTCTATATTTTAAAGATTATTTTATGAATGTATTTGCTGCTTTTGGTCTTATTTGGTTTTTATAAAATAAAAATGTCGTAAAATTAAAACCTGGATTTAAAACATTCTAATTAATTTTAATGTGTAAAATTTTAACTGCCAAATATTTACATCTTATTTCTATTCATTTTCAAACTCTATCAATCGTCTTTTTAAAATATTAGGCGAACTAAAATAAAATGTACTTTCTTCAACTTTTCCTTCCCTTTTTACATAAAAAATATTCAAATAACGATACACGCGTCAAGGTTTGACTTCAAAAGTCAAGCCTTGACTTACGAGAACTTCAATTTATATGAGACCTTCAACAAAAGTCAAACCTTGACTTTTCAAGTCAAACCTTAACGCACGCTACCTCTATTTTGCAAAATGTTAATGTTAAAAAACAAGACGCAATCAAAAACTGGTTTTATCTTTACACCAAAAAACATCATGAAAAAATTTCTACTCCCTTTATTTTTAATGGCGATCTCATGGAATGTCTTTTCCCAAACCATTGCAGAAATCCAAGGCACAACTGCTGCCTCTCCTTTTGATGGACAAGTGGTTACGACCACGGGGATCGTTACGGCTGTTGCTTCTAATTCCTATTTTATTCAAGATGGAAGTGATGTGCGAAGTGGTCTTTATATTTGGGATCAAAATAATGCTCCATTGCAAGGTGACGAAATTACCATTACAGGTACCATTACCGAATATTTTGAAATGACCGAAATGGTTGACGTGACTAGTTTAGTTGTCAACTCTTCTAATAATCCTTTGCCAGCAGCTATTGAAACTTCTACAGCAGGAGCCAACAATGAAGATTATGAGGGAATGTTAGTAAAAATTATAGGTGCAACTTGTACTGATACTGATCTAGGATTTGGGGAGTGGGAAGTAAATGATGGAAGTGGAGCAGTTGTAATAAATGATTTGATATTTCCTTTCTCACCTACCTTAAATGTGGATTACGGAATCACAGGCCCAGTCGTTTATACTTTTGGTCAATACAAAGTTGAGCCTCGTTCTGCGGATGATGTTTTGATAGATTTACCTTTGTACTTTACAGTTGATCCTGAAGAATCTAACATTTCTAACAATGAATTTACAGTTTCATGGGAAACAAATATTCCAGCCAATTCAAAGATTGAATATGGTTTAACTGATGCTTTAGAATTGGGAATACTCGAAAGTACTGCTATGACCATTACTCACTCTATGGTGGTTGATGATCTTCTTCCTGGAACAATTTATTACGTTCGCCCCTACTCTGAAGCGGGTTCCGATGTCACGCCTACACAAACCCTTGTGATGGCTACAGCTTCTAATAGTTCAGGAGAAATGAATGTTTATTTTAATCACTCCGTCGATCATTCAGTAGCTACTGATGAATTGGCTATTTCGACACCTAATATAATTGATACCATTATCAGCTACATTGACAAAGCGCAAACTACACTTGATATCACCATGTATGAAACTGAGAATCAAGCCATTGTAGATGCTATCAATGCAGCTTATGATAGGAATGTAGTGGTTCGAGTCATTTCTGATGATATGGGAAACAATGCTGTTTTTGATAATTTAAATTCCAATATCGCTTACCTCGAAGGCAATGCTACTGGAATCATGCATGATAAATTCTTCATTATAGATCGTGATGATGTGGATAACGCTTGGGTTTTGACAGGGTCGATGAATCATACTGATGCTAATTTAGGATGGGATTATAACAATGTAATTACAATTCAAGATCAATCTCTGGCTAGAGGTTATACTTTGGAGTTCAATGAAATGTGGGGAAGTGATGGTGTACAGTTTGATTTGAATAATTCTAAATTTGGAAATCAAAAAACAGACAATACACCTCATCATTACCTCATCAATAATATCGCCGTTGAATCGTACTTCTCTCCTACTGACCAAACGGCCCAAAGAATTGTAAAAGCAATTGATGATGCTGAAAGCGAAGTAGCATTTGCTATTTTAGTGTTTACAGAGAATGCTTTGGGCAATGCTGTAAAAAATGCTTACGATCGGAATCTTGATGTCAAAGGAATTATAGACTACGTGGAATTCAATGGAAGTGAATTTGATTTTTTAATGAATAGTAATGTCAATGTCATTGATTATCAAAATGCAGATATGTCACAATGGCCTGATGGGCCAACCCTTCATCATAAATATGCAATTATAGATTATGCGCAAGGAAGTGCCAATCCTGTGTTGATTACAGGTTCACATAATTGGTCGGCTTCTGCAAATTCTATTCATGATGAAAATACTTTATTGATTCACGATCATACTTTAGCGAATATTTACTATCAAGAATTTTCTCAACGTTTTCAAGATTTAACAGTAAGCATTAAAGATGTAAAATTTGAGGCTTTAGAGATTTCGCCTAATCCATTTAATGAGCAACTAGCTTTGACTACTCCTGAAAATGGACAATTGGTGGTGACTGATTTATCGGGTCGTATCATTTTGCAACAAGACATTTCCGAAGGACAAAATTCTTTAAATACAAAGGATTGGGTGAGTGGTGTTTATTTTGTGAGATTCCAAGGAAATGAGGCGCAGCAAATTGGAAAGGTGATTAAACGATAATTTTTAGCCACGGACTGACACAGACTTTTACGGACTATCAAATAACGCATCCTAGAACAGTCCGTAAAAATCTGTGTTCATCTGTGGCTAACAAATTCACCGTCTCGAACGATCAACTTTAAAATCAAAAACATCTCTCCGATTATAGTGCCCCGTAACATCCAAGGACATTCGCTCCTCATAAATTTTATCCATATTTTCAATCGTAAAAAATATCATTTCCTCCACTCCCACTTGAGGTTCTAACAAAAAACTTCCGTCAGGCGCAATCACACAACTCGCTCCATTCAAAACCATTTGTTCGGGATCATCAATCAAATAATCAGGTAATTTTAATTGTTTTGGAAAATCACTTCCCCGCATCACCTGACCAACCGCTACCACAAAACACCGTCCTTCAAATGCATACTGCCGACAAGTCACTTGGTGCATTTCATGAACCATAGGGAATAATGAAAAATGAATATGTTCATTGCTTTCATGCATTGCCATTCGAGAAAGCGGCATCCAATGTTCCCAACAAATCAATCCTCCAATACGACCCGCCGAAGTATCTACCGCATTCAAATCTTTTCCATCGCCTAATCCATGTACTAATTTTTCAGTAAAAGTCGGCATCAATTTTCTACGATGACAAACTATTTCTCCTGTCGAATCAATAATTAAAAATGCATTATAAATCGTACCATTGCCTACTCCTTTTCTTACGATTTCATTTATCCCAATAACAATGACCATCTGATGTGCTTTTGCCAAACGACATAACAAGGTAGTTTCGGCACCTCCTACTTCTACGCTATTTTGATACATTTTGGAAAAAACTTCTTTGGTGGGTTGGTGATTCCATCGAGCGACATCAGGACAATGATCCAACCAAACGGGATAACCACTTAACCATGTTTCTCCAAATACGATGAGTTCTACATTTTGCGTGGCAGCTTTTTGGATGAGTTGTTCTGCTTTTTCCATACTCTTTTTTAAGTCGAGATGGACAGCACTTTCCTGGACGATTGCGATGTGGGTTGATTTTTTCAT
>CAKZSH010000347.1 GCA_937918905.1 uncultured Saprospiraceae bacterium
CAAAAATTCTGTCCTCCAAAAGACCTCCATTCCACCTTCACACACGTTAAATATTTTTTTTATAAAACTATCTTGATTTTCCAGCGTATTATAGTTAATTTAGATGTTGGTAAGTTTTGTAAGTCATTAATAATCAAGCACTTACGAAATTTATTTTTTAAAACGAAAACGTAAATTCACAACTTTCCTATTTAAATGCAATTATCCTCTAAAAAACCTGTCTTTTAAGAGAGAATTGAAGTAGACTTCTGTTGTAAATTTTACTAAATATATCAAGAGAAATATCCATGGCGAAATCAAAAGATAATTATCAACTACTTATCAGCAAACTCGATCAGTTTATTCGAAAATTTTATGTCAATAAACTAATCCGAGGTTTTCTATATTTCACAGCATTGGCTTTGATCCTATTTTTAGGGATGAACTTTCTGGAACATTACTTTTACTTCGGTACAGGTACTCGTAAAGCAATGTTTTATTCTTTCCTTGGAATAAGTTCAGCTTCATTTATTTATTGGGTGATGTTGCCATTGTTGAATTATTTCCGTTTGGGAAAAGTCATCGATCATGAACAGGCTGCTGGAATTATTGGAGATCACTTTCCTGATGTTAAAGATAAATTGCTCAATGTTCTTCAATTAAAAAAACAGGCTGATAGTTCTGAAAACGCAGAGCTTGTTTTGGCTGGAATCAATCAAAAAACAGAAAAGATAAAATTAGTGCCTTTCCGTTCTGCCATTGATTTAGGAAAAAATCGAAAGCATTTACGATATGCTTTGCCACCACTTTTATTATTACTAGTGGTTTTGTTTGCTGCGCCAAGTTTGATTACAGATAGTACACATCGTTTGATAAATAATAATAAGGAATTTGAGAAAGATGCACCTTTCCATTTTAGAATTGATGGAGAAGATTTGACAGTTGTACAATTTGAAGATTTTCTTTTGGAAGTAGAAGTGGAAGGAGATGTTTTGCCAAATGAAGTTTTTGTAGATATTGACAATTACCAATATCGATTAAATAAAGATGAGCAGGATAAATTTTCTTACCGTTTTTCCAATGTTCAAAAAAATACAGAATTTAAAATTTTCGCAAGTGGGGTAGAGTCTGAGGATTACACTTTGAATGTTTTGAAAAAACCAAACATTTTAGGTTTTGATATTAATTTGGATTATCCAAATTATACAGGACGAAAAGATGAAGCGGTAAGTAATATTGGAGATTTAGTTGTTCCTATTGGAACTCGAATCAATTGGAATTTTAATGTTTCCAATACTGACGATATTGCAATTAATTTTTCTGGTTTAAAAGAAGCGATTGCTGCGACTCGTTTTGCTGAAGAAATTTTTACTTACAAAAAACAAGCACTCAAAGACGAGACGTATAAATTATACATTTCTAACAAAGCTCTTCCAAAAGCAGATTCTGTTGGATATTCCATTACAGTTATCCCTGATCTTTACCCAACTATCAAAGCTGAAAAATTTGTAGATAGCCTTGATTCAAAATTACTTTTCTTTGTCGGTGATGCTTCGGACGATTATGGTATGATAAATTTATCATTCAACTACCGTATCAAAAAAGAAAATGGTCAACAAGGAGAATTGATTAGTATCAAAATGGATAAGCCAACTACTAAACAAGCTCAATTTGATTATACTTTTGACATTGCTACTTTAGATTTAAAACCTGGCGATGAAGTAACTTCTTACTTTGAAGTATTTGATAATGATGCAATCAATGGGAGTAAATCTGCAAAGACAAATTTGACGATTTTTGAAATGCCAACCTTAGATGAGTTGGAAGAAAAAGAAGATCAAAATAACGAAGACATCCAAAAGAAATTAGAGGAGTCCTTGAAAGAATCAAAAAAGATTCAAGAGGATATGAAAAAAATGCGGGAGAAAGTTTTACAGAAAAAAGAATTGGATTGGCAGGATAGAAAAGAGTTAGAAAAATTATTGGACCAACAAAAACAGTTGGAAGAAGATATCAATGAAGCAAAAGAAAAGTTTGAAGAAAACTTAAAAAATCAAGAAGAGTTTGACCAACAACCAAACGAGGAGTTGATGGAAAAACAAGAACAGATGCAAGAGATGTTTGAAGAATTGATGAGTGAAGAAATGCAAGAGTTGATGAAGCAAATTGAAGATTTGTTACAAGAACTCAATAAAGACGAGGCTTTGGAGATGATGGAAGATATGGAAATGAATGATGAAGAACTCGAAATGGAGTTGGACAGAATGATTGAAATGTTGAAACAATTAGAGGTTGAAAAGGAAATGCAAGATCAAATTGAAAAATTAGAAGAGCTTGCTGAAGAACAAGAAGAGTTGGCAAAAGAAACTGAAGAAAATTCTAAACCTCAAGAAGAATTAAAAGAGGAGCAAGAAAAAATCAATGAAGAGTTTGAAAAGATTCAAGAGAAAATGGAGGAGATCGAAAAGAAAAATGAGGAACTAGAAAATCCAAAAGATCTTGGTGAAGATAATGAAGAACAAATGGAAGACATCGAGCAAGACTTAAATGAAAGTCAAGAACAACTCGAGCAAAATGAAAATAACAAAGCTTCCGAAAAGCAAAAAGGTGCTTCGCAAAAAATGAAAGACATGGCTTCGCAAATGCAGATGCAAATGCAAGCAGGTGAGATGGAACAGATGGAAGAAGACATGGCTGCATTGCGTCAACTTTTGGAAAATTTGATGACACTTTCTTTTGACCAAGAAGATGTGATTGAAGATTTTACAACTACTGCAGTTACGACTCCGCGTTATGTTGATTTGGTTCAACAACAGTACAAATTAAAAGATGATTTCCAATTGGTAGAAGATAGTTTGCAAGCATTGAGTAAGCGAGTTTTCCAAATCGAATCTTTTGTAACTGAAAAAGTTCATGAGATAAAAGTGAATATGAAAGAAGGTTTAGAAGAATTGGAAGATCGTAAAAAACCTCAAGCTGCCGAGCACCAACAACGTTCAATGAAAAATGTAAATGATTTAGCATTGATGTTGAGTGAGGTTATGAATCAAATGCAACAGCAAATGAGTTCAATGATGCAAGGTTCGCAGATGTGCAAAAAACCTGGAGGAAAACCTGGAAAAGGATCCAAACCTGGAGACAAAATTTCGCAAGGACAAGGAGAGTTGAATAAGCAAATGGAAAATTTGAAAAAACAACTAGAGCAAGGTAAAGGAAAACCGGGAAGTAAAGGTTTTGCACAAATGGCTGCTAAGCAAGCTGCACTTCGAAAAGCCTTACGAGATTTAGCAAAAGAAAAACAACAGCAAGGTCAAGGTGATCAAAAACTACAAGAGATCATCGAGCAAATGGATAAAATCGAAACAGATTTAGTTAATAAAAAATTGACTAATGAAATGATGAAACGTCAACAAGACATCATGACTCGATTATTGGAACATGAAAAAGCGGAACAGCAAAGAAAATTTGAAGATAAACGAAAAGCAGAAACTGCTTCGCAAAAAGAAAGAAAGATGCCTCCTTCATTAGAAGAGTACATCAAAAAACGAGAAGCAGAAATAGAAATGTATAAAACTGTTTCGCCTGCACTTCGACCTTACTATAAATCTTTAGTTGAAGAATATTACAAATCCTTAAAAGGAAAATGAAATTAATGAATAATTAAGAATGAACAATTAATAATAATCGAATACTTTGGATCACCGTTTATAGAAAATTATTAATTGCTCATTCTTATTCATTAATCCCTCTTGACTTTTTAAGATTTTTTGCATAAATCGTGACTGAATTTATTTGGAAATGAATCCACCGCAAATGTTAAGATTATCCTCCAATCCTAAAAATGTAGAATGCGTTGAGCCATTCGTAGAAAAACTGGTTGAGAAATATAAAATCACACCAGATATGTATGGCAACATTCTCATCAGTCTTACCGAAGCTGTTAATAATGCTATTCGTCATGGCAATGGCGAAGATGAAAATAAAACAGTTCAAGTCAGTATTCAGCAAGTCAGTAAAAACAAAATTGCTTTCCAAGTTACGGATGAAGGTCCTGGTTTTGATTATGAAAGTGTTCCTGATCCTACGCTTCCTGAAAATTTATTAAAAATTGGTGGTCGTGGTGTTTTCTTGATGCGCCAATTATGCGATAATGTTTTATATCATAATAATGGTAGTACTGTCGAAATTCAATTTAATTTATGATGCCACCTGAGGAAGAAAAAATTAATTCCTATGCTGAAGACATCGACTTTTCCCTTCCTAATTCTTCTCTCGTCTTTGATTGGATAAAAAAATCCATTCAATCTGAAGACAAAGAACTTCAACAACTCAATTTCATTTTTTGTAGCGATAAATATTTACATCAGATTAATGTAGAATACCTTAATCATGATACCTTGACCGACGTCATTACTTTTCCATACGCTGAAGGACAAAATATTGAAGGCGATATTTTTATCAGTATTGATCGGATTCAAGAAAATGCACAACAATTTAAGGTATCATTTGAAGATGAATTACATCGAGTGATGATTCATGGCACTTTGCATTTGATGGGATATTTTGATAAAACTCCTGAGGAAAAAACACTCATGACCCAAAAAGAAAATGAGTATCTCCAGCTTTTTTTAGAATTAAAAAAGTAATTTTTCAAAACCTCTGAACTGGAACGAAATTAGATATTCAATAGTCAACCGATTTTTGATATTATATTTATATTTAATGTTTTATTCGTAGCAATTACGATTCCCAAACTGTTTAATCAATACGCACAAGGTCGGTACAGGCCTTGTGCGTATTGAGTTTTTAATCTTATTTTTGTGGCTTAAAATTTTTTTATTCTTTTGATAAAGGGACAATTAAAAATTAACGTCCTTTTACTTGAAGAATATTTCTAATAAAAGGACGAAACATGAAGGTCTTAAAATTTGGTGGCTCATCAGTAGCCAAACCTGAAAGGATTCAAAGCATTGCCAAAATCCTCAAGGATTATTATAAACGAGGTGAAAAATTCGCTGTCGTATTTTCTGCATTTGGTGGCGTTACCGATTATTTAATAAAAATGAGTAGCGCTGCAGCCAAAGGAGACGATGGGTATATCGAACATTTCGATGCTTTCAGCAAAAGGCATATTGATTGTGTCAATGAATTATTCGATGATGGTGAAGAAAAAAACAATATACTTACGGAATTGAAAAGTAATCATGAAGTACTGAAAGGACTTTTAAATGGTGTCTTTTTAGTTCGAGAAGCTTCACCAAGGACTATGGATTATGTTTTAAGTTTTGGAGAGCGGAATTCTAATTTTATTATTTCCCATTATTTACGAAAAGAGGGAATGAATACGGGATACTTAGATGCTCGAAAAGTTATTAAAACTGACAAATCCTTTGGTAATGCTAAAGTTGATTTAGAAACTACCATTCAAAATATTCAAGAATATTTTACCAATCATCCTGAAGTTCAAATCACAACTGGTTTTATTGGTTCCGCAAAAGGAGGATTGACGACCACACTTGGTCGAGGAGGTTCTGATTTTACTGCAGCAATTTTAGCGGCAGGATTAGATGCGGAAGCTATCGAAATATGGACAGATGTAGATGGTGTCCTTACTTGTGACCCAAGGAAAGTCAAAAGTGCATTTACCATCCCAGCATTGACTTATGCAGAGGCAATGGAGATGTCGCATTTTGGAGCAAAGGTCATTTACCCACCGACCATCCAACCAGCAATGTCGAAAGGAATTCCTATTTATATTAAAAATACTTTTAATCCATCTTTTAAAGGAAGTTTTATTTCGAAAGAGAGTTCAGCTAATGGACATGCCATCAAAGGTATTTCATCCATCAGCGATCTTTCCTTATTGACACTTCAAGGGACGGGATTATTTGGAGTCCCCGGAATTGCAGCTCGTTTATTCAATTCTCTTGCAAAAGCAGGAATCAATATTATTTTGATTACCCAAGGATCATCAGAGCATTCCATTTCTTTTGCTGTCAAACCTGATGATGCCAAACGGGCTAGCAAAAAAGTAGATGAAGAATTTCAATATGAATTCAATTTGGGTGGGGTAGACAAAGTAAAGGTTGAAAACGATTTATCAGTAATTGCGATTATTGGAGAAAATATGCGCTATCAACCAGGTATTTCTGGACGACTTTTTCAAGCCTTAGGGAAAAATGGAATTAATTGTATTGCTATCGCACAAGGTTCTTCAGAATTGAATGTCTCTGTTGTCATCAATAAAGTAGATGAATCAAAAGCATTGAACGCTCTACATGAAGCATTCTTTTTATCTGATACCAAAGAATTGCATGTATTTATGGTAGGAGTTGGGTTGATAGGAAGTACTTTGCTCAATCAAATCGAAAAGCAAAATGCTTATCTCAAAGAAAACAGTCAACTTCAAATCAAAGTAATAGGTATTTCCAATAGTCGTAAAATGTTATTCAACGAGGATGGGATTAATATTGACACATGGAAAGAAGATTTATTGAACTCTAATGAAAAGGCAGACATTTCTGCTTTCATTGACAAAATGAGTAAACTCAATCTTTCTAACAGTATTTTTGTAGATAATACTGCGAATAGTGTCATCACTAATCAT
>CAKZSH010000348.1 GCA_937918905.1 uncultured Saprospiraceae bacterium
GTCCAATTCTTTTTGGTCTTTTGGAAAATGAATACTAACCAATGCTCGGAAGTGAGATGGAAAACGAAATTTTTTAACAATATAATCTGGTAAATTTTCAGGAAGGTCAGCAGGAGAAATTTTTTCTAATAAAGTTTTCAACAACTTTCTTCGACCTTTGGCATCCAGCCCTTTATTATTTAATTTTTCTGTACTTGGATAAACGGGAGCGAAAGCACTTGATCTTTTTGCAGTCTCAGGGTTCAATGCTTCGATCTCAGGGTGAGGAATATTATTTCTTCCATTGAATGAATTGACTTTACCATACACCACATACTCGCGCCCAATGACTAAGTTTTTTTCTAAAAAATAAACACCTTTAAACCATACTAATTCGATCACGCCTGTTTCATCACGCAGTCTTCCTACGAGTCGTTTTTTTCTTCCATCGCCTTTGGTTTCTAGTCGTCGGAGGACTCCTTTGATTTGTACCGCATTGCTATCGGAAGAGATGTCTCTAATTTTATGAAACTTTGTTTTGTCCACATATCGAAACGGAAAGTGTCGCAACAAATCTCCAAACGTATGAACCCCCAATTCCTTTTTCAACATATCACCCTTGATAGGACCAACGCCTTTTAGGTATTCAATCGGACTTTCCAGTATATTTCGAGTTGGGTTCATGTATTGTTTTTTGAGGATTTTTCCTCCTTTTATAAAACAAAAATGTAATTATTCAGCAAAGCTGAATTGTGTGTATTTTTCAACGCAGAGCCGCGGAGACGCAGAGAATTTTTCGAAGAAATTTTCTTTTTAAAACTCTGCGCCTCCGCGCCTCTGCGTTGAAAATATATTAGGCTTTAGCCTATTAGCTGCTGTAAATTCTTTTTAAAATAATTAGCACTATCCTCTGCACTTTTTGTAGAATTGTGAGCGTAGTTTCCACCTTGTTCTATAAAATAAAATTCCAAACCAGATTCAATTGGGTCAGGAAGTAATTTCAAATAGTCGATAGAACCATTGCCCAATTCTGTATAATCTCTAGAGACTTTATCCATGTCTTTGATATGCCACATGACATATCGTTTCGGTTGATTTTTAATTAATTCTGCTGGCGTAAATTTAGAAGAATGCATCACCCAATACATATCCATTTCAAGTTTGACAAGCGATGGATCGGTTTCTTTTAAAATAATATCAAAACCATTTTCACCATTATGATCTTCAAATTCAAACCCATGATTGTGATAAGCAAATCCAAGACCTGAAGGTTTTATCTGTTCTCCAATTACATTGAGTTTTTGAGCCATCAATTTAAAATTATCCAAAGTTCGTAATTCTGGAGCAATCCAAGGCCAAGTAATATAACTCATATTCAAAGCTTTTGCACCCTCAATGCATTGATCCACAAAACGTTTCATCTCATCATCAGATTGATTTAAAAATGGCGAAAATCCAAAATGCCCACTTGAAGTAGTGAGTTCTAAGTCATCCAAAATTGTTTTAAATTCTTTTGATTTAAATCCATAGAAAATATCTTTTTCAGCCTCATAACCATAGGTCTCAAAATCCTCATAGCCCATAGCCTTTAATGCTTTTAAGGTAGCAATTGGATCTTTAGCCATTTCATCTCGAATGGAATAAAGTTGATAACCCATGTTGTATTTAGGTTGTTCAGGCTGTGAGCAACTTGAAAAAGGGGCTAGAGCAGCAACGCCCAAGATTCCTGTTTTTTCAATAAAAGTTCTTCTTTTCATAATATTTTTTTTAGACCGCTTCGCTGACAGATGAACGGTTTCTACGATTTTACGTATCTGTCAGCGAAGCGTTCTGGCAGTCACCACAGGTGACGATCTCTCCTCTGGCAGCAAAGCGGTCTTTTCTCCTGCAAATAAAAAGAGGTTTTGCGAACTTTCAAAATTGGTTTATCGTTTGCTTATCATATCTTTGTAATTAAGAAAGAATAGATTTCGTATTTACAAAGTATAAAATTACTTTCTTTATTTAAATTCATCTGAAATCTGATGATTTAGATAAAGACTTAAAAATAGAATAATGAAAAAAGAAAGCAAACGCCAACAACAAGTGGCAGAAGTGATTCGACGTGATTTCAGTTCAGTTTTACAACAAATGGGATCATATGTTTATGGAAGTGAAATATTGGTTACGGTCACTCAAGTAAAAGTTACACCCGATTTTGGACTTGCAAAAATCTACCTCAGCATATATAATACTGAAAATAAACAAGCGGTACTTTTGATGATGGAAGAGGAAAAGGCTCGACTCAAATCGGAACTTGGAAGTCGGATTCGAAAACGTGTTCGACGTATTCCAAATATCGCTTTTTACGAAGATGAAACTTTAGATGAAATGTATCGCCTTCGTCAATTATTTGATAAAATGCATGATGAAAATCAAATGGGAGAGGAAAGTAACGGTGAACTGTGAACGTTGAACGTTGAACTGCGAATCAATAATTGTGAATCAAAATCATAATTCACAATTATTGATTCACAGTTCAACTTTATCAGTTCACAATTAAAAAATAAATATTTTAAAATTATATAAACAGAGTACAGAAGATTTAGTGAAAGCTATGGAAACGATGGATGATGCTCGACTAGATGAAGGCATACCTAAAAGCGAATATACTTTTTATACCATGTTGCATGGAGTGATTCATCATGATATTTATCATTCTGGGCAGATTGTTTTATTGAAAAAGATGTTGAAGCAGTAGTAAGTAGGTTGACCATATTATTTTGATTTTTTGGCGGCTTCTTTTTCCGTCATTTTTTTTTCAAAAAAATAATTCCAGACCGAAGGGTATGCAATGATTTTTTTGAAAAATCTGACACAAAAATAAGCTCCCCAAAATTATCAAAATAATATGGTCAATCTACTTAAATATATTGTTGTGTTTTATGTGTAAAAACAATATTGGAAAGAGGGCTGATTTTTCTCTATTTTTAAAATATGAGAAAACGAAAATCCAAAGAAAAGCAAGAAGAAAAATCAAAAAATGAAGGAAATCTATTTGATAAAATCTTCAAGGAAAATGCAGAAACTACCTTTCTAGAATTAGCTGCAAAGCGTTTAGGAATCAAAATTAAAAGTTACCAACCACTTCCTGAAAAAATCCAAACTACCCAAGAAAGAGAAGCTGATTTTTTAAATCTTGTCAAAACAGATGATGGTCAAGAATTAATTTTGCATATCGAATTCCAAACTCAAAGTGACAAAGAGATGGTTTATCGACAAGCAGAATATCATGGTATTGAGTTAAGAAAATACCAAATTCAAATTAAACACGTTGTAATTTATCTAGGAGAACCACTTCCCAAAATGTCTTCTCAATTGAAGGAAGAGGAAATTTATAAAGGATTCGAATTGATAGATGTGCATAGATTAGATGCGAATCTTTTATTATCATCGCAAGTTCCAGAAGAAATTATTTTAGCGATTTTAGCAAAGTTTGATAAAAGTAGGGCCGAAGGGGTAATTCGATTATTACTTAGAAATTTAAAGAATGTTTGCCAAAATGAAAATGAGCTAAGAAAATATATTACTCAATTGTTAGTTTATGCAAAATTGCGTAAATTAGATTCATTAACAGAAAAAATAGTTGAAGTCATGCCAATAACATATGATATAACCAAGGATAGTTTTTACTTGCGAGGACAGGCGAAAGGGATCGAGCAAGGCATTGAGCAAGGTTTGGAGCAAGGTTTGGAGCAAGGTTTGGAGCAAGGCATTGAACAAGGCATTGAGCGTGGACGTGAAGAAAAAATTATTGCGATGATCAGAAACATGCTTCAAAAGGGAAGTGATATAAAGTTTATAGCAGAGGTTGCGGAAGTCACTCAAAAGTATGTCAGGCGAATTCAAAAAGAGATGAAAGAAAAAAATAGTTGAAGTCATGCCAATAACATATGATATAACCAAGGATAGTTTTTACTTGCGAGGACAGGCGAAAGGTTTGGAGCAAGGCATTGAACAAGGCATTGAGCGTGGACGTGAAGAAAAAATTATTGCGATGATCAGAAACATGCTCGAAAAGGGAAGTGATATAAAGTTCATAGCAGAGGTTGCGGAAGTCACTCAAAAATATGTCAGGCAAATCCAAAAAGAAATGGATAAAAAATAGATAACCTGTCTTAAAATAAAAAAAGCTCATTTGATATTTTCAAATGAGCTTTTTTATTTTAGGACAAAACATTCACTTGCTTGGCTAACTGTTTTGGTAATTTCACTTTCTTTCCATTTATAATATCCAATTCTAGAGAATCGTCTTCTATTTTTTTTATTGTAAAAGTAGTGTTAGGAAGCAAACCCAGTTTCCAAAGTTGGGCTGTGATATGCTCATTCATTTGTTGTTGAGCAATTTTTGCATTTTGCAAAAGCTTTAAATTGATAAGCGGAAAATCTGGAATTCCTGATTTTTTTGGAATAGGAGAACCGTGAGGATCCGTTGCAGGGAAACCTAATTTTTGATCTACTTCATCTAGAATTTCTTCAGTAAGCAAGTGTTCATATTTTTCAGCATCTTCGTGGATTTGTTCTTCCGTAAGCCCCATTTCTTGTACCAAATAGGTTTCCCAAAGTCTGTGAGCACGTACCAGTTTGGTAGCTTCTTGTTGTCCTGAGTTAGTCAAAACAACCTCATTGTTTTTAACGGTGATAAAACCATCTCTTGACAAATTATTTAAATGTCCACGAAGCGCAGATTTTTTTAATCCTAATTTTTCCAAAAGAGTAGGAAAGGAGAGCACCCCTTTATTATTTAATTTTAAAGCTTGTTTTAAAGTATCTTCCACTTCAATTTTACGCTGTAATTTTCTTTTTCTAAAAAACCTAAAAACAATACCTCGCTTGGGTGCAAAAAGTGCAGCCAACAAATAAAACAAAGTAGCCACCACAGTCATAGCAGGCCCAGGAGTAGTTTCAAAAATAACCGCTAAAATAAATCCAACCACGGCTGCAAGCACTCCTATAAAACCTGAAATCCCGACGGCCCAATGCAATCGATCAGTTAATAACAATGCAGTTGCGGCTGGTGTAATCAACATAGCCACTACCATAATTACACCTACCGTAGTCAACGAAGCAACGACAGCAACCGACAATAATAACATCAAATAATAATGAATCACTTTGGTAGAAATCCCCATCGTTTCGGCAATGACAGGTTGGAAAGTAGTTGCAAAAAAGTAGCGGTAAAAAATGATAATACTCAACAAAACATAAATCATAATTCCAATGGTCAAGTTAACATCTTGACTTGAAACACTCAATACATTTCCAAATAAAAAGTCAGTCAAATCAGGTACATGCACTCCACTTTCTTGTTTACTAATTCGAGAAATTCCCATCACTCCTAAAGCAAACATGGCGGTAAAAACAATTCCGATGGCGGCATCATTCTTTGTATTGACATTATGTTGTAGCCAAGTGATCCCGACTGCTGCGACGAGACCTGCGATAACTGCTCCTGTAAAAATCCCAAGTGCGGTATTTCCAAATAAAACAAATGCAACGACTACTCCAGGCAAAACCGCATGAGATAAGGCATCTCCTATCATGGCCATATTTCGAAGTACAATAAAACAGCCTAGCATTCCACACATCATTCCAACCATGGCAGAGGCTGCCAATGCTTTGTAGGCTAAATCTAATTGAAAAAAGTAGTATAATTGATCCATTTTCTATAAACTTTGATTCAAAGATAAGTATATTTTACTTAATAAAAATATATTTTTAGACTCATCTAAAAATGTGTAAAATCAAAATGTCAATCAAAATCAAAATCAAAACACGAATTGTGAATCAAGCGTATTCTAATTTTGATTTTGATTGACACTTTGATTTAAAAAAAGAATTATGAAATACGATTGGTTACTATTTGATTTGGATAATACGATTTTGAATTTTGATAAAGCGATGGATTATGCTTTTCATAAAACTATTGCAGATTATGAAATTCCAAAAAAAGAAAATCATTTTTCCATTTATCATAAAATAAATAAGGCTTGTTGGGCGGATTTGGAGAAGGGAATTATTACTCAAGATGAGTTGCGGACTTTGAGAATGAAGCGATTTTTAATTGCAATTAATTCGGAAGTCAATCCAATTGGTTTTTCTGAAACGTATCATCTCAATCTTTCGGATAAGATATTTTTTATGGAAAATGCAAAAGGTTTGATTGAGCAATGGAGTCAAAAATTTCCTATGGTATTGGTTACGAATGGTTTAAAAGAAATCCAAAGAGCTCGTTTGGCAAAATCTGATTTGACGAAATACTTTCAGCATATTGTGATCTCTGATGAGATAGGTGTGGCAAAACCGCATGCTGGTTTTTTTGATTATGTTTTTGAAAAAATTAATTTTCCGAACAAAGAAAAAACACTTATCATAGGAGATAGTTTGAGTTCAGATATTCGAGGTGGGAATGATTATGGGATTGATACCTGTTGGTTGAATTTGCACGGGAAAGTAGCGCTTGAAGATAATCAACCAACTTATGAAATTAAAGAATTAAGCGAATTAGAAACCGTATTTTCGACACGTTATTTACGATTTACGTAGCTGCTGGGTTTTAACCCGCAGTAAAAAAAAATTACGTTATTCGGTTCACTATAACGTAATTTTTTTACTGCGGGTTAAAACCCAGCAGCTACTTAAACCTCTTTTCGTAAAACCTCCAACGGCGGCTTCGACAACACCTCCCGACTATTCAACAACCCAATCAAAACCGTTAAAGTAGTGATACTTAAAAATATCCAAAGCGAAGGCAACAAATCTGGATTAAAAGGAATAGGAGTAGGAAATCCATATCTCGCCAACAGAAAACTTCCAATAAAAGCCAACCCAACTCCAGTCAAAGTTGCCAAAGCTCCAAGCATAAAATACTCCAAAGCATTAATACTCAAAATCTGTTTACTCTGCGCACCAAGGGTTCGTAACAATACACTTTCTTTAACCCGTTGATACTTACTCAGTACGACTGAACTAATCAAAACCAACAACCCTGTCAGAATACTAAAGAACGCCATAAACCGAATTACAAAAGAAACTTTTCCCAAAATATCATCAACAGCTTTTAACACTTGAGAAAGATCAATGGCCGTAACACTTGGAAAGACTTTCACCAATTCACGTTGAAAATTTGCAGATTGTTCAGCAGACTCCGCTCTTGAAACCACTACATGAAATTGAGGTGCTTTTTCTAAAACACCCTTTGGAAAAAGCACAAAAAAGTTAGTTTGTAATCTATTGAAATTTATTTTTCGAATACTTCCAACTACCGTTTCTATTAACGCACCTTGAACATTCCAAACCATTTTAGTTCCAATAGTTGCATTGGCTGCATCTGCGATTCTATCTGCAATTGAGATATAAATTGTTCCATCTTCTGCTTTTTCTCCATACCATTCCCCTTCAATAATTTCCTCCGTATCTATCAATGTATCTCTGTACGTGCAACGGAACTCTCGGTTATAAACCCATCTCCGTACTTCACTAGTCGTATCTTGTAATCGTTGATATTTATTTATTCCATCCAAGGTTTCCAATTGCATATTGACCAAAGGAACTTGTTGAATGAGAGGTAAATTGTTAGCCGTTGTCAAGTCCGCAACACCATCTTTATCCTTCGTTTGAATATTGAATAAAATCATATTGGGTTGGTTGTCACTACCGGTGAGTTCTACCTGCTGAAGCAAAATATCTTGGGTAAAAAATAACGTTGAAATAAACGCAGTTCCCAAACCAATAGAAACAATTAAAATCAAAGTTTGATTATTGGGTCGGTATAAATTGGCGATACTTTGTCGCCATACAAAACTCCAACTCGTAGGAAAGAATTTCCGAACTGACCATACCAACAACTTAGCAATTCCTGCTAATAACAATAAACCTCCGCCAATTGCAATAGGGAAAATTATTCCCTGAATAATACTTCCTGTCTGAAAAAAAGTAAAGCCTGCAACAAATAAGAAAATCAATATATAAACGAACCACCGCAAAGGATCTCTTCCAGAGACATCACCTTCATAAGAGGCCCTCAAACTTCGTAAAGGAGAAATTTTCCGAATACTCAAAAGTGGTAACAATGCAAATAAAATAGCGATACTTAAACCCGTTAAAACACCCTGCCCAATGGCCATTGTCGAAATATTAGCACTCACCCCATCCAATGGTAAAAAGTCTTTTAAAACAGCAGGTAATAGAACCTGAATTCCACTTCCCAACAATGCTCCTACAAATGAGCCAATCAATCCCATGGCCATAATTTGTAGTAAATAAATTAAAAATGCCTGACGACCACTTGCCCCCAAACATCGTAAAATCGAAACTGTTGAAATTTTATCTTTGATATAAATGTGTACTGCACTTGCGACTCCAATACATCCCAATAATAAGGCAATGAATCCGACCAAATTTAGAAATGAATTGACAGATGAAAATGCTTCACTCAAATTCTCCTTTCGAGTTTGTACCGTTTCACTTCTGATACTTGCCAATCGAAAATCATCTCTCATATCCTTTCGAAATTCATCAACATCAACTCCTTTATCAAAAAGATAGAAATGATCGTATTCAATCAAACTTCCCATTTGAACTAATTCTGTAGCCGCTACATATGACATCGGAATGTAGACAGAAGGCGCTGCAAATGAAGCTATTCCAGCAGCACCAGGTGCGCTGTCCAGTTGTCCTGCTATTTCAAATGTTACTTCTCCAATTTTAATGGAATCACCTGGAGACATTTGAAATTGAACCAGTAAAGTTTTATCTACTAATGCCTTTTTACCTTTTTGAAATTCTTTTGCAGCGCTTGCTGGGGTGGTAACTATTTTTCCATAAAAAGGGTAATCACCTTCTAAACCTGTAACTCGAGAAAGTCGAGTATCGCCCGTTCGAGGAAAAGTAGCCATCGAAACAAAATTGATTTTAGAAGCCTGTTTCAGACTTGCATCATTAAGTACTTTCGCAAGTGAATCGGGGAGAGGCTGATTGATTTCTATTCTTAAATCCGCACCTAATAATGATTGTGCCTGATTGTCAATATCTGTTTGAAGATTTTCGCTAAAAGAATTGATGGCCACCAAGGCAGCAATCCCAATAATAATAGAAGAAATAAATAACAATAACCTTCCGAGATTGCGACGACTATCTCTCCAAGCCATTTGGAGTAACCACGAAAAAGATGGTTTGGACATATCTAAAATTTAATAATATTTTAATTCGATTGAATTCTATTGAATCGGATTTATTTTATCTTTGCACGATTCGCAGCTTTAAAGTAAGACGACTTAAAAAGTCGTCTTACTTTAAAGCTGTAGAACATTCATTTAAAACATCAAAAGTATGAATCGGTTTACGTTTACCATCATTTTACTCACTCTTTTTCTACCAAATGTTTTTTCTCAAAGATTAACGAACGCAATAGAGACCTTCGCAAATGATCCTGCCTTTAAATATGGTGGAATTAGCGTAAGTATTGTAGATGTCGAAAGTGGGAAATTAATTGCGGGGCATCAATCTAATTTAGGAACAACTCCTGCGTCATCTTTAAAAGTAATAACAACTGCCGCAGCTTTACATTATTTAGGAGAAGACTTTCGATTCAAAACGGAGTTGCAACATGATGGCAATATTGATGAAAACGGAACGCTTCAAGGTAATTTATATATCAAAGGATATGGCGATCCAACCATAGGTTCTCATCATTTTGATAAAGCTGAAAAGCTAGATGTTGTCATGCAAAAATTTGCCGAAGCAATAAAAAAAGCAGGGATCAAAAAAATAAATGGATACATCATAGGCGATGGTTCTTACTTTGATACGGAGGTAGTTGGTAACAAATGGCTTTGGGAAGATTTGGGAAATTATTATGGCTCAGGAGCACATGGATTGAATATTCAGGAGAATATGTATTTTATTGATTTCCAACAAGTTAGTCAATTAGGTGCTACTCCAAAAGTGATTAAAATTCGACCCACCATTCCTAATTTATTATTGTTAAATGAAGTAAAATCAGATGTAAAAGGAAGCGGAGACAATGCTTATATTTTTGGAGCACCATACGCTTACACTCGATATATCAGAGGAACGATACCAGTTGGTAACAAGACATTTACAATTAAAGGTTCTATCCCTGACCCTCCATTTTTTACTGCACATTACTTAGCTGATGTTTTGGAAAAAAACGGAATTGAAACTTCTAAATTAACCTCATCTTATTTTGACTATAAAAGAAATCAAGAAAATAAGGAAGGCCAACGATCTACAATTTTTACTTATCAATCTCCTAATCTTCGAGAGATAGTTTTTAAAACTAATATGAAAAGTGTTAACCTTTATTGTGAAGCAATGTTAAGGATGATAGGGAAAAAAATAAACAACGATAGTACGCCCGAAGGAGGACTCAAAGCAGTTTATGATTATTTAGAAAAAAATAAAATGAATACAAAGGGATTCTTTTTATTGGATGGAAGTGGATTATCGCCAATGAATTCTGCTACTAGTTTTCAAATGGCTCAAGCGATTCGAATTTTTATTCAAGATAAAAATATTGCAGATGCATTTAAGCGTTCACTACCAGTTTCCGCTCGGTCAGGTTCTATGAAATATTTGTTGCGAGGAACTGTTGCGGAAGAAAAAGTGTTTGCAAAAAGTGGAGGTATGGAGAGGGTACGATCCTATACGGGATATATGAAAACGAAATCAGGGCAACTGCTTAGTTTTTCTATGATTGCAAATAATTTCACTTGCAAAAGCTCCGAAGTACGTAAAAAAATGGAAAAATTGATGTTGGCGATTTATGAAAATTAAATACCTTTATGAAGTTTAGATTTGGGATTATGAGTATTGGGTATTGTGATATTTTTTATTAAAAAAGGATTTATTCCTCATATCATTATGTTAAATCTTAATACCTAATACTCAAAATCCCAAATCCAATAGTTACCTTTACGTAAACATAATTTTAATGAGAATAATCTACACCTTCCTTTTGGCTTTAATTTTAATGACTTTTTCATGTGTTGGAGAATATGATAATGGAAATGATAATGACTTGATTACAGGTCATGAATATCCAAAAGAACCTACTGATATTGATAAACCTTTAGTCCAGCCAAGTGACATGTCTGTTCGGAGTACTTGGCAAAAGCCTAACGATGTTCTTCGATGTCTTGGCAATTTGAATCGTAAAGTGGTTGCGGATATTGGAGCAGGGACAGGATATTTTTCTTTTCTATTTATGGCTTCCCCAACAGAAAAAGTAATTGCTATCGAGATTGAACAAAGTCAGTTAGATACGATTCAAAGTAATTTGGATGCTGCTACTGGTTTTGATAAAAAAACAAAAGATAAATTAGAACTTCGTTTGGTATCTACTGATAATCCCAACCTAAAAGATGAAGAAGTAGATTTAGTTTTTATTTCTAACACTTACCCTTTTATTGAAAATAAAATTGATTATTTGAAAATCGTAAAAAAAGGAATGAAGACAAAAGGGAGAATTTGTATCGTAGATTATAAAATGAAAAAGTTACCTAAAATATTCCCACCTACAGATGAAAGACTTCCTTTGTATGAAGTGGAGAACCAATTGGAGGAAGCAGGGTTTAAGCATATTTATACGAATGACCAGTTATTGGATTTTCAGTATATCGTGATTGCGGAGAAGGAATAAATTTTAAATCAAAATCATCCCGAAGTTTCGGGATGATTTTGATTTAAAAAATCACTACTTATGTTCAAAAACTTTAAAAAAATACTAACCACCAAAGCGCATTTGGTGGTTTTGTTTTTTCTCTAAAATAAAATGAAAAATTTCATAATTACAAAAGGCTATTTCATTTTTATTGCACTAAGTGTTATATATTTAGTTGTAGAATATTATCAAAATATTGAAGGGGGAGGAGTGGATATCAGCCAGTATGAAACAGAATGGAGTAAAGTAATTTATGATTTATATAATCCTTTGCATCCTTTTTATAGCGTCTATTGGTTTACCATTTTCCCAATGGTATATATGATTATGCAATTAAAAAAATATCAATTTTCATTTGTTTTATTATTGTTACATATCGCTTCCATAGTTGCATTAATAATAATTCCATTCCCTTTTAAAATAGAAATTTTCGCTCCCACATTAATATTGAGTTGGGTTTTATTTCTTATCAATGTTATTGTAGCCGTTAGTATGGGAAAAGAAAAAGGTGAATAGCATTTCTACCATTCACCTTTTTTATTTTTATATAAAAAACGAATTTATCAATCGTATTAACTAATCAATTCTTTCGCTTCTTTTAAAATTAATTTCTTTCGCTCTGGCCCAGTCGAAACCATCGTAATAGGCACTTCCAATGCATCCTCAATATCTTTTACAAAAGCTTTTGCAGCTGCAGGTAATTTATCGAAATCCATAATACCATCCAATGACTCTTGCCATCCATCATGACTGCTGTACAATGGAACTACCTTGATATTATTAATATCATAAGGAAGTTGGTCATGAACACCATCTTGATATTGGTAATGAGTACATGCTTGGAGCGTTTCGAAATTGTTGAGTACATCTATTTTGGTCATGACCAATTGAGTTACTCCATTGAGCATAATGGTATATTTCAATTGAGGCAAATCAATCCAACCACATCTACGTGGACGACCCGTTGTTGCTCCAAATTCACCACCTTCTGATCGAAGGAATTCACCAATTTTATTTTCTTGCTCCGTTGGAAATGGACCACTACCTACTCGAGTGCAATATGCTTTAGTAATTCCAATTACCTCTCCAATAGCGGAAGGGGCAATTCCTAAACCATTACAAACTCCAGCAGTTACAGTATTGGAAGAAGTCACAAATGGGTATGTTCCAAAATCAATATCTAACATTGAACCTTGCGCACCTTCTGCCAAAATTCTTTTCCCATCTTTCAATGCTTTATTCACAAAGTACTCTCCATCTACATGTTTTAAGTTTTTCAAAACTTCCAAACTCTTAAACCATTGAGCCTCTTCTGCTTCTAAATCAAAATCAATATCTGGGTATATCTGAACTAACTTCATATGTTTTTTACGCAACGCTTTGTAACGTTCTTTGAAGTTAGGTAAATTAATATCGCCTACTCGGATTCCATTCCGACCAGTTTTGTCCATGTAAGTAGGGCCGATACCTTTTAAGGTAGAACCAATTTTCGCCTTCCCTTTGGCGGCTTCCGAAGCGGCATCCATTAAGCGATGTGTAGGTAAAATCAAATGTGCTTTACGAGCTACCAAAAGTCGATCTTTATAATCCACATCAGCGGCTTCTAAGTTTTTGATTTCTTTTTCTAAAGTGATGGGATCGATGACGACACCATTACCAATTACGTTAAGTAAGTTTTCTCTAAAAATTCCAGAGGGGACGGTATGCAATACATATTTTTTACCATCAAATTTCAAAGTGTGTCCAGCATTTGGACCGCCTTGAAATCTTGCTACAATATCATAATTGTTAGCCAAGTAATCTACGATTTTGCCTTTACCTTCATCTCCCCATTGAAGACCTAGTATGACATCAACTTTCATAATAGAAATAGTTTTGTTTGTGGACACAACAAATCTTGTGTTGTCGTATTCCGCGAAGTTGTTTTAAAAACTAAAAACCTAACAAACGCATTTGGTCTGTTAGGTTTTTAATTATTCGTAAATAATTAAATGCGAATATACGACTTATTTAATTTTGAAAAGGGTTTTTAAAGCGATTTGATAGTAATGTGGAAAAGTTTTTCATCTTATCACTCATCACTTAACTTACTTTTCTAACTTTTTGGTGG
The DNA here is from genome assembly GCA_937918905.1 of uncultured Saprospiraceae bacterium. GTDB lineage: Bacteria > Bacteroidota > Bacteroidia > Chitinophagales > Saprospiraceae > CAJQQY01. The sequence continues at coordinate 13,812 of CAKZSH010000348.1, forward strand.
CATCATCTACGGAAGATTCCAAATCAAACATAGATTTCAATTTTGTTACTTCCAATAAACTAACCACCTGTTCTGAGGCATTAGCAACAGCAAGTTGGCCGCCTGAATTTCTGGATTTTTTTAACATAAAAATTAAAAAATTTAGACCGACGCTATTCATAAAATCCATAAGGGAAAGATCAAGGACAAATTTATTCCATCCATTACTAATGCGTTCTTCGACTTCTTGCATGATGGATTTATTATCATACTCGTTGAGGAGACTGTTGACTTGTAGAATTTGGATGTGTCCATCGTGTTCTGAGAAAGTGTGGGACATGGGCTGAAGTTTAGTTTTTGTTTAAATGAAGGTTCTTTAGAATGTAACTTTGAAAAAAAAAGATTGTTACATCATTTCCCTCAAAAATCATGTTCTTTGATAAATCGTAGGATATGGCAAAGAACCAATTATCATAACATTTATTTTTGTGTTTTTGGGCAGGCACCGTCGCAGTTGCCATAGAGATTAAGGGAGTGGTCAACTACTTTAAATTTTAATAATTCACCCATCATATTTTTTATTTGTTGAATACGTGGGTCGCAAAATTCTAATACCTTTCCACAATCAACGCATATCAAATGGTCATGTTGTTTGTAACCATGAGATTTCTCGTATTGTGCTAAGTTCTTACCAAATTGATGTTTTTTAACCAAATCACAATTCACTAATAATTCCAAGGTATTATAGACTGTCGCCCGACTCACCCGATAGTTTTGATTCTTCATATGGATATATAATGCCTCTGCATCAAAGTGGTCGTCTCGACGATATATTTCTTCAAGGATAGCAAAACGTTCTGGCGTTTTTCTAAAATTATTATTCTCCAAGTGTTTTGAAAAGATTCCTAACACCTCTTGGATAACTGCATCTTCTGCTCTTGGTACACTCATCTTTAAATGATTTTAATTTTATCAAAGATACGAAATAATGGACAATGAATAATTAAGAATGAATATTTATTGAATAATGCAATTTTGATTCTTCAAGTATCTATAAAACAAAACCCTTTTGTGATGTTTTTGTTATACTTCAAACTTATCTTTGTTCCAGAACTTAAAAAATAACTTATGAAACAATTAATGATTATTATAATTCTTACTGTTTTTGCAACTATGGGGTGTAGCCAAAAAAATGGAAATACTCCAACGATGAAAAAGGACAAAAACCCCAAAATCGAAAATTATATAAAAGACAAAGGCTACGAAAAATATTCTGTTGCTACGTTTGCAGGCGGATGTTTTTGGTGTACCGAAGCATCTTTTGAAAGAATCAATGGGGTAGTGGATGTGATTAGTGGATATTCAGGTGGGCATACAGAGCATCCTACTTACCGAGAAGTTTGTGCAGAAACAACTGGACATGCGGAAGCTATTCAAATTTATTTTGACCCTGAGGTGGTTACTTTTGATAAATTGTTGGATGTGTTTTTTGTGGCACATGATCCTACTCAGTTGAATCGCCAAGGAAATGATATTGGGGAATCTTATCGTTCTCATATTTTTTATCAAAATAAAGAACAAAAGGAATTAATTGATAAAAAGATAGAAGCATTGAATGCCTCCACTTTTAATAACAATATAGTTACAAAAGTTTCGGATTATAAAGAGTTTTGGGTGGCAGAGGAATATCATCAAAACTATTATGAGATTAATCCTCGACAAAGTTATGTCTATAATGTAAGCCGTCCGAAAGTAGAAAAGGTAATGAAAGTTTTTAAAGATATTTTAAAAACGAAGTATAAATAAAAAATGGTGGACGGTGGACGGTCGTTCACTTCGTTCTCTTGACGATTCGATAATACGTGTATTCAAAATTATTCGAACCGTCAAGAGAACGAAGTGAACGTCCGTCTACCGTCCACCGTCCACCGAAAAAAAATAACATGAAATATCCAAAAATAAAAATAACCTCTTTGGTTTTATTCGCAAGTATATTGTCATTTTTTGCATTCAAACCTAATGATAGTATACAGGGTAAAACATTTACAAAAGAAAATACTCAACCTGAAGAACTTGGAAAAGTGAAATGGGAAAGAGATTTTAACAAAGGTCTTACAAAATCGGAAAAAGAAAACAAACCTGTTTTTCTTTTATTTCAAGAAGTCCCCGGATGTTCCACTTGTCGGAATTACGGAAATGATGTATTGAGCCATCCCCAAATCGTAGAAGCAATCGAAACCCTTTTTGTCCCTGTCGCTATTTTTAATAACAAAAAAGGAAAAGATGCGGAGGTACTCAAATATTATGGTGAGCCTTCATGGAACAATCCTGTGGTTAGAATTGTAAATGCGGAAAAGAAAAATTTGATTCAACGAGTCAATGGTAATTATTCAAAATTAGGAATTGTTCACGCGATGGTATTTGCCTTGCAAGCTGCGGAAAAAGAAGTGCCAACTTATTTGGATTTATTGAAACAATCTTTGGAGGCAGAAGCGAGTGGTATGGAAACTGCTACTTTTTCAATGTATTGTTTTTGGACTGGTGAAAAGAAATTAGGAAGTATGGATGGTGTAGTGGAGACTCAACCTGGATTTAAAAATGGACATGAAGTAGTGGAAGTAAAATATAATCCGATTTTGATCTCAAAAGTAAAATTAGTAGAAGCGGCTAAAGATTCTAATTTTAGTTTGATGGAAAAGAAATCAAAATTCCGAATGGACAAAGAACCTAAATATTATTTATCTAATTCGGTCTATCGTTTTATTCCAATGACTCAATTACAAGCTACAAAGGTCAATGCAAAAATTGGGAGTCGTCAATCTCCAGATAAATATCTTTCTCCAAGACAATTAAAATTGTTGAAAGAGATTAAAAAGAACCCAAAGAAAAAATGGAAAAGTGCGATTAATGTGGATTTGGAAAAGGCATGGGAGAGGGTTGATTAGATGAATAATCACCTAATTAAACCAATAAACTAATTTACTATTAAACCAACTACCCATCATTTTAGACAAAAAAAAATCCCGAATTTTCACTATCGAAAATTCGGGATTTTTTAATTTAAGTTGAATTGAATATTAATGAAGCAAAGTCACATCACCTCGATATAACAATGTAATTCCATCTTCAAAGGTCACCTCAATTAAATAAACAAAAACACCAGGGTTCATTATTCTACCTTTGAATTTTCCATCCCAACTATTATCAAAATCTTCAAAAGGAGTAGGGAAAATATTATTAGCTTCGTAAACGACTTCTCCCCATCTGTCAAATATTTTGACATAATTAATTTGAGTTACTCCTGGCCCAGAGAACACTTGGAATATATCATTGAATCCGTCACCATTAGGTGTGAATACATTGGGAATAAATACATTTCGATTTTTATCAACTTCTACTAAAATATTTGCATTTCCATTACATCCCTTATCGTCAAATACCTCTACAGTATATAGTGTATTATCAAGCGGCGAAACGATAGGATTAAGACAACCCACGCATGAAACTGAATCAAAGATAGCAGGTGTCCATATTATCGTATCAATTGAGCTTAGTGCTACATTGGTTGAACCGTTGATTTGATATGATTCTCCTAATTGTATTTCTACATCAGGCCCTAAGTCTACGGTGATTGGAGGAGGTTCAGAGATTGATAAAGGATAAGCTACTTCACAATTTGCGCCATCTCGAATGTTAATGATATGGTCTCCAGCAAAGACATTAATTACGTTTTCAATATTTTGCCAAGGGCCTCCATCAATATTATAAAAGTAAGGACCACCTGTACCACCAGCGGCAGTATCGACCATAACTAAGGTTTGTTCGCCATTACAAAGAGGAGGTAAAGGAGTAGGAATAACTGCAAAAATTGGAATAGGTTCAGTAACGGTATACTGAACAATATCTTCACAACCTTTGGAATCAGAAACAGTTACGATGTAAGTTCCTGCACTTAATCCACTAGCTATATTAGAGGTAGTAGGTGCGATATTGCCTGGCCAATCATAAGTAATGGCAGGGCCATTTCCACCTGTATAATTAATATATATTTGTCCATCTTGTTCGCCATTACAAGTGATGTTATTAGTACTATCAATATTTATAGTAGCTAGAAAAACGTCAGGCTCACCAAGATCAATCGTTGTTTCAAATGTACAATTATTAAAATCAGTAATAGTTATAGGGTAGGATCCGGCTGTAATATTATCCAATAAAGGATCAGTATTTCCACCGCCCCAATCATACATATAACCAGGTGTTCCACCTATTGCTAATGCATCTATTGAACCATCAGCATCGCCATTACAAGTAGGTTGAGTTAGTTCAGTATCAGGGCTGAGTGCAATTGGAGCAGGTGCACCAATAAATACGGAATCAATACTTGCACAGTTGTTAGCATCTTGAACGGTAACTAGTTGAAAGCCTTCGCAGAGTTGACTTGCCATTCCATTCATTCCAGTTGTAACTTCTCCTGATTCCCAAATAAAAGTGTACGACGTATTGGGGCCAGGCGTTCCACCTGATGCCAATGCCATAGCTGTACCATCACAATTGGCTACTTGTCCAGGGCAACTTACAAATGTACTATCAGTAAAAACAATGTCAATTACAGGAGGATCAACTAAAACCACTTCCACAACTTGTTGGTCACATCCTTCTGCATCTACTACTGTAACAAAATAAGTTCCTGCGCTAAGATTAGGGACAACTGCATTGGTTGAATTACCTGCATCATCTGACCATTGGTAACTGTAAGGAGTTGTACCTCCTGACGTTAGAACGGTTGCAGTTCCATCTGAAGCACCATTACAAGATGGATTGGCAGGTGAAGCTGGAGCAGTAACTACTAAAGGAGCAGGAGCAAATAAAGTAGCTGAACCAGTAACTTCACAACCATCAACAGAAGTGACAGTCACAGTATAAGTACCAGCAGCTAGATTAGAAATAGTTTGACCACTTGCAGTTGATCCATCAGGCAATGTCCACGAGTAATTATCAATCGCAGCATTTCCAATCATAGCATTTACCGTTAATTCTCCATCAGCAGTTGTAGGACAACTTACACTCATTGAGTCAAACGAAGTGATCGTAGGTGGCGTAGGAGGATTGATAGTAAATGGCGCAAATGTGCTACATCCCAAACTATCCAATACCGTAATAGTATAATCTCCTTGAGGAATCCCTGTTGCCATATTTGAAGTTTCCGTAGGACAACAATTCCAAGAGAAAGTATAACCATTTGTAACTGAAGGTGTTCCACCAGTAACTGTTACGGTTGCAGTTCCATCACTACCTCCTCCAATACAAGTTTCATCAGTAGTCGCTACCATACCCACTATCTCGAGAGTTGTAGGTTCTATAATTGTAATTGTAGTATCAATGTTACAACCCAAAGCATCTGTTATAGTAGTTGTAAAAGTTCCAGGTGCGAGACCTGTTGCATTATTAGTACCTGAAACATTAGGCGACCATTGATAGGTATAACCTCCGTTATCTATTCCGATAGCTGTTGGATTAAATTCAATTTCTCCATTATCTAATCCATTACAAGTTACATTTTGGATCGCCGCATTGGCAACAAGAATAGTTGCACCGCCTACATCTTCTGTAACAATAGTTTCACAATTATTATCATCAGTAACAGTTACTGTATAGGAGCCGATACCAAGGTTAGTTGCAGTTTGAGTAGTTTGTACGGGTGTAGTGCTCCATTCATATTCATAATCTCCTGCTACCGTACCGCCCATAGGAGAAGCAACGATTTGTCCATTGTTGACACCTGAGCAGGCTGCATCTGTTACTGATAAACTCACAGTTAGTGCTGCGGGTTGAGCAGGTGTGGTAACGGCTATGGCTTCACAATCATTTGCATTGGTAATAGTAACACCATAAGCACCCAAAGTTGGATCAACAGCAATAGTTTGAGTTGTAACATTTCCAGGTGACCAAAGGAATTCATATTCGGGGCCTGGGTTAGCAACTATACTTGAACCTAAAATAACATTGGCAGTAAATTCACCTAAATCTCCAAAGCATAAAATAGGTTCTGAAAAAGTAATACTTGCTCCTAAACTCGGAGGGTCTGTAAGAGTGATGGTATCCAAATCTGTTATAGCAGGTACACTTGAATCAGAAATGATTAAAGCATAAGTTCCTGCTACAAGTCCTGATTGTGTTTCGTTACTATTGGCTGCGATAGGACCAAGTGTTCCGTTGTTTGCAACATTTCCTACCTCTGCCCAAGTGACAGAATAAGGAGCGACTCCATCTCCAGTTCCATTTACAGTTACGGTAAAAGTTCCATTAGCTTCTGCCGCACATAAAGGATCAGTTCCAGTAACATCAATATCAAATGCTCCAACATTCACTACAGTAACAGAACCATTATTTGCTATTAAACCTACTTGACCTGAATTGACATCTATGGTTGTTAAACTTCCTGTAATGTCTATAGGAGACATAGAACCAACTGGTCCTACTACAGTAAAACAAATCTCGAAAGCGACTGTTCCATCTGTCAAAGTAACTGGCTGAGGATTTAGAATATCACTTAAATATGAAATAGTTAAAGTTCCTACTCCTGCATTAAATACAAAATCAATTTGGTCAAGGGCTACTGCATTCAAACTTTGAAATTGAAGAATTGCAGGGTCCCATTCTACTGTATATTGAAAAGATTCAATTCCATCAAAATCTACAACCGTTACAGGTACACAAACTACAGAACCTGGAGTAGCTGTTTCATCACCAACACTCATTTCTACCGCAGGACAACCCGTGATATCAATTGTAGTATTAGCAGGGCATCCTTTTCCATCTGTAATTGAAATATTATAAACTCCAGGTACATTAATTGTAAATTCTACATTTTCGCCATTGCTTGCACTTCCACTCACTACTGTACCCATATCCATAGGATTTCCATCTCTTGTGATTGAAATATTATAAGCTACAGAAGGATCAAATTCAGGCAATCCTCCTGATACAGTAAATGAACCTCCACAGGTAATTGTATTTCCCTCATTATCTACAAAGGAGTTGAGTTCATTTGTAATACTTATTTCATTAAGATAAACTACCGAAAATGCTTGATCCACTCTTGCATTGACACAAGTACCAGACGCACCCACTTCTTCATGTATAGCTTCTACTCCACTTGCTCCAAGGGCATCAAAAGTAATAGGAGCATACCAAAATTGTACTGGAGCTCCTCCATTAAATCCATCCTGAAGACCACCATTATTGAGGATGGTTACATCATTGGACGCTGTTGCTGCGATCCAAATATTTGTAGCACCTATTGGAATATTTGGTGGCCCCATAAAAACAGGATTTTGATATATACAAGGATCAGTTGTGGTAATATCAGTTAACTCATCTCCTGTGACTGTGGGAGCACAACTATAAAATGCATATCCAATTCCACCTGGAGTATTAGGGTCGGGATCACCCGATAAATTTTCATCACCATTATGTGTAATTTGTACTTGGTCACCAAGACAAAGATACATTGGGTTACTTAGGGTAACATCATTACTAGAACCCACAAAAGGGCCTAAGGACACCGTTCCTGCATCTTGAGTTCCTGTACAAGCAAAACTAAATTGATTGGGAGAAGGGATGGTTGAAATTTGTGAAGGCCGAGGAGTTTGGGAAAACCCAAAATTGGCAATCAACAAAAACAAGGCAATCGGGAATAATCGTTTCAACATTTTTGTAGTATTATTTTTTAAAACCATGCGGATTCGTATCGGTTAAATTTTTTACTAAATATCATTCGCACTTGAAGGTGCAAAAATAGGAATAGGTAGTGAACAATTCTAATTTAGATTAAAGGAATGGAGGATTTATCTTCTGATAGATTATTATGGTTGTTATCAGGATATACCGTTCGAAAATAGTGAGTATGTAAGAGAAAAATTAGCTGCCCTTTATTACCATAGATTTGTAGGTTTTGACAGATATTTTGCAAATAATGAACTGCAAAATATATATCCGTCCAAATCGCCCTTTAAAGTCGCATTAAGAACGATTTTTACCTTCAAATATTGCCTCAATATTATGCTAAATAATAGGCAAATACACACTTTTTCTTGATAATTAGTTCATGGTAGGCTACGTGTTGAGGGAGGGATATACTATCTATTTTTCAACTATTTTGCCAAAAACAATCAAAATTGAAAATAAGATTCAAAATTATGGATTAAGGACTCAAGATAGTCGGAAAACGTGTTTTCCTTCCAAATTAGTTTTACGTAAAAAGGGCATCCTTCATCCATAATTTTGAATCTTATTTATTCAACCTTCCCATTCAAAATTACAGTCTCCACCAAATTACTTCCAAAAGCATAAGGCAAAAAAGCAATCGAAGGAATAGGTTTGGTAATAAAAACATTGGCCACTTTTCCTTTTGCAATACTTCCATAATCTTTTTGTAATTCTAAAGCATAAGCTCCATTAATTGTTGCAGCATTTATGGCTTCTTCAGGTAGCATTTTCATTTTGATACATGCCAAAGAAATTACAAAAGACATTCGACCTGATGGAGTTGTACCAGGGTTAAAATCAGTTGCTAATGCGACAGGTAATCCTGCATCTATTATTTTTCGAGCAGGTGGAAAATGGTCATTAATAAAAAAAGGAGCCGAAGGAAGTAATGTTGGAATGGTATTAGAATTTTTTAGACATTCGATTTCCGCATCATTCACCACTTCCAAATGATCGACAGAAATGGCATTATGCTTTACACTTGCTTCAATGCCTCCCATACAATTAAATTGGTTGGTATGGATTTTTGGCTTTAATCCGTACTTCCATCCTGCCTCCATAATTCGCTCCGTTTCTGCTGGAGAAAATGCAACTTTTTCACAAAAAACATCAATGTAATCTGCCAATCCTTCATCAGCAACTTGAGGCAATAAGTCCTTGATAATCAATTGAATATAGCCTTCTCTGTTTTCTTTGAATTCCATTGGGACAGCATGTGCTCCCAAAAAAGTCGCTTTTATTTTTAGAGAGGAAATGGCTTTTAGTTTTTGAATAACTCGTAATATTTTCAACTCACTTTCTACAGAAAGTCCATAACCACTTTTGATTTCGATGACACCTGTTCCAAAATTTTTGACTTCTTCCAATCTTTGAAATGCATTTTCTAACAAAACTTCTTCAGGAGTATTTCTTAATTTTTTTGCAGAGTTTAAAATACCACCACCACGTTGTGCGATTTCTTGATAAGAAAGTCCTTCTATACGATCTCGAAATTCTCCTTCTCTGCTTCCAGCAAAAACCAAATGTGTATGAGAATCACACCATGATGGAAAAACCATTTTTCCAGTAGCATCAATTATTTCATCATCTCGGTCAGGGCAAGTTTCCATTTTTCCAAAATCAGCAATTTTATCTTTTTCCAATAATAACCAAGCATTCTCAATGGTGGGCAAAATTTTCATTGCTGCCCCTTTTTTTATTTTGCAAAAATCTTCATCGACACCTACGAGGGTTTTTATATTTTTGATTAGCATGTTTTTTTTGGTAAAAATAGGATAATGGGAAGAAGGGAACAAGGGAAGACGGATTTAAGATTTGAGAAGTGTGTCGAATAATTTTGAAAAACGGTCAACTTCTATTAGGGATTGTCAAAACTTCTCAATTCGTAAATCCCTCTTCCCTTTTTCCCTTTTTCCCTTTTTCCCTTCTTCCCTTTTTCCCTTCTTCCCATTCCATTTTTCCCTTCAATATCTTACCTTTGCACTTTATTTTTTTACTTTGAAATTTTGGAGCGAAATTTTTTTTTTTCGAATTATTCAAAATTCAAAATTATTCATTCAGAATTAACTCAATCATGTCAGCAGAGATTTTCGAAAAAGTACATCAATTTAAATCAGAGATAGAAACGGCAAGTCCTTCTAATAAAGAAGAGATTGAAAAGTTCCGTATTCGATTTGTAGGTTCTAAAAATGTTTTGAAACCATTATTTGGAGAAATTCGAAACGTAGAAAATGAACGTAAAAAAGAATACGGTCAATTGGTGAATGCAGTAAAGCAATCTGCCGAGCAAAAATTTCAAAGTCTAAAAGATGCCGCAGAATCTGCAGCTGAGGATGCGAGTAGTCAAGACCTTGATTTGACAGCACCCCCTGAGCCTATGACCTTGGGGGCGCATCATCCCGTAACGATTACGATGAATCATATTATTGATGTGTTTTCTCGAATTGGATTTGTGGTAGCGGAAGACCGTGAGATCGAAGATGATTGGCACAATTTCACAGCGATGAATACGCCAGAAGATCATCCTGCACGAGATATGCAAGATACTTTTTATTTAAAAAATAGTATTCAGATGTTGTTGCGTACGCATACTTCGTCAGTTCAGTCGAGAGTAATGACTCGCCAACAACCTCCTATTCGAATCATTGCACCAGGACGGGTATATCGAAATGAAACGATTTCTGCACGTTCGCATTGTCAGTTCCATCAGGTTGAAGGTTTGTATGTGGATGAAAATGTTTCTTTTGCAGATATGAAACAAACCTTGCTTTATTTTGCAAAAGAGGTGTATGGAGCAGATACAGATATTCGATTGCGTCCAAGTTATTTCCCATTTACAGAGCCAAGTGCAGAAATGGATGTGTGGTTGGGAACAGAAACAGAGAAAAATAAAAAACTGACCAAAGGAACAGGTTGGTTGGAAGTTTTGGGATGTGGAATGGTTGATCCAAATGTTTTGGAAAACTGTGGTATAGATTCTAAAAAATATTCAGGTTTTGCATTCGGAATTGGAATAGAAAGATCTGCTATGCAAAAATATGATATAGGTGATATTCGATTGCTTTTTGAAAATGATGTTCGTTTTCTAAAACAATTTACATCAGCAATTTAACGGTAGACGGTTGTTCGCTTTGCTCACTTGACGGTTCAATATAACGTGAATCAAAATTATAGAACCGTCAAGCGCAGCGACCGTCCACCGTCAAGTGAGCAAAGCGAACGCCCGACCACCGTTAAAAAACACTTAAAATAAAAAAGGAAGCGATACTTTGCTTCCTTTTTTACGTTTATAGCATAGAGTTTGGAGTGTAATAGATGAATTAGGAGAAACAATTTTAATAAGTTAAGGAGAAGATTATGAAACGGATTATTTTATTTTTAAGTTTTTTTTCGTTGCTAGGCATAGGATTGAATGCACAAGGAGAAGAGGCAAGAGAAGAATCAGTAACGATCGAAGGCCACGTTTTTACGGCGTATATTACTGGAAATGATACAATCATTATGGCTGATTTGGATGATATTTCAGTTTCCTCACCTAAAAATTTCAAGAATAGAGCAGATCGTCGAAAATATCGAAAATATCGTTTTTATGGAGCTAAAGTTTATCCATATGCTTTAAAAGCGATAAGGATTTTTAAAGATGTGGAAGATGCTACCGAAAATATGGGTAGAAGAAAACGAAAACGTTATCTCCGAAAAAAATATAAACAACTCAAAAGAGAATTTAAAAAGCCTTTGAAAAATCTTACCAAAACGCAAGGGATGCTCTTGATTAAAATGATTGAAAAGGAATTAGATACTCCTTTTTATGATTTGATGAAAGGAATGCGGGGAGGATTTACGGCTTCCTATTGGCACCAAATGGGCAAATTCTATGATTATAATTTGAAAGAAGGTTATGTAGAAGGGGTTGATCCTATCTTGGATATTGTATTACATGATTTTGATATTTCCTATAAAAAGTAGAGGAAGACGGTCGCTTCGCTTGACGGTAGACGGTGGACGGTGGACGGTCGCTGCGCTTGACGGTTCAATATAACGCGAATCAAAATTATTGAACCGTCAAGC